>JAPLIE010000174.1 GCA_026389265.1 Cyanobacteriota bacterium | reverse complement strand
ATCCCACTGGGGATGGCTGCCCACGAAGGCGACCATCGCGTCGAAGAGGTCTTCGGGGAACTGGTTCTCCACGCTCACGCTGCGGGGGGCATGGTCGGGCACGGCCGCGCTGGTGGGGGTGGTGGGGGTGAATTCCTGCCGTTTCTTCATGCCTGCGTCTTCCGCTGCGGTGTCCGCTCCATCAGGCCACGCCATGCCCCCTCGCGTCAAAGCGACCCGATCGGGCCACTCCCGTGCTGGGATCGGCGCGACCCAGGGCGGGAAGCCCGTGACAACTGGGCCGGATGAGCCAACGCGCCTCGGGGGGCCGAGTCGGCGGGGCGGGAGCCAAAACCGTCAAGGGGAAGGGTGGTTTCCCCCACGCTTTGGCGAACCCCCAGACGGCACGGCGCCCCGGGCGGCCGCATTCTGTGGAAAACCCCCCGGCCTTTCGCGGAAAACCCCGGCGGACGGGGGAAAACTCCATGCCACAGGATTCGTGATCGTTCTGCTGCCGGTCGTGAGGGATCCCTATGAAGCACATCTGCCGGATGGTCCAGACGGGTTCAGCTCGCTGCTTCCAGCTCCAGCCGCAGGCGGTTGAGGGACTCCCCCACGCTGAGGGTCTGGATCCAGGCGCGGCCCCGGCTTTCCCCAAACTGCACCGCCGCGCTGCCGCTGCCGCCCGGACCGGCCAGGCCCAGATGCACCAGCCCCACCGGCTTGGCAGCGCTGCCGCCGCCCGGCCCGGCGATGCCCGTCACCGAGAGGGCCCAGTCGCTGCCGGTGCGGCGGCGCACCCCCTCCGCCATGGCGATCGCCACCGGATCGCTCACGGCGCCGTGCTCCGCCAGTAGCTCCGGCGGCACCCCCAGCAATCCTTCCTTCAGGGAATTGGCATAGGCGATCACCCCCCCAAGGAACACATCGGAGGCGCCCGGCACGGCGGCCAGGGCCGCCCCGAGGCCGCCGCCGGTACAGGATTCGGCCACGGCCAGGGTTTCGCCCCGCCGCCTGAGCCGCTCGAGCACCACCGAAGCGAGGCTGTCGTTGTCTGTGCCGAAACACAGCGAGCCGGTGCGGGAGCGCAGATCAAGCTCCACCGGTTCCAGCAGGGCTTCGGCGGCCGCCGGGTCGTCGGCGCGGGCGGTGAGGCGCAGCTTCACCTCGCCGGCGCCGGCGTAGGGAGCCACCGTGGGGTTCTCCAGAGCCAGCAGATCGGCCACCTGCTCAGCAAGCGTGGATTCGGCCACGCCCCAGAAGCGCAGCAGCCGGCTGGCGAACACCCCTTGGGCCAGGCCGGCGTTGCGCAGCCAGGGCGCGGCGGTGGCCTCCCACATGGCATAGAGCTCACTCGGCACCCCGGGGAAGGTGAGCACGGTGAAGCCGCTCTGGATCGGAAAACCGGAAGCGGCCGGCGCGGGGGTCCAGATCATCCCCGGCGCGGTGCCGGTGGGGTTGGGCAGCACGGCAGCGCCCTCTGGAAGGAAAGCCTGGCGACGGTTGCTGGGGGCCACCACGCGGCCGCGGGCCTCGATGCGGGCCTGGATTCCCTCCCAGATGGCGGGATGCTCCAACAGGGGGGTCCCGAAGGCGGCGGCGATCGCTTCGGTGGTGAGGTCGTCAGGGGTGGGACCGAGGCCGCCGGTGGTGATCAGCACCCGACAGCGACCGGCGGCGGCGCGCACCGCAGCGATCAGCCGCTCGCGGTTGTCGCCCACCACCTCCTGGCGGTAGTGGGGCAGGCCGAGTCCGGCGAGCTGCTCGGCGAGCCAGCGGGCGTTGCCATTGAGGATGTTGCCCAGCAGCAGCTCGGTGCCCACGCAGAGCACCTCCACAGAGCGCTCATCTGGGGCGGGGGGAGTGGGAAGGGGTGCTGGGGCCATGGCCGGGGCGGAAGGGCTGGATGGAGGCGAGAGGGGAGCAGGTGTCCGCCCGCCTCAGCGCAGCTCCTGCTGCACCGAGCGGCGGCTCATCACCACCGCCGCGATCAGCACGGCGGTGGCCAGGGCCAACCAGAGGAAGCGGTTCTCGGCGTTGGCCAGCACCAGGGCCAGAGCCGCTAGCCACTGGGTGAAGGCATAGATCAGCACCACGGTGCGGCGGTGGCTGAGGCCGGAGCGCAGCAGGCGGTGATGGAGGTGGCGGCGGTCGGGATAGAAGGGGGAGCGGCCCTCGCTGAGCCGGCCCATGATCACCGCCGACATGTCGGCCAGGGGCAGCGAGAGGATCAGCAGCGGCAGCAGCAGGCTCACGCCGGTGAGACCCTTGGCGGGACCCACGATGCTGATCGCGGCCAGGGCGAAGCCGAGGAAATAGGAGCCCCCATCGCCCATGAAGATGCGGGCGGGGTTGAAGTTGTGGCGCAGAAAGCCGAGGCAGGCGCCGGCCAAGGCGGCAGCCAGCAGGCCAGCGGCGGGCTGGGAGAGGCTGAAGCTCACCGACAGCAGGCCGATGGCGGCGATGCCGCTCACCCCAGCCGCCAGGCCATCGAGGCCATCGAGCCAGTTGATCGCGTTGGTGATGCCCACCAGCCAAACCACGGTGGCCAGCAGGCTCAGGGCCGGTGGCAGGGTGAGCAGCGGTGGCAGGGCCTGATGCAGACCATGGAGCGATTCGAAGGGCAGCTCGATGCTGCCGATCCTCACCCCCTGATCCCACACGGCCATCGCCACCGCCACCTGGCCCACCAGGCGGGGCAGCGGCGGCAGGGCGAAGAGGTCATCGGCCAGGCCGATCGCAAAGAAGCAGAGGGAACCGGCGAGGGTGGTCCAGATCAACCGGTCCTTGTCGGGGGGCAGGTCGGCGAAGCCCCCGGCCAGCCAGGTGAGGGTGAGGGCGAGACTGAAACCGGCCACGATGCCGACCCCGCCGAGTCGCACCATCGGGGCTGTGTGCTGCTTGCGGGGATCGGGGGGATCCACCAGGCCGTAACGCAGGCCCAGGGCGCGCACCAAGGGAACCACAAGTGCGGTGACCAGTCCGGCCACCATGACGGTGACCAGGGCCGCCGCGTTGGGGCTGTAGGCGAGGGTCACAACGGCGGACCTGGGTGCAGCGGACCTTTGGAACTCACCTTACGGATCGGGGCAAGGATCAAGCGTGCTGGAGCTGACGTTCCAGGGCATAGAGCGGGAAGCGACGGCAGAGGTCGGCCACCCGTTCGCGGCAGCGCAGTTCGATGGCGCTGTCCTCAGGATTGAGCAGGCGATCGGCGATCACATCGGCCACCTCCCGGAAGGCATCGGCGTCGAAGCCACGGGTGGTGCAGGCGGCGGTGCCGAGCCGCAGGCCGCTGGTCACAAACGGCGGCTGGGGATCGAAGGGAACCGTGTTCTTATTGGCGGTGATGTGCACGTCACTCACCAGCAAGTCGGCCACTTTGCCGGTCATCGGGATGCTGCGCAGATCGAGCAGCACCAAGTGGTTGTCGGTGCCGCCGCTCACCACATCGATGCCCCGCTCCTGGATCCGGGCCGCCAGGGCCTGGGCATTGGTGATCACCTGCTGGCTGTAGCTGCGGAAGGAGGGCTGCAGGGCCTCGCCGAAGGCCACGGCCTTGGCGGCGATCACATGCTCCAACGGGCCGCCCTGGGTGCCGGGGAAGACGGCCTTGTCGAACTGCTTGCCGAAGTCGGCGTCATTGCAGAGGATCAGGCCGCCGCGGGGGCCCCGCAGGGTCTTGTGGGTGGTGGTGGTGACCACATGGCAGTGGGGCAGGGGGCTGGGGTGCACTCCGGCCGCCACCAGGCCGGCGATGTGGGCCATGTCGGCCAGCAGGAAGGCTCCCACCTCATCGGCGATGGCGCGGAAGGCGGCGAAGTCGATGGTGCGGGGGTAGGCCGAGTAACCGCACACGATCAGCTTCGGGCGGTGCTGCAGGGCCAGCGCCCGGATCGTGTCGACGTTCAGCTGCTGGGTGTCGGGATCGACGCCGTAGTGGAAGGCCTGAAACCACTTGCCGCTCACATTCACCGGCGAACCGTGGGTGAGATGGCCGCCATGGGAGAGGTCCATCCCCAGGATGGTGTCGCCGGGCTTGAGCAGAGCCAGGAACACGGCGAAGTTGGCCTGGGCGCCGCTGTGGGGCTGCACGTTGGCCCAGGCGGCACCGAAGAGTTGCTTGGCCCGCTCGATCGCCAGCTCCTCGATGCCATCGACAAACTCACAGCCGCCGTAGTAGCGCTTGGCGGGTAGCCCCTCGGCGTACTTGTTGGTGAGCACCGAGCCCTGGGCCTCCATCACGGCGCGGGAGGCGAAGTTTTCGGAGGCGATCAGCTCCAGGTGGGTCTGCTGGCGGTTCAGCTCCCGATCGATCAGGGCGGCGATGGCGGGATCGGCCGCGCCCAAAGGCGTGTCGATCGCTGCCGGGGAGGAGGGGGAGGAGAAGGCCATGGGATCGGGTGACGGAGCGGCTGGGGAGCGGGTGACGGGTTGCGACCGGACCTTCGGGAGCCCGGCAGGGAACAGCACCGGTAGCGGCGCCTCGGGACGGCTGGGCAAACAACCCACAGATGAACCGATGGTAAGGAAACGCCCGCGTCGATCCGTCGGAGGGGCCGGATTGGTGCGGGTCCGCCCACGGCTTGCCCCCGCGCTGCGCCGCGATGGGGATCGGCCCGGAACGACCCGGTGGCCTCGGAGCAGCCCCCAGCAGGCGTTTCCAAGACAGTGTGGCAAGGACAGTGTGGCAAGAAAAAAGGCCATCCCTTGGGATGACCTGAAGAACGCGCCTGGAGAGATTCGAACTCCCGACCCTCTGATCCGTAGTCAGATGCTCTAATCCGCTGAGCTACAAGCGCGTACCCAATCATTTTCACCGCATCGGGGTGCCATCCGTCAACTGAGGGGCGCCGGGCAGCCTGCCGAATCCGGCGGGGATCACCCCGGGATCGGGGCTGGGCCTGCTTCCACCGGCCGGGCTGAAGGGAGGCTGAGGGGAGGGCTGCCGGTGCCCTGGCTGCGGGGCAGCACGGGAATGCGTCGGGCCGCCAGGGGGGGGGCCGCGCCGATCCAGCTAGCTTCAGCTACACGCCCCGCGCCCGCCCGCGCCCCATGCCGATCCGCTGGTACGGCCCCGCCGACCCCGCCGACCCCACCTACCGCCATTTCGCGCGGATCGTGAATCTCAGCCTGCACGCCATGGTGTTCGCGGCGGTGAACAGCGGCCTGTGGTTCGTGCAGGGGATGCGCCATCCCTGGCCCCACCTGGAGTGGCTCACATTGCCCTGGGCTGCACTGCTGCTGGTCCATGTCAGCGTGGTGGTGATGCAGCGGCCCGCCCCCGAGCCATGACCCTCTCCGCCCAGGACCTCGCTGAACTCACCGGCGCCCTCGCCGACCGGCTTTATTTGCAGGTGGCCAACTGGAACCTCTACCTAGGCGACGCCGGCCTGGCTCCCACCCTGGCGACTGAATGCGCCGCCCGGCTCGACCAGGGGGCTGCGGTGTGCGCCCGCCAGGCCCTGGAGGCCGTGCAGGTGGGCATCGGCGGCGGCGCCACCCGCCTGCCCCTGGCGCGGCTGGTGCCACCCGGGCAGCTGCGAGACCTGGAGGAGCTGCTGGCGCCTTACTGCTAGGCCCTGGCCCCACCTGGTCTGAAGCCGACGACTGCAGCAAGCGGGGGAGGCAAGCGGCCGAGAAAGGTCGCGCGTTGCCGATAAAGTGGCTTTTACCGCCGCGGTTCCGTGCTGGTTATCGAGGTCACCAACGCCCGCGAGGTGGTGCGCCAACGGATGGGCCCTCTGGGGGGGCGCCTGCTGGGCAAGGTGGTGGATGCGGAGGCCCAGGTGGAGAAGGCCCTGATCCAGGAACTGGAAAAATCCTTTAAGGAATTCGGGATCGAGGCCCGCATTTTTTCGGTGGATGGCCCCCAGATGATCGGCCGCTCCCACCTTGAGATTCCGCTACAGGTGCGCGAGGAGCGGCAGGTGCGGCTGGGGTGAGCCGCTGATCGAGGCGCTCGGGAGCGCTTTCCCAGTCGCCGAGGTGGGTGCACATGAGGCTTTGCCCTTGGCCAGGGTGGTGAAGAGGGCATCCACCAGCGGCGTCATCTCTGGCGGTGGAACTCCACGTGAGCGGCTCCACTCAGTGCCAGGTGCTTTCGGTACTGCTGCTTCTATACCGAGATCTGCTGGAGCGGAATCTGGAGGATTTCGTCCGGGTGCGGATGCGCCCCAGGCTGCCGGTGGTGATGTCCGTTGAGGAGGTTCGAGCGGTGTTGGACCGGCTGGATGGGGCGGCGGCCTCGGAGGCTGGTGTTCTGCACGAGGGAGGGCTTGATGTTCAGCGCTCGCAGATCACGTGCGCCATGGCAAGGGCGGGAAGGATCGGCGCATAATGTTGCCTTCGCAAGTGGGAGAGCAACTCCAATCCCATCTGGACGTCCCATCTGGACGATGTGCGGCGCCTGCATCGCCATGACCTTGCCGAGTGCGGTGCTCGCCTCTGGAATCATCACGCCTGCCACGAGCCACACCTTCCGCCATTCCTAGTGGCTCCGCCACGTTGGCCTTCGGCCAGAAAGGCCACCCGCCTGCTGGAACGCGGCCAAGATATCCGCACGATTCAGAAACTACTGGGCACAGCGATATAAATACCACAATGATCTACACCCATGAGCTGAACTGCGGCCCGCTGGGCGTGAGCAGCCCTCTGATCTTTTGTAACATCTCGAGCCTTTATAGGCGGATCCGTTTATCAAGCTCTGAATGGATCCGACCTGGATGAGATTGCCTTTTATTGCAAGCGATCTCAAAGGTGCCTGCCGCTTGCCTCCCGCTTTTAGGCGGCCAGAACGTAGGGGAAGGGGGTATTTTGCGGATCCTCCTAAATGCCGTTAGACAGACACACCAGCATCTCTGACCATGCAGGAAACCCCTTTCAGTTGGCGTTGCCCTTTCTGTGACTAGAATGCGACGATAACCAAACCAGATTTTAGCTCTGGGCATCACAGCATCGATAAGGGCTCGCGATATGGAGGTTTGGCTAATGAAGGAGCCCGGCGTAATCTTGTTTCGCAGTCGATCGCTTACCCGCCGCCTGCTGTCTGGACAGCGCTCACTGACCTGGCGGTCCACTCGGCTTGGTTCGCACCGGGAGAAGATGCGTGTGAAATCGGCTAACACACCCCTTGAGTTGCATGCCACTCAGGGGCAGCGCTGGAGAGATGCGGGCAGCCTTTCCAGGTCCAGCCAGAATTCTGAGCATTAATGACTTGTCGCGGCTGCTGGTGTCCTGACACCCACTGGAAATGAAGCTATGCTTACAAAGAAGTAGGGAGCCTGCTTGTCACCGACAGTCTTCCGGGATGGCGAATTTCGCTTTTTCTTCTTCTCGCGAGAGGAAAACCGTATTCATGTACATGTCAGTCATCCAGATGGTGAGGCGAAATTTTGGCTCAAGCCAACCATCGAACTCGCACGCAACATTGGTCTAAGCTCAGCAAAGGTTAAGGACGCAGAGCGTCTGGTCGAGTCACGCCAACAGGAGATCATCAATGCCTGGAACAACCACTTTGGGGGCTGAGGTCACAAATGTCTCCGGGCATTGCATCTGGCTGCTTATTGATGATGAAGAACTAGCACTTCCTTATTCAGAGTTTCCCTGGTTTAAAGCGGCTACGATTCAGCAGATCCTTAATGTCCTGCGACCGACGGCCGATCATCTCTATTGGCCTGACTTGGACGTTGACTTATCTGTTGAGTCGATACGCCATCCTGAGAGATTTCCGCTGAGAGCGAAGAGCACTTTCCAACCATGCCATTCACCTGAGCCTCCACCTGTCACTCACTGATGCCAGTGAGCAGACGTTGCTATTCTCTCGGCGGCCAGGTGATGGCAAGCGTTGGGCTGTCAACAAAATCAGCCGTACGTAAAGTAAAGGCTTGCCTCTGATCACGAAATGATTTCTTTGCTGTGGCAAGTGCGTCATCTCCTGGCCTGGTTAGCGAGTATTCCCTGGCTGAGCCGCCTGATTAATCGCATCGGAACCAACTCCCTAGCCCGTGCCACCAAGCCACGGCCACGCCCCTACAGCCTCTGGTGGCCCGCCGAAAGTGATGGCGTCTGCCCCGCCAAAGGTCAACCCAACGGGCCCATCACCGACTACGCCTCCTGGCCGTCGCTCACAGACCGCAGCTTCTCAGCCCGGCATTTGGCCCCAGCCCCTGAAGCCTTTATCAGCCAACTACCTCCAGACGCTCCCTATGACCCTGCCACCCGTTGCACCGGACCCATCACCGCTCTGTTCGCCCGACCCCGCGATTCCGATGGACAGTCGCTGATGACGACCGACAGGTCGTCAGTACTGTTTATGTTCTTCGCGCAGTGGTTCACCGACAGCATTTTGCGCATTGACCCCAAAGACCGTCGACGAAACACCTCGAACCACGACGTCGATCTCTGCCAAATCTATGGCCTAAATGAACAGGAAACCCGTTGCCTGCGCAACGGCGAACGTGGGCATCTTCGTAGCCAGGACATTCATGGTCAGGAATTTCCTGATTACCTCGGCGAACGTGATAGCAATGGTCGCTGGCAGGTAAAATCCATTTATCAGTGTGATGTCGACAGCAAGGGAAATCCGATCAAGGGGCGTGGCCTCTACCCCCATGGCAGTAGTCAATGGGTGCGGGAGTCACTGAATGGAAGCTTTGGGGGCCGCATCACTGAGGCCGAAGTCGAACTCCGCCTCGATAAGCTGTATGCCACAGGCCTGGAGCGCGGCAATTCCTCGGTGGGCTATGTGGCCCTCAGCCTGGTGTTTCTGCGTGAACACAACCGGATCTGCGATGAGCTGTACAGGCTCTACCCGCGCTGGGAGGACGAGAGATTGTTCCAGACCGCCCGTATGATCAACATCTGCCTGTTGCTGAAGCTGACAGTGGAGGAATACATCAACCACATCGCGGGGGAGAGACTCTTTTGCCTAGATCCCACCTTCGCCGAGCGGCAGAATTGGTACCGAACAAACTGGATCGCCCTTGAGTTTGATCTGCTGTATCGCTGGCACTCGCTTGTTCCCGAAAGCTTGACCGTCAATGGGGCTACAGTGCCGGCCAATGAGTACCGCTGGAACAACAGCCTGCTGGAGCAGCTCGGCATCACCGACCTGATCAATTCCGCCTCCACGCAGGCGGCCGGCAGGATCGGCCTGTTGAACAATCCTGTGTTCCTCATGGAATCCGAGTACCGTACTATTCAGATGGGTCGTGAATTCCGGTTGTGTAGCTATAACGACTACCGAGAAGCCTTCGGATTGCCACGCCTATTCAGTTTCGAGCAGCTTACACGCGATGCCGACTTGGCAGGGCGGCTGCAGAGCCTCTATCGTTCCATCGACAACCTTGAGCTGGTGGTGGGTCTTTTCGCCGAGGCTCCACCCCAGGATGGCCTGTTTGGTGATTTGTTGCTCACGATGGTGGCCTACGACGCTTTCACACAGATCTATACCAACCCTCTCTTGTCACGATCAATCCATACTGCTGAGCATCTGACGACTTACGGCCTGAAGCTAATCGAGGAAACAACCAGCATCACCAAGCTGGTGAGCAGGAATGTGAGAGATAATGAGACTGTTAATGCTGCGCTGGGCGTAACCTTGGTCTGACATCAGGCCTTGGCATTCCAGCAGTCATCGGTTCGCTTCAGGATGGCAGGTGCGGCTGATGGCGCTTCACGAAGACATGGCCAGGGCCAGAGCCGCCTCCTCCGCCCACACCGAAACCGAGCCGCCATTGCAGCGCCATTCGGCCCAGCCGTCAGCGTTGGTGGTGATCGGGTCGCTGATGTGACCTGTGAGATCGCGGAACGTGGTGTTCTTCTTGCCCACCTCCATCCATTTGTTGCCGGCGGATCCGTCGCTCATCAGCACGGCCAGAGCATGGGGATGGTCCTGGCTGCCGAGTCGGGTCCAGCCGATCGTGTTGTAGTGGTCGAAGTAGTCGTACTGATCGCCGTAAGCGAAGTGGTTGCGGGCGAGCAGCAGTTTGTCGAGGATGGCCCGGTGACTGTCGAGCCAGATCTCGTACTCGTTGCCGTCACGCCCTCTGTCCTTGTAGTGAGCGCCGTAATAATCGGGGTGGAAGATGCAGGGATAGCCCTCCCGCCGCAGCAAGATGATGGCGTAGGCAAGGGGTTTGAACCAGCTTTCCACCACCGATTCCAGTGCCTGCAGCGGTTGGGTGTCGTGGTTGTCTACCAGGGTGACGGCGAGCAGTGGCATCTCCTTCATCAGGGTGCCATCCAGGATTGTGCGCATGTCGAAGTTGCCACTGGCGCGGCTGGCGCGATGGAAGTTGTTGTGTAGCGGAGCATCGAACATGCACATCCGGCCCGCTGTATGGCCCGCATACCAACTGAGGGTCTTGATGTCGTAGGTCCAGTACTCGCCAACAATGAAGAGGTCCCTCTGGGCATGGTTCTCCATGGACTGGATCCAGTCGCTGAAGAAGTCGCTGTTGATGTGTTTGATGGCATCGAGGCGGAAGCCGTCCACGCCCACATGATCAAGCATCCATTCGCCCCAGTGCTTCAGCTCGCCCCGTACCTCCGGATGGTTGATGTCCAGATCGCAGCCCATCAGGTAGTCGTAGTTGCCGCTTTCTAGATCCACATTGCCTTCGAACTGCTTGTCCCTCATCCTCCAGATCGCCTTGAAGCCAGGATCGAGGCTGTTGTAGTCCACCGAATCGAAGTGCCACCAGTGCCAGTCCATGCTGGAGTGCTGCTTGTTACGGCCCGGGAAGTTGAAACCCGTCCAGGATCGGATCGTGCGGGCATCGCCGAGGTCGTTGTAGCGGTTGGATGGATCGAAGGGAATGGCTTCGAAATCCTCCTCGAAGTCCGCGGCCATCTTGTGGTTGAACACGGTATCGGCGTACACCTGAAGACCCAGATCCCGACACTCCTTCACGGCCGCCAGATACTCATTCTTGGTGCCGTACTTGGTACGCACGGTGCCCTTTTGATCGAACTCGCCGAGGTCGAACAGGTCGTAGGTGCCATAGCCCACATCGTTGGCACCTCCGATGCCCTTGTTGGCAGGTGGCAGCCAAAGCCCGGTGATGCCAGCTTTGGCCAAGGCCGGCGCCTCGCTGCGCAGCCGGTTCCAGTGCTCCCCGTCGGCGGGGATGTACCAGTGGAACCACTGCATCATCGTGCCGTTGTATTCGCCAAGCCCCTTCTTGCTCAGCAGGGTCTCGGTGTTGGTGTCGAGCCACTGTCGCAACAGGATCACTGCCGCTTCGCCAGTGTCGCGCTCCGGATCCCTTTCAGCCTCAAGAACGAGGTCCTTCAATTTCTGAAAGATGGCGTCCATAAAGTCCGGCATAACTGTGGTCAGATTATTCCTGGTGACAGCGAGGGGTTGTGTCTCACCACGCCGCTGCTGTGATGGATACGACACAGCGTCGAGCGCAGGTCGCTGCGATGGGGGCTCCAGGTTCCTGAGCCCGCCGGGAGCCTGCATCAGACGGGCGAAGGGACCCAGGCCCAGTGCATTGATTCAAGATGGGCAGCACCTGCTGTGGCTGGGTCGCTGCCTGCCTGCCTGCCTGCCTCCAGCTGTGGTGCCTCTCCCTGCCCCATCCCGATGCCCTCTCCCTTGTCCCCCTTCCGGCGTGGGCCCGGCACGGCCCGACGCCGTGTCGTTTTCGGCCTGATCGGCCTGCTGACCAGCCCGCTGCTGGCGCCCACGCTGCCCGCCGGCCCGCTGGCCCGCCTGCTCGCCCCGGCGCCGGCCGGTGCCCAGCAGCCCACCTCCCAGCCGGTGCTGCGCATCGGCGCCATCCCCGACCAGAAGCCCGAGAAACTCAACCGCCTCTACCCGCTCGTGGCCTCTGAGCTCAGCAGGCAGCTTGGAGTGAAGGTGGCCTATGTGCCGGTGGTGGATTACGCCGCCGCCGTGAGCGCCTTCCGCACCGGCAACATTGATCTGGTGTGGTTCGGCGGTCTCACCGGCGTGCAGGCCCGCCTGCAGAAGCCCGGCGCCCGGGTGATCGCCCAGCGCGACATCGACGTGAACTTCCACAGCATCTTCATCGCCAATGCCCGCAGCGGCATCAAGCCGATCAGCCAGCAGAAGGACCTGGTGGAACTCAAGGGCAGGCGCTTCACCTTCGGCTCGGAGAGTTCCACCTCCGGCCGGCTGATGCCGCAGTGGTTCCTCTCCCAGGCCGGCGTGAAGCTCAGCGATTTCAAGGGCGGCGCCCCCGGCTTCAGCGGCAGCCACGACACCACCATCGCCCTGGTGTCGAGCGGGGCCTACGACGCCGGTGTGGTGAACGAGCAGGTGTGGCGCACCAGCCTCCACGACGGCAAGGCCAGCCGCGAGAAGGTGATCCCGATCTGGAAGAGTCCCGGCTACCCCGACTACCACTGGATCGCCCAGGGCGACCTGGACGCCCGCTTCGGCAAGGGCTTCACCACCAAGCTGCAGCGGGCGATCCTGGCCTGGCGGCCCAGCGATCCTCAGCAGAAGCAGATCCTGGCCCTGTTCGGGGCGCAGCAGTTCACCGAGGCCGATGCCGCCGCCTATGGCCGCATCGAGCAGGTGGGGCGCCAGATCGGCAAGATCCGTTGATGGCCGCGGCGCCGCTGCTGGAGTTGCGGCGGGTGAGCGTGGCCGGCCGCGGCGGTGTGCCGAGGCTGGAAGGGGTGAACCTGGTGATCGAGCCCGGCGAGCGTGTGGCCCTGCTTGGCCCGAGCGGCGCCGGCAAGAGCACCCTGCTCACGGTGGCCAACGGGCTGCTGGCCCCGACTTCCGGAGAGGTGTTCTGGCAGGGCGAACCCCCCGCTCGCTCCCGACGGACCCGCCGCCGCCAACAGGCCCGCATCGGCACCCTCTGGCAGGACCTGCGCCTGATCGAGGAGCTCAGCGTGCAGCAGAACCTCAACGCCGGCCGGCTGGCGGCCTGGGGCTGGCCCCGGGCCCTGCTCAACCTCCTGCTGCCCCTCGACACCGCCGCCAACGCCGCGGTGCTGGCCCGGGTGGATCTGGCCCCGGAGCTACTGGGCCAACCGGTGGCGGCCCTCTCCGGCGGTCAGCGCCAGCGGGTGGCGATCGCCCGCCTGCTGCGCCAGGACCCCACCCTGCTGCTGGCCGATGAACCCCTGGCCAGCCTCGATCCGCGCCTGGCCGCCTCCCTGTTGGCCTTGTTGCTGGCGGAGGCGACCCCGCCCCGGGCCCTGCTGCTCAGCCTGCACCGCCCCGATCTGCTGGCGGGCTTTGATCGGGTGATCGGCCTGCGGGCGGGCCGGCTGGTGTTTGATGCCGCCGCGGGCGACCTTCAGGGGCCGGCAGGGGGGGGGCGGCTGCAGGAGCTGTACCGCGGGGAGGACCGCGAGACGCACCGCGAGACGGACCGCCAGGCGGTCCGCGAGACGGATGGGCAGACGGATGGCGCAAGCGACGACCAATCGGGCGAGCCGGCACGAACCGCAGGAGCGGGCCCGCTCTGGGCCGCCCTGGACCAATTACCGGCGTCGGCGGCGGCGAGGCCCAAGCGCTGGAGGGCGCGGCCAGCGGGCATAACGGGGGAGCAGGGCGAGGAATTCTGCTGCGGCCGGCCGCCCCCCTGCTGGTGCTGCTGCCCTCCCTGGTGCTGCTGCCGCTGCTCGGGATCCTGCCCTTTCTGGCCCATGGCGGTGGCCTCGATCTGCTCGGCCAGTTCGCCCATGCAGCCTTCACGCCCTCGCTCGATCCGCTGGTGCTCCGTTCGGCCCTCACCGGCCTGGCCACCACCGTGGGCATGGCCCTACTGGGCTGGGCCGCCAGCCTGGTGCTGGGTGTGGTGCTGGGACTGGCCAGCTCCCGCACGATCTGGCATAGCTGCTGGGGCCAGCTTTGGCCGGCAGGACTGATCCGGCGCCTGCTGGCGATTCCCCGCGCCATCCATGAGCTGCTCTGGGGCCTGCTGCTGCTGCAGCTGGTGGGGCTCCAGCCGGTGGTGGCGGTGGTGGCGATCGCCATTCCCTTTGGCGCCCTGGTGGCCCGGGTGGTGGCCGACCTGCTCGACGGGCTCGACACTGGCCGCCTTGAGGCCCTGCGGCTCGCCGGCGCCCCGGCCCCAGCGGCCCTGTTCACCGCCCTGGGCCCGCCGCTGCTGCCGGGGCTGCTCAGCTACGGCGGCTACCGGCTGGAGTGCGCCCTGCGGAGTGCCACCTTGCTTGGGGTGTTCGGCCTCGGCGGCCTCGGCACCGACCTCAAGCTCACGCTGCAGTCGCTGGAATTCCACGAACTGTGGACGGGGCTCTGGCTGCTGCTGGCCGTGATGCTGGCCCTGGAAACAGGTCTGGGGCGGCTGCGGCGCCGCTGGCTGATGCCCCGCCGGCTCGGTCTGGGCCGGGCCGGTCAGGGCCGGGCCGGTCAGGGCCGGGCCGGGGTGGGGGTGCGGGCGCGGGAGATGGTGCTGGCCGTGGCCGCCCTGTTGCCGCTGAGCATCGGGGTCGGCTGGGCGCTGGGGGTGGATCCCCGCTCCCTGCTGGCCTGGCAGCCGTTGCAGGGGATGGGTGGCAGTGGCTGGATTGATGGCGGCCAGTTGCTGGCCCTGCCCTGGCCTGCCCTGATTGGCGGCACCCTTGCCCTCACCCTGCTGGCGGCGGTTCTGGCGGTGGGACTGCCGCCCCTGCAGCTGCTGGTGAGCGCCCCCTGGCCGCCGGCCCGCCTGCTGGTGCGGCTCTCCTGGGCCCTGGCCCGACTCTGGCCGCCACCGCTCACGGCCCTGCTGCTGCTGCTGTTGCTGCAGCCGGGGGTGGTGACCGCGGCCCTGGCTCTGGGCCTGCACAACGCCGGCATCCTGGGCCGCCTGCTGGCCGAGGCCCTGGCCGATACGACGCCCGCCGTAGAGCAGGCCCTCGCCAGCGGTGGCATCGGGCCGCGACTGGCCCTGCTTTATGGGCGCTATCCGGCGATCGCACGCTCCTATCTCGCCTATGGCGCCTATCGCGCCGATGTGCTGCTGCGCGAAACCGTGGTGGTGGGCTTGGTGGGGGCCACGGGCCTGGGCAGCCAGCTGCTGGAGAGCCTCAGCAGCTTCGCCTGGGACCAACTGCTGGCCTTGGTGGCCGTGTATGCCCTGCTCACCCTGCTGGGGGAGGAGCTCAGCGACCGGGTGCGGCGGCGGTTGCTGCAGAGGGCCTGATCAGCCGGCGGCCTGCCGACCCACCACCCGGTTGCAGCCCTGGCGTTTGGCCTCGTGCAGGCAGTCATCGGCGAGCTGCTGCAGTTGGTCGCCATCACACTCCGGAAACGCCTCCGGATCCCACAGCGCCACCCCGAAGCTCACCGAGAGGGGCATGCCCTCGCCACCGTCGGGGCCGGGCACCCGGGCTTGCTGCACCGTCTCCCGCAGCCGTTCGCAGATCCTCAGGGCCTCGGGGCCGTTGATGTTGGGCAGGATCAGGGCAAACTCCTCACCGCCCAGCCGGGCCACCACATCGCTGCTGCGGCACTGTTCGGAATTGAGGATCGTGGCCACCTCCTTCAAGCAGGCATCGCCATAAGCGTGGCCGAGGGTGTCGTTCACCTGCTTGAAACCGTCGATGTCGACCAGGGCCAGGGCCAGGCTGCCGTTGTTCAGCCTGGCGGCGTTGACCAGGGACCTGAGGAAGGAATCGAAGCTGCGCCGGTTCGGCACGTTGGTGAGGGGATCGAGCAGGGCCAGGCGTTTGGCCCGCTCACTCTCGAAGGTGTAGAAGAGCAGGCTGAGCAGGCTGCTCATCGAACAGATCCTCTGGATTTGCTCATCGCTGAAGCTGCTCTCACCCCGAAGGGCGATGGTGAGAACCGGGATCGAGATGCCGCGCGAATCGAGCCGCAGTCCGAGATAGTCGTTGCAGTTCTCCTCCTTCAGTTTCTCTAGGAATGGGAACAGCACCTGCCGCTGGCTGCCCAGCCGCTGGCGGTAGAGCTGAACCTTGGTGGCAATGTGGTGGAGCGGGCTGGCCAGGTGCTCCTCGCGCTCGAGAAAGGAGCGGTCCATACGCAGGGTGGTGACCTCACCAGGCTTGTTTTGATGCCAGACATACTGACTGCAATCGATGTCAGCATCATCCGGCAGGAAGGCCAGGGAGAGCCTCAGGATATCGAGGCCCCAACTCTTGAGTTCGTTCACGAACAGCAGCAGGAATTCCTCGAAGCTGCGCAACTCGAACCATTTGTCGAGGATGTAGCGCTCCAGGGGCACGCCGCCGCTGCCATCAGCGCCCGGCACCGGGGCCTCCAGCAGGCGGTCGGAGGAGCGGAGCTTGGTCACCATCGCCTCGATCGCCTCGGCTGAACTCCAGGGGGAGTCGGTGAGGAAGCCGGCGACGGCCTTCCACTCCATCGGCCGGGCGATCAGGTAGCCCTGCAGCCCGTCCGTGCCCAGCCGGATCGCTGCGGCGAGGTCACCATGGTCGTCCACGCCCTCGGCTACCACGGTTTTGCCCAGGGCATGCACCGTGTCGATGAAGGACCCGAGATAGCGCTGCATGCGGAAGGAATCCCCGAGCCCGCTCACCAGATCGATGTCGAGCTTGATGGTGTCGTACCAGGCGGCGCAGATGCGCTGGTAATTGGAGAGACCCGAGCCGAAGTCATCGATCAGGATCCGGAAGTTGAGCTCCTTGATCAGCCGTTCCGAGGCGGCATTCACGCTGTCCCTGTGCTGGCCCCGGCCGGGGGTTTCCGTGAGTTCAAGGCAGATGCGCGAACTGTCGATCTTGTGGTCGCCCAGACAAGCGATCAGTTGGTTGAGACGACTGGGGCTGGCGATCGAATCAATGCTGATGTTCATCGAGAGGTAATCGATTCGCTGGCGCAGCAAAGGAGTTGCCTCCAGGCTTCGCTGCAGGTCGGCCACCCGGGCGATCACCAGGGCATCGATCTGGTGGGTGATGCCCAGTTCATGGGCGATGCGGATCAGTTCCCCGGTCGGCTGCTTCTGCAACAGCGGCGTGCGGAATCGGATCAGCACCTCAAGCCCGAACTGGCCGGGATTGGCGAGCAGCAGGATGGGCTGCACGTGCAGATCGATGTCCTCGCTGCGGAGTTGGCGCAGGGCGTCGCGGATGGCACTGGCCTGGCGCACCTGGCTGGCGTCGCTGGCCTCGATCAGGCGGATGTTCGATCCGGCTTCGGCGGCCACGATCTCCCCGAAGCCATGGCTCTGGAGGATGGTGGCCCCTCCGGTCCCCAGCCGCAGCCGCTGGCCGGTGACCACGATGTCGTCGTCGCGTAGCAGCCCCTGGAACTGCTTCTGAATGGCGGCACTCACGTTGCTCTGGAGCTCGCGCAGCAGCTGCCGGTCCTGATCGGGATCCGGCTCCTGGCCCCCCATCACCTGCCGGCCCGGGCCATCGCCGCAACGGGTGAGGATGGCCGCCAGGCGCGACTCCGAGGCCCGGTAACAGCGCACCCGCGGGCCGGAGCCCGGATGGTGCTTCACGGCCTGGCAGGCCGCCTGGAAAAGCTGGGCGATCTCCTCGTCGGGCAGGAAGGCCCGCTGGCGTTCCAGCAGCCTCAGGGTCACGATGATGAGGAGGCAGGGTGGGCCATCCCCAGCTGACTTCAGCAGGGCCGGATCCTCAAGGTCATGCTCGAGGGCGGAGCGGGAGAGCAGGCCGGTCTGGCGGTCCTGCCAGAGGCGGTTGAGGATCTGGTGCTGGCGGCGGGCCTGTCGTTCCGACCGGTAGGCCAACAGGCCGCTCAGGATCATCAGCAGACCTCCCAGGGGCCAAACGAGCGCCCGAGTGAGCGGGTCGCTCTCCCCATTCCCTTGGTGGTCGTCGGTTGTTTCGAGCAGCAACAGGCTCTGACCATCGAAGCGCAACCGGCGCGACCACTCCAGGTTCAGCGGCGGCGGGGCTCCCTGTTTCAGGGGGATGAGGCTGAATCCGGCCTCGTGCCCGAGGGTGCGCTCAAGGTTCAGTTGCAGCCAGGGTGACGGGCCCTGGCCCGGCTCCGGGACCGGGGCCAGCCACAGCAGGTTGCGGTGAACCGGATCCGCCAGGACGCGCACCTGGGGTGGGCGGTTGTCGCTCAAGCAGATGATGTCCGGCTCGGCTGGTCGTTCTCCCGCTTTCCCATCCCCTCCGGCCGCGCGGACTGTCGCCGGGACAGCGCTGGCTCCGGGGGCGATGGCGGAATCGATCCTGGGCTCCCGCCCCGGGCCGGCGGCCGGCGGGGCCTGGCTCAGACCCATGGACTCAAAGGCGCCTAATTGGCCGATTTGGCTGCTGCCCTGCCGAGCTTCGCCTGTGCCGGCAGAGACCTGGAGGAACAACAGCTGGGAGGACTCCAGGGCCCGGCAGAGGCGTTCGGCGGCCTGTTCAAGCCGCTGTCGCTGTTGGGCCGCTTCCCGCAACCGGGCGGACTGGTTGACGATCACCGCAACCACAGCGGTGGCGATCACCCCAGCAGCCAAGATGCCGTAGGTGCGCCTCTGCATCGACAGTTTTTCGTGCCGACAAGAAACACATCAACAGATTAGCGCTTGTTGCGATCTTGACTCTCGGCTCTTGTCGTGGCTCCTGGGAGCGTCATTCAGACTTGGCCTGAGCCCCTGTCCACCCGTGATCCCTTCCCCGCTGTGTCCGCTCCGCTCGTCCGCCGCGCCAAGGGTCGGCAGAGGTCAGGCCCATCGAGGGGCGTTCCGCCGCGTCGCGGCTGGCGCGCCGCGCTGCCCTGGGGGCTGCTGGCGGTAGCCCTGCTCATGCTGCTGCCGGGCTCCCTGTTGGCGCGCTCCACGACGCCACCCGGAGCGGATCGGGCCGCCGTTTCCTCCTATTCCCTGGTCCAGCGGGCTCCCTTCAACCGGCCCGACTTTTTTCCGCTGGATCGCCGCCCCGATCCCGCCTTCTACCGGCCCCACGCCGACTGGATCGGCAGACTGATCCTGCCGGAGCCGGCCGAGGCCGCCGCCAGCGCTGAGGACTGGGTCTGGCTGGAGGTGGAGCAGGCGCCTGCCGCCGCTGCCCACCTGGTGGGGCGCCGGCTTCCGCTGGCCTGGGCGGATCAGCCCCGGTTGCGGGCCCTGGTGGGGCTGCTCACCACGGACATCCACCTCGGGGCCGAGGCCCGCTCCCTGGCGGCTCAGGGCAACGTGGTGCCTTGGCGGCTCGATGGCCGCTCCCGGGTCGGGCCGCTCCAGTCCCTGGCCGGTGCCCGCCCCGAGGACGACCTCAGCGTGCGACTGGAGGGTGTGGAGCTGGCTGCCGCCGCCGGCCTCCGCGCCCCACAGCCGGCCCTTGGGGAGGGGCCGGTGCTGCGGATCCCGACCCCGCCGGTGCAGATCACTGGGCGCTGGATGGCCCGGGTGCGGCTGCTGAAGGTCCTGCCGGGGAGGGAGGGGGCCGGCGGCGATCTGTTCGTGGTGCGGCACTACGACCCCCGCAGCCACAGCTATGGGGGGCCCCAGGAAACGGTGCGCATCCCCAGCCAGCCCCCCAACCGGGATGGGAGGCGGTTCTTCGAGACCACCGGTCTGCTCGACCACCCGATCGGCGCCGAGGGATGGACCGTCTACGGGGCACCGGCGGCGGATGGCCTGTTCACGGTGCAGGCGTTGCTACCCCAGGCTCTGGTGCAGTTGAGCCCCGATGGACAGCTGCGGGGCACCGCCGCGGGCCTCGGCCAGATCGCCCGGGGCAACTGGAACGCCGCGGCCAACCGGCGCGGCAGCTTCCGCCGTACCGCCCTTGAGCCCGATCGAATGGCGCGGCCCTGGGCAATCGGCGACCATGCCCTGCTCATCCATGCCTTCGGCGGCATCGGCGGGCCCGGCGGTGAGCCCACACCGGGCTTCACGGTCACGGGCCATTTCGCGTTCGGCGAGGCGGAGGTGATCGCCGATCCCTTTGGCGGTGAGCCGCGCTTCGACCTGCGTTACCACCAGATCTATGCCAACAATCCCGATGGGATCGTGGCCGGCAGCCAGGAATGGAGTGCCTGGAGCGGCGATCTGCAGCGGGGCTGGCTGGGGCTGCGGCCGATTTCCGATGTGCTGGTGCGGCAGGATCCAGAGCTGCTGGCGGCGCTGCGGCTCCAGGCCGAGGTGCTGATGGCCCGCTATCGCAGCGGTGATGGCCGCGGCGTGGCGGCGGTCACGGCCACCACCTCCTGCGTGCAGGATTCGGCCCAGGCCCTCTGGACCACGGTGGAGTTGCTGCGCCAGGGCCTGCTGTCCGGCCCTTCCCCTTCGGCCGGCCAGGTCGGCGGGGAATCCCTGGGGCGGGCCATCGAGGCGGTGCTGGTGCCCTTCGGCATCGTGCGCCCCGATTGGCACGGCAATGCGGAGCTGATTGCCACCGCTCTGCGGGCGGCGGACCGGGCCGGACCGGGCTCCGGGGTGGGGCCGCATGTGGGGCCGCTTGTGGGCCCCTTCCAGCGCGGTCAGAGCCCCCTCGATGCTCTGTTGAGCCTCCATTCGATCCTGCCCCGCCGCGGCCACGATGCCTTCGCGGCCCTGTTCCTGCGGCGCGGTGCTCCCCTGTGGATCCTGCGCACCAACCAGATCCCCGGAGCCAGTCCCCGCTACGAACCCCTGGCGCCCACCTTGTTGCTGGGCCGCCTGCCGCTGGTGGGGGAGCTGCAGCGCCGCCTGGCTGATGGCCTGCTGGCGCCCCTGGATGCTCGCCAGGTGGGCCTCTGCCTGCTGGGCTTCGCGCTCTATGCGGCTGTGGCCCTGGCCCAGGGCCTCGGTTCCGGTTTCCTGGAGCCACACCACCCCTGGCCCCGGCCGCGGCGCCTGGTGAGCGCGGCCGCCGCCCTGCTGCCGATGCCCGCCCTGGGGGAGGAGCTGCTGTTCCGGGGGGCCTTATTGCCCCACCCGGGCGAAGATACGCCCTGGCCGCAGCTGCTGGCCTGGAGCGCCCTGGGGATTGGGCTGTTTGTGCTCTATCACCCCCTGGCCGGGCGGCTCTGGTACCGCCGGGCCGAGCGGGTGTTCCACGATCCCCGCTTCCTGCTGCAGACCGCCCTGCTGGGGGTGGCCACCACCGCGCTCTATCTGGCCAGCGGCTCCCTATGGCCCGCGGTGCTGCTGCACGCCCTGGCGGTGCTGGTCTGGCTGGAGCGGCTGGGGGGGCGCCAGCATCTGGCGGTGGGGCCCGCCGGCTGAGCCGCGGCGATCAGCCCGCCTGCAGCTCGGCCAGGGTGGGGTAGTCGATGTAGCCCACGGGCCCCGGCGTGTAGAAGGTGGCTGGATCGGCCGCCTGGAGGGGCGCTCCAGCGGCGATGCGGGCGGGTAGGTCGGGGTTGGCGAGGAAGGCCTGCCCGAAGGCCACCGCATCCAGCAGGCCGGCGCCGATCGCGGCGGAGGCCTCGGCGGGGGTGTAGCCCATGTTGGCGATCAGGGGTCCCTGGAAGTGCTGCCGCACGGGGGTGAGCACATCCCCATGCTGCTGAGCGGCGAAGTCGCCGCGCATCAGGTGCAGGTAGGCCAGCCCGCAGCCGTTGAGGCGCTCGGCCAGCCAGGTGATCAGGCTGATCGGATCGCTGTCGGCGATGGAGTTGTAGCTGTTCAGTGGCGAGAGGCGCAGGCCCACCAGGGGGGATTCCTGGCGAACCGCATCGATCACCTCCAGCAGCAGCCGGGCCCGGTGTTCGATCGGGCCGCCGTAGGGACCGCTGCGATGGTTGCTGCCATCCCGCAGGAACTGATCGAGCAGATAGCCGTTGGCGCCATGAATCTCCACCCCGTCGAAGCCGGCGGCGGTGGCGTTGCGGGCGGCGTGGCGGAACCCCTCCACGATGGTCGGCAGCTCATCGTCGGTCAGCACGCGGGGCACCACGTAGGGCTGTTTGCCCTCGGGGGTGCGCACTTCATCGTCTGTGATCGCGATCGCACTCGGGGCCACCGGCTGGCGGCCGGCGTTGAGCAGGGGATGGCAGGCCCGGCCGCCGTGCCAGAGCTGCAGCACGATGCGCCCGCCGGCGGCATGCACCGCGTCGGTGCTGAGTCGCCACCCCTCCACCTGGGCCTGGGAATGGATGCCAGGCTCGTGCCAGAAGGACGAGTTGCCCTCCATCACCATCGTGGCCTCGGCGATCAGCAGACCGGCGCTGGCCCGCTGGGCGTAGTAGGTGGCGATCAGGGGACCGGGCACGTGGTCGTCGTCGGCGCGGCAGCGGGTGAGCGGGGCGTGGATCACCCGGTTGGGCAGCTCCAGATCACCGAGGGCCAGGGGGGTGAACAGGTCGGGCATGGCGGCGGCTGCGGGCAACGGCACGGAGGTTGGCACCATGGTGGAGGAGATCCGATCGATTGTGATAGGTCTGTTCAGGAGGCCAGGGGGCGGTGCCACCGGGGTTCCCAGGGCCAGCGGGGAAACCAGGATTCGAGCTGGTAAAGCAGGCGGCCGAGGAAGAGGCTGAAGGCCGTGCTGCCGGAGGGCCGGCCGTAGGGGGCGAAGCCGGCCGGCATCAGCCGGGCCACCTCGCGTGGATCGACGGCCGCCAGGGGAAGGCGGCGTGCCAGGGCCAGGGCCGAGGCGATCGCCAGCCCCTGGCCCACCGAGATGTTGAGCTCGATGATCCGCCCCGCGCCTTGCCCCAGCCCACCGAAGCCGCTGGCTGGCCCCAGCACCGCCAGGTTGCTCAGCTCCCGCGGCAGGGTGTGGCGGTAGCCGAAGTTGAAGGTGGGTTTGGCGGGCGGCACGTAGGCGGAGATGCCGCCGCGGAAATCGAGGTGATAGCTGAAGGTGCCGAGGGCCTCTGGGCGGGGCACGCCGCCCCGGGCCATCAGGCCGGCGCTCAGGGCCATGCGGGGATGGGCGATCTGGTCGGCGGAGCGGATGTAGAGCTCCGGCATCCAGTGCACCCGCCGGGCGCCATGGCGCAGGAAGAAGCTCTCCACATCCGCCGCCGCCGGCACCATCCAGCCCAGCGGCCGGCCGTGGCGGGCGATCACCTCGCGGTTCTGAGCGGCGCTGTTGCGGAATAGCAGGGCGTTGAAGCTGAGCCGATCGGGAAGGATCGCGACATTGGCCGCATCCATCCGGGCCGGGGCACGCCGCAGGCCGGGAGCGAGCCCCTGCTCGCCATGCACGGCGATGCTCAGGGCCGGACTCTGCTGGTCGGCGCTGTCGCTGGTGGCTGAATACATCAGCAGGGGATTGCCGCGCTGGTCGACCAGGTCGGCCAGCAGGCGCTGGCGGTTGTTGCGGTAGGCGGGCCACCCCACCAGCCAGTGCTGGGCTTCGAGGTCGCGGCGGTCGAGCAGGCGCCGGGTGAGTTGCTCCTCCAGGTTGCGCAGCTGGGTGATCGAGAGGCCTTCCACCTCGAAGATCCAGCCCAGGGAGATGCTTTCCCTTGAGAGTCCGCGGGGCCCCAGCCCCCGCAGGAAGGGCACCGAGGCTCGATGCGCGAGGTCGGCGCCGAGGCTCGCATCGATGAAGAGGTCGGCGCCGAGGCGGCCATGGCCCGCGGTTTCGATCACGCAGAGGCGCTCACTCCCCGCCCCCTGAAGTGTTGCTCCGGTAGCAGCGGCAGCACGCTCCAGCTCGGTGCCGGTGGGCACCACTCCCGCCAGCAGGGTGATCCGTGCCCGAGCGAGGGCCCGCCGAAAGGCCCGCGAAGCCTGGCGGGGATCCACGGCGATCTGTTGCACGCCGGTGAGCCGCAGGAAGCGGCGGTAGAGATCGGAGGAGGGAGCGAAGGGGGGCAGCACACCCCACATGTCGCGCGGCACCTGGTTGCGATCGAGGTAGGCCAGGCCGGAGCGGGCGATGGTGCCCCCCAGACCGGCCCGCAGGTCGGAGGGGGTGAGCAGGGCGATGCGGGGCCTGGGCAGGCCGGCCAGGCGGGGGAGCTGGCGGCTGAGTTCCAGGGCCGTCATCACCCCGGCCGGTTCGTCGCCGTAGACGATCACATCGAAGTGGCGCTGGCCCTGGCGCCGGCAGCTCGGGTCCGTTGGGCTCAGCGGCAAGCGGGGTCCCGGTCCGTAGGCGACGGCGGGGGTCTGGGCCAGGGGAACGGCGAGGGCGAGGACCAGGGCCGCAAGGCGCTCCGCCGCCCGTCGCCAGCGCGCTCGCCGCCAGCTCTCCCTGCGGCTAGCCGTGCGGAGGCCAGCTGCTCGGCAGCCAGTCGCTCGGAGGCCAGCTGCTAGGAGGCCAAGCGCCCGGCGCTGGGGCGTGCCATCCATTCGGCCCGGCGGAGGGGCCGTTACCCCGTCCCGGCGGGCCGCTTGAGGTTTGGCTCCGCCTCGATCCACTCGCGGGCTCCAGGGTGAGATCCGCAGCGAGATCTGTACCGCTGGCCAGATCCGCATCGCTGGCCAGATCGGCATTGGCGCCCAGATCCGCATCGGTGGCCAGATCGTCATCGCTGGCGAGATCCACATCAGCGGCCAGATCCGCCGTGGAAGCCATGACATCCACACGGGGCATGCTCCCGGGGGTGGCCAGGGGGGGGCCTGCGGCGACCAACTCAGGGGGATCGGCGCCGAGATCCCTGCGTTGCTCGTTCGCGCGATCCGGAGAGTGCCCACCCGCTCCCAACCCTGGGGATCGGCCAGGACCCTAGGGCTGGCTGGCGTCCCCAGCCTGTTGCGGGATACCGGCTGAAGCGAGCCGGAACACCCCGCCATGGGCCATCCTGCTGCCATCTATGCGGTGATTCCGTTCTGGCCCGCAGCTGCGCCCGTCCCATGGCTCTTCCCCCAGCAGCTCCGGCGGCCTCCAGCCTCAGGCGGTGCTCGGAGGGGGCGGCTCGTTGGACGTTGCCTCCAGAGCTGGCCTGCTCCCTGCTGTTGCTCACCCTGCTGGCCCCGCAGGCCGGGGGTGGCCCGGCGGCGGCTGCAGGCCAGCCCAGCACCACGGCTGGCACCACGATCGCCCTGCCCGGGCTCGACCAGCCGCCCTCCGCCCCGGCCCGGCCGGCGGCAGCGGCAGCCATTGCCTCCTTACCGCCCTCAGAACCGCCTTCCGCACCGCCCCCCGCCCTCAACCCCCGCCCCATCCCCCCCCCATCAGCCGTGCGCGACCCCGTCGCCCAAACTCCAGCCAGCGGAGCGCCAGCCGGCCCCCTACCCAATCCCTTCCCCAACCCCCTCCCCGGCCCCCTATCCGGCGGGCTGCCCGCCCCCGGCGCGTCCAACCCGGAGCCGGCGCTCGGCGTGTGGCTCACCACGGTCGATAGCGCCGTGATGGTCGACCCGGCCGAGGCGCAGCGGGCCCTGGCCTTCCTGCGCCACAACGGCTTCCGCCGGGCGGCCCTGCCGCTCTACACCGCCGGCGTGGTGACCTGGACCCCGGCGCCAGCCCGCAATCGCCTCGCCATTCCCACCGACCCGCTGCTGCCGCCCTCCACGGCCGCCGGGCCCACCGCCTCTTTGCTGGTGGCCCTCGGTCGGGCCGGCCTGGAGCGGGTGGGGTGGTTTGAATTCGGCCTGATGGCCCCGGTTGGCGCCCCCTGGCTGGCGGGCCGCGACGATCTGCTGCTGCGCGATGCCAGCGGCTCCAGCCTCTGGCAGGAGAGCCCGGGGCTGAACCGGGTGTGGCTCAATCCGATCCTGCCCGAGGTGCAGCAGCTGCTCGAAGACCTGGTTGTGGATGCCTGCACCAAGCTGCCGCTGGAGGTGATCCAGTTCGACGACCACCTGGGCTATCCGGTGCGCTTCGGCTACGACCCGGCCACCCTGGCGGCCTGGCGGGCCACCGAGGCTGGCCGCCGCAACCCCAGCCCTGATCCCGGGCAGCCGGCCTGGATCGCCTGGCGGGCCGAGCAGGTCACGGCTCTGTTGGAGCGGCTGCGCGCAGCAATGAACAGCGCCTGCCCAGCGGTGCGGATGTCGGTGTCGCCCAATCCCCAGGAGTTTTCCTACAGCAACTATCTGGCCGACTGGAGCAGCTGGGTGCGGCGGGGGCTGGTGGATGAGGTGGTGGTGCAGATCTACCGCGACAACCTGGCCGCCCTGGCCCGCGAGCTAGCCCACCCCAGCCTGGCGGCGGCGGCCCAGCGGGTGCCGGTGCGGATCGGGTTGCTGGCGGGCCTGAAGAGCCAGCCCAAGGATCCGGCCCAGCTCCGCAGGGAACTGGAGCTGGTGCAGGCGCGGGGGTATCGCGGCATTGATCTGTTCTTCTATGAATCGGCCCGGCGCCACTTCAGCGACCCGGGCCCCTGAGCTGCCGAGCTGCCAGAGGCCGGCACGGCAGCTCCAAGCGCATCCAGCGGTTCAGCGGTTGATGCCTGCCATACCCCATGTGTCGTAGCGATCGCCCAGAACGAGAGCTGCTGCATGCAATCGCTCAATATCGGCCATGGTCAATGAAGCGGTGCGCATGACATTGGCCGAAGATGCTGATGATTTGAAAGACGCTGATCAGAGGCAAGCTGAGCCAAACCCTGGCTTATCAGACAAGGCGACGTTGACGCGATTGATTGAAATGGTCACATCACTGGCCACTCAGCCGCACCCATCAGGGTCTGAAAAGCTCGCGGGCAGACCCAACCTTTATCGTGTCCGTCAAGGCAACGATCGGGTCATTTATTCCGTCGATGATGAGACGCGAGTTGTCGACGTTGTTAAGGTTGGCCACTGAAGAGATGTCTACCGATGAGTGGATGAGTGGATGACTGGTCTCTAGCGCAAATTGTGAGTTCACATTTCAAGCGTTAATGAGAATGTTCCCGCTTCTCTTGCACATGCGGCATTGATTCGGCTGGCTGAGATCAACGACTCACCAGTGCGCCACCCCACACGCTGCCTGGCCAGCCTCCTCCCTTCACTCTCCTAACCCAACCCGCTGCCGCCAAAGACTTCGCACCAGCGTGCTCATCGCATTGGCGGCTCGGGCCGTGAGCAATCCGGACAGGGCCGCCACCAGCACCGTGGCCATGCTCGTGAGCTGTGCGCCCTCCGGTCCGCCGACGCCCAGCACCATCGCCATGGCGGTGAACGGCAGGCGGTAACCGCCCGCGATGCCCGCGGCGGCTCCGGCAGCACCGGCCAGGTCTGGCGCGATCCCGAAGGGGGCCGCGAACACCCGGCCGCACAGGTCACCGATCGCCAGGAACGGCACGAAAACCCCGCCGCAGCCCCCCGCCAGCACCGCCGCCGTGGTGGCGGCCGCCCGCAGCAATGCCAGGGCCAGCAGGCGCAGCGGGGCGGGGCTGGTGGTTTCGGCCCAGACGATCGCCGCGCCCCCCGGCCCGAAAGCCGCCGCCGGGGTGGCAAGGACCCCGATCAGCAACGCCAGAACCAGCAGCGCCGTGCCGCCGATCAGCAGGCGCGTCAGCGGTCGGTCGCGCCAACCCCGGGCCCAGTAGATCGCCTCACCGGTGAGGGCCGTGAGGGCGCCGGCCACCATGCCGATGCACAGGGTGGCCTCCACCGCGGCGAGAAAACCGGCGGGGGGAAGCCGGGGCACCACCAATCGGATCAGATTGAGCTGAAAGGCGGCATTCACCGCCCAGCCGCTGAGGCCGCCCGCCAGCATCGCGGCGGCCCGCGGCGCGCTCAGCGGGATATGGCGCCGCGCCGCCAGCTCGGCCATGAATAAACTGCCCACCAGCGGGATGCCGATCAGGGCCGACACGCTCGCCGCGCCGCCCCCGATCGCCAGGGGCCGGGCCAAGGCCCGCAGCGCCGGCAGCGCGCTGCCCAGCCAGCTGCCCGTGGCCACGCCGATGTGGGCCGCCGGCGATTCCGTACCCATCGGCGCCCCCAACCCCACGGTGGACAGGATCGCCAGCGCCCGCAGGGGCGCCAGGTTCAACGGGAACCGCTCCTCCACCCCCGACGCGTTGACCACATCGCCCGTCAGATCGGCGCGGGCGATGTCGTGGGGGAACGAGTACCAGGCCGCCAGCGAGCCAGGAGCCACGCCTGGGCGGAGCGTCTGGCGGGGGGCGATCGTCTGCACCGATTGGCCCTCGGCCCAGGCCGAACAGAATCAGCACCGCCAGGCCCACGCCGAGCAGGGGCAGCAGCCGCAGCGCCGCCGGACCCAGACCGGAGGCGGCGGCCAGCGACAGCTTGATCAGCTCGGTGAGCGCCACCGCCGCCAGCGAGCCGATCAGGCCTCCCAGCAATCCTGCCGCCGCCCAGGCAGCGATCGCGCCGATTCGAGTGCGCCCCTGCTCCATTTTGTTCTGCCACTGCGCCACAGGCCAGCAATCGCGATCTCTTTGAGCAGTCTGAACTTTGCAGTTGTTATTTCAGCTGCATAGTTAAGGAAGCTGTCTTGGGGGACAGCATCGCTCAGACAGACCTCAATGATCTCCGCACTTTTGCTCTTCGCCCCTTGAGCGGCCAGCCCTGCCCTGGACCCTGACCGGCGCTCAGCCAGGATGGCCCCCAACGACGGCAACTCGGTAAGCGAAACCCCCAGCTTCCAGGTCCAGGTCAGCCTCGATGGCACCAGCCACAGCTTTGCCTGCCGCGCCGACCAGACCGTGCTGGCAGCGGCGCAGCGGCTGCTTGCGTTTTTTCCCGCCCCGCCAGCCCAATGAGCTGGTGCCGGGCCTGGCGGTAGGCCACGACGGCCCAATCCGCGCCGATGCCCCTGCGGCGGCCCAGTGGAATGCGCCCTGGTTTGATCTGGCACCTCGGGCCGGGTTGCTGGTGCTGTTTCCGGCCAGCGTGGATCACGCCGTGCTGGAGAACGAAGACCCCGACGACAGCCGCTTCTCGATCAGCCTGGATCTGGTGCTGACCGCCCCGAAAGGGGAAGGGGGTGCTTCCGCGGAGTATCTGGCGCCCCATCCGGCGGATTGGCAGCAGGTGGGGTAGGCGGGCTAGGCCTGCAGGGGAGGGACAGAGAAAGAGCGATGGCCAGCAAGTGAGCTGCCGATTCAGCCCGTCTACCCCATCAGGACCAGGAGTGAGGCCGAATTGACCCAGGTATTGGCCGATACTTGACAAAAAAAAAGGGGGGGGGGGGACACTGTGAGCGCAGTTTTAATGCAAAACGATGCATTTACTACGCTCCCTCGCTAAGGCGGCTGCACCGGTAGCCTTGGCCGCAACAAGCCTGGCCCTTGCCGCCAATCCCGCCCAGGCCCTGACCCTGTTCGATGGTTACTATGCCCAGGCGAACTGGACCCAAACCATTCAGCCCGATGGCTCGATCAACACAGGCGGAGCCCCAGCCAGCATTACCTTAACTGGTGCCGATAACGGCGGCGGCAACAAGAATACCGACTTCACGATCGCAGCACCCTCAGGGGGAACCGTGAGCTTTAACTGGTCTTTTTCAACTGCTGATAACCCATTTTATGACCCCTTTGGCTATCTCTTGAATGGGGCTTTCACTCAGCTGACTGATAACAGTGGCGCCGAGAACCAGACTGGCTCAGCATCTTTTAATGTGATCGCCGGAGATGTGTTCGGCTTCAGGCAGAACAGCGATGATTCAATTTTTGGCAGGGCATCCACCACCATCAGCCTCTTCAATGGGCCTGTGGCCGCATCTGTCCCTGGCCCTCTGCCCCTGCTCGGTGCTGGTGCCGCCTTCGGCTGGAGCCGCCAGCTCCGCAGGCGCATCGGGGCCAGCGGCGGCGTGAAATCCGCTGCTGGCCTGGGCATCGCGTTCATTGATGGTGAGCAGCACGTCCTGACCGGCGCTGATATACCAGAAATCGTCATCCACCGGTTGCTGAAAGGTGAGGGAGTCGATCGAACGGGAATCGTCCTGGGCGAAGCGCTTCAGGCGGCGGCTGATCGTCTCTGCCCGCTCCTGCAGCGAGAAACCGGCGATCCCTCGCCGCAGGGTTAACACCTCCCGGCCATCGAGCAGGATCGGCACGCCATCGATCGGTGGCTTGGCCTGGGGTTGATCGATCAACGGCTCCTGCTGGACTGGCGCCTGGAGCTGGACCTGCGCCAGAGCCGGCGTCTGGAAAACGCCGTGCAGGAAAACGCTGAGCGTCAGCACAACAACGGCAACCACAATGGCCAGGGGTCTGCGGGTTTGCGTGGCGGCTGAATGGGGAACGCGCTAGCCAGTCTCAGCCATCGCCGCGTCTTTCGTCTGACATCGCCGGGCTGGCCGGGAGCCCTGGCGCATCCCGCCGCCGATATAGCTCGAAGCCGGCACGCTCGATATGGGCCAGGAGGGCGGGGTGATCAATCGAGGCCTGGCAGGAGAGATCGATCATCCAGGGCAGCAATAGATCATCGAGATCGGCATCGATGCGGGCCAGGGAGGCGGCGCTGATGGCGGGGCCGATCAGGGTGAGGTCGATGTCGGAGGCGGGACGATGGCGACCCAGGGCCCGAGAGCCGTAGAGGATCGCGGCCTCCACCTCTGGGTGACTGGCGAGAACCTGGCGGATGGCCGTGAGGGTCGCGTCGGGCAGACCGATGGCCTGAGTGCCAGCTGGCTGGGGGCTGGCTGTCACAACACTTCCTGGCCCAAAGCGCTGAAACGCTCCCGCAAGGCGACGAACAGCGGGGCATAGCGTTCGATCACGTCGCGAGCGATCGACTGGGCCTGTTCGAGGTTGTAGGTGTGGGACGACTGATTGCGGCTCTTGATCATGGTCATGCTGGAGGTAGTCCTTAAGCAGATTCCAGGCGAGTTCATGGCTGAACTCAAAACCCTGGATCAGGCCCTGTTGCTCCAGCTCGCTCAGCGGTCGTTGGCGCGCCAGATCCACGCCGCGCTCCAGCAGCTGGAAGGCCCGCTCGAAATGATCAAACCGCTGGCGCCAGCGGATGTCTGGATCGGCCATGGGGACAGGTTAGGAAACGATGGTCAAGCCCCCAGCGCCCTCACCGGCACCACGGCGATGCCATCCGCCTGCCGGTAGCCATCGCCGCTGCCGCACACCACCGCCAGGTAGGCGCCGCTGGCGGGGCGCCCTTAGCCCTGCGGCGCTGGGCTGGCCAGCTTCTGCGCCAGAGCCGTGGAGAGCCGCCTCAGCGCCGCTGACATTGCGCCGGCGGGGATGGCCACGCTGATCAACATGGGGCCCGTCATCCCGTCTGATCGCCAGCGGCCCAGGCAACTCCAGAGCTCCTCCTCGTTCTTCACCCGCTCCGCGGCGCTGAAGCCCATCGCCAGGGCCAGCTCCCGATGGGCCACCGGCTGTAGATCGTTGAACGGTCCATCGAGGATCGGTCGCTCGGTGCCATAGCCGCCGTTGTCGAGCACGACCACCAGGGCGGGAATGGCATAGCGGGCCAGGGTGGCCAGCTCGTTAGCGCACATCAGCAGGGCGCCGTCGCCGAGGAGCACCACGGGCGGGTGCTCCGGGCAGGCTCCCCAGGCCCCCACGGCGGCGGGCAGGGCGAAGCCGAGGGAAGCCCAGAAGCTGCTGGCGAGGAAATGGCTGTTGTCCCCGAGGTGCAGATCGGCGGCGGCGAAGAGGGCATCGCCGGGATCCGCCAGCACGGTGGCATCGGCGGGCAGGACGGCTTCAATCGCCGCCATCAACCGCTCCACTCCCACCGGCTGGTCGGGCGCCGGCTCGAAGGTGGCGGCCGGCGCGGGGCCAGGGGCCGCAATCGGCAGGGGGGCGGGCTCCGGCGCGCCTGCCTCCGCCCAGATGCGCAGCAGGGTGAGGGGATCGAGGTTCTCGTTGCGATCGTCGGCTGTGCGCAGCCCCCCCTCCAGATCCACCTGCAGCACGTGGGCGGGGTCCACCGCCATGGTGAAGACGCCGGTGTCGAGGTCGTTGAGGGGCTGGCCGAGCACCAGCAGGCCGTCGCTGCTCTCCACGCGCTGGCGCAGGTGGGGCTGCCCCATCGCCCCCTCGTAGATGCCCAGGACCTGGGGATGGCTTTCGCTTAAGAGGCTCTTGCCCGAGAGGCTGGTGGCTAACGCCCAGCCCTCCCGCTCCAGGATCTGCCGCAGCAGGGGCTGCAGACGGAAGCGGGCCAGCTCCACGCCTCCCAGCACCAGGGGGCGCTGGCGGCCGCGCATCCAGGCCAACCAGCGCTCCCCCTCGCGCCGCAGACCCTCCGGGATGGCCAGGGGCGTGGGGGCCGGCGGGGTCAGATCGATCGGCCAGGGAATCTCCCGGTTGAGGCAATCGGCCGGAAGCTCCAGGTAGCCGGGGCGGGATTCGCGCCGCATCCCCTCCAGCACCCGCACCAGCTCCTGGGCGGCGGTGCGGCCGGAATCGAGCACTGCGCTCGCCACCGTGATCTCCCGGAACAGACGCAGCTGGGTTTGATCCGCCCGGATGCGGTGGTGCAGCAGGGGGTGCTCCTCGCTCTCTCGCAGGCCCGGGGCGCCGGAGATCACCAACAGGGGTGAGCGTTCGGCGTAGGCGCCGGCTACCGGATTGAGCAGCTTCAGAGCACCGACGCCGTAGGTGACCACCGCCACGCCCAGACCCTGCAGACGCCCGTGGGCATCGGCGGCGAAGCCGGCCCCCTCCTCCCCGGCGGTGCAGATCAGATCGATCGGCGAGGCCTGCAGGGCGGCAAACAGGCCCAGCACATAATCACCCGGCACTCCATAAACGCGCTGCACGCTGCGCAGCCGCAGGGCTTCGATCAGGGCGGCGACGATCTGCATGAGCGGCGAGCGGGAATCTTCCGATCATGAAGCTGATCGGCCGCCTTCAGCGCCGCCACCAACGCTTCGGCGGTCACGGGGAAGGGTTCGTTGTGACTGGATTCGCCAGGGATGACGCTGCCGCCATTTGGTCGTGCAGGATCTCGTTGATTTCGGTTTGCGGTTGGCCGTAGGTCTGCGGCAGGACGATGGCCATGACAACGGCGGCTGCACGGTGAGTTCAGTAGCGGAAGAAAAGGCCTTCAACGCCCACCTTGGTGGCAGCGCCAACGAATGGAACTGAGCGGGTGGCGAACCCACGGGGCGGGCCTCCTGCCCCCCCGCTCAGCGCAGCCTGAGGGCCAGCACCACGGCCACCCCCAGGCCAGTGACCACGATGGTGCGGCGCAGCAGGCGCTCCGGGATTTGCCGGCCGTAGCGTCCGCCCAGCCAGCCGCCCGCTGCTGTGCCCACGGCGATCAGGGCCGCCACCCGCCAGTCGACCCGGGTGAAGCCGATGAACACCACGGCGGCCGTGGCATTCACGATCAGCGCCAGGGCGTTTTTGAAACCATTCAGCCGCTGCAGGCTTTCATCGAGGCCCACGGCCATCACGGCCAGGAGCAGCACGCCCTGGGCGGCGCCGAAATAACCGCCATAGAGTCCCGTGAGGTACACCCCGGCCAGCAGGGGGAGGCGGCTGTCCTGCCGGGGTCCGGGGCGCCGTTCGATCCAGGCCCTGATGTGGGGCTGCAGGGCCATCAGCACCGAGGCCAGCGCGATCAGCAGTGGCACCACCGCGGCGAACAGCTTCGCCGGCAGAACCAGCAACAGGATCGCGCCGCTCAGGCCCCCCAGCAGGGAGGCGGGCACCAGGGCCAGCAGGCTGGAGCGGTGGCCCGCCAGCAGGGGGCGGTAGGCCAGCACTCCGGCCGCGTTGCCCGGGATCATGCCGAGGTTGTTGGACACATTGGCCAGCACCGGCGGATGGCCGAGGGCCAGCAGGGTGGGATAGGTGATCAGGGAGCCACCCCCCACCAGCACATTGACGGCGCCGGCCAGAACTGCCGCTCCGATGATCAGTGCCGCCTCCACCCAGTCCATCATGGTTAAACCCCACGCTGACGCCCCTCCCGGACGACCTTGCCACACATGCCTGCAGGGCCCGCTCGCTTGATCAGGTGCCGCTGGCAACGGCGATCAGACCATCTTGGTGATCAGCTGGTAGAAGCGCCCAAGAGCCACGGCGATCAGATCCAGCACCATTAAGGTGTGGATCGCCACCAGCATCCGCCCGTTCCGGGTCTTGCCGATCAGCTCCGAGTGGCTGCGCCGCACAATCGACATCAGAGAGGCGTGGTAGTAATCAAACATGCTGACTTGATCGCCAGCATCGGCAACTTCAATCACCCTGCCAGGCTTTGACTGGCCCACCCAGTCGATACGCCAGAAGATCCACCCCCAGGCCAGCACAAAGAACACCAGATAGGTGAGGAGCTGGCCCATCAGCAGCTGGGTGGACGCCGGTGGTGTGAGCAGGAGCAGGTTGATCTTCAGGAAATGGAAGATCAGATTGAAGCTGATAAAAGCTCCGGCACTCACATCCAGCCAGCGGCGGGGAATGCGTCTCCGCAGCAGTACGGCCAGCAGCAACAGGCCGATGAAGATCAGAGAGGGGCCCACAGTGATCCATCGCTGCTGAAGCGCCAGAGTCTTGAGCGTCGACTTGAGGGAGTGGGTGTTATCCGCTGCCGTTGAGTTGAGTGCATCCACATAGGTGAGCATGTGGATGCGCACCAGGATCAGCGTGATCAGAATCACCACCTCCTTCCACTGATCGCGGGCATCGATCAAGCCCAAGTGCCCCCCGACCGGGTTCCCCCTGAATGGCCAAGATCGCATGGCGTTAGTCCGCGAGGGTGCCTGTTGGGGCAATTCCGGCTTCTCTGAGAGTTGGGCTGGATGCTCTTGCTGGCTCGACGGCGTGGGGATCACGAGATCTAGAGGGCCGCCTGGGCCGGATGGTTGGCGCGACCCTATCGCTCCTCTCGGGCCGAAGCCGATCCACCGCCACCGCAACGACCCAAGGAGTCCAACATGGCGACCAGCTCAGCGAACCGGGGCCGGCTTGCTGCCACGGGCGCCAAACAGCGGAGCTGTAGCGCCTTCAACGACGGCAGGCGCAGGTCCAGTTCGGGTTCGGTTTCGGGTTCACAGCGCTCCAGTAACTCGCCAAGCAAACAGCCGAAGGCGCGCACCTCCAGCGCCTCAAACGGATTCGTGCCTCCACTGGCCTGAGGCGGGTACATGGTGGCTGCCCCGAAGTCCCCCAAAAAGCAGCCGCCTTCGGGGCGATAAAGCACGTTATGCGCATAAAAATCGCCGTGCAGAATCCCACGATCGTGCAGGTGCTCGGCGGCAGCGGCCAAGCCCTTCGCAAGATCCAGCACCAAGGGCAGGGAGAAGCGTTGACCATCCTCATAGATATCCCTCGTGCACGACGCCAGATTGGGCGGGCCCGCCAAATTCCGAAACCCCGGGTCGATCCACGGCATCACCAAGCCGCTGGTGCCGGCTGGGTGGCCGATGAGTTCACCAAGGGCCCCGATCAAATGAGCGTGATGGCCCGCAGCCAAACAGGCCGCCATCTCTTCTGCAGGAAACCCGTCACTGGTGACCGCACCCTTAAACAGTTTCACCGCCACGGGATGCCCGGCTTCCTGCGGCGAAGGCTGCCAGTGAGCTTTATGGATCACTCCAGAGGCGCCTTCGCCGAGTTGTTCAGCCAAAACCAGATCCGCCCACTGCAGACGGGCCACGGCAGGGCTCGGGGCGTGCGGCGCCGCTGAAACCGGATTTCCGCCAAACGCCAACCAGGTCAACCGGGGTAAGTGCAGCAGCCATTCCGGCAAAGCCTCGAACCTGTTGGCCGAAATCCGCAGCAGCTCGAGCCCAACGCAGGCGTGCATCGCCTCCGGCAACGCGGCCAGTTGATTGCCAGCCAACATCAGTTTCTGCAGGCGCGCACAGCTGCCGATGGAATCGGGAAGCACCGAAATCTGGTTATCCGTGAGGATCAACCAGCGCAATCCGGGGGAAATGGCTGCAGCGGCAACCTCGCGAATGCTGTTCGCTTTAAACCCGACCATCTCAAGCTGAACGCACGAGGCCAGCACCTCGGGCAGCTGGGTAAAGCGATTATCCGAGCAGAACAACACCTTTAGCTTGCCCAGCCGCGACAAATCATCCGGGAGCGCGGATAATGCGTTGCCCGAGAGATTCAGAACTTCAAGGGTGTCGGCTAACTCGAAGATTTCCCGCGGGAATTCCTGCATGCCACAGGTAAGATCCAGCCGCGTGATCCCCTTCAGCTGACCGGAGCGCAAGGCAGCAAGCGTAGCGGTGGTTGACGTCATGGGTCGAATGGCAGACCTTTTTCAGAGCAGAAGAAGACAGCGGGGCGGCATCGATAACCGAAGCCGACAATGCCTGCGATAATGCCTGACTGCCTAAGCGGGCAGTGCCGCAGCCGCAGCACAGCGGCGGAAAAGCCCAGCCAACGTGGTCAACAAAAACTAGGGAATGGCCTTGCGGAAGGCCTCAATCGCGCTGACAACACCGGGAGATGAAGTACCGCTAACCAGAAAAAGCTGGAACTTTTGGCCTTTACTGAGATATTGAGCATAGGAAGAGCTGAGTAGTGGCAGATAGGTCTGGTTGTTGCGCAGATAGATTTCGAAGAAGGGAACAGTGGTGGCGTTGATGTAATTGCTAATCAATCCCTGGCTGGGTAGCGCGAGATCGCCAACCGATTCAATTGTCTGCTTGATGCCGGGATCAATCTCGTTGAAATTCACGTGGGCCTGGCCTTCCAGCAGCATCCAATATTTGTTCGCTTCCTTCAGCCAGGTGAACGGCAGAGCCTGCTCGAGAGCAGCGGGGGCGGCTGGGTCGTAGCTGCCGGAGGCGAGCATCACGGGGATGGCGATGGCACGGGTTCCTTTCGGTCCGAAAATGCTGCGCATCACCGGATTCGCGGCAACCACCGCCCGAGCCCTCGGATCATGAAGGGCATAGGACTTGCGGGGCAGCTCAAGCGCTCGGCACTCCAGCAACAGGGAGATGTCAAGGGCGGCATAGGGACGGGTGCAGTCGGCTTGGAGATGGTCGAAATCAAGCGTGGCTCCGGCCACCGCCAGGGCGGTGTACCCCCCGAAGGAGTGACCGGCAATCCCGACGGAGGCAAGGTTCAACTTGCCCTCGAAGGAACCGGCATTGCGCCGGCCCAACTCATCGATCACATAGCTGATGTCCTTGGGTCTCTGGATAAAGTCCTGAACATCGAAGATGTCCCGATGCAACCCCTTCAGCATGGCCTTCAGCCAGATCGTGTCGCTGCCTGGATGCTGAGGAGCCGCCACCACATAGCCGTAGCTGGCCAGATGCTTGAGGCCTGCGCCGTAATCCTCCGGCCTTGAGGCAAGACCGTGGGAGAACAGGATGACCGGGATCTGAGCAGCCGTGTTCTTCTCTGGAATGTAGACGTCTACATAGAAGGATCTGTTGCGGCTGGCATCCACCAGATTCCACACCTCCTTACGCACTGAAAATGGCCCCGGCTTGGCGGGATTCGGCAAGGAGTTGAAGTTAACCTGTGGCTGTGCTGCGGCTTCTTTGGCCGACAGAGCTCTCATGGTGGAGGTGATGACCTCCGTGGCGGCGATGACCTTCTCTCCGGCCTTAGCGGCACCAGCTATCGTTTCCCCGTGCAACTGGATGTTGGTTGGCAATTGCTGGAGCACACTGAGCAGGCTCAAACCGTCGCTGGAGAAGGCTGCCCCCACCAGAGCAGATCGCAACGCGAATTTGCCATTGCCACCCCGTTGCATGGTGATGCCACGTCCCAACCGCTCCAGCACATCAGAGCCAATTCGGCTGTTAAAGAACTGCGACACCAACAACGGGTCGATGTCAGCCCGCTGCACCAAGGCAGAGCGCAACTCCGCTCGCTTATTGGCAGGAGTGAACTGCAGAAAGAAGGCCAGATCCTCAGCAACGCTGCCATCCTTCGCGAAGGCCTGTAGAGAACTGATGCGCAATGAGCGGATCAGCGGCCCGTAAGAAAAGGAAAGGAGTTCGCCGGCATGGACCGGACTGATCGCCATCAGTGGAAGCGAGAGCCCTGCGAACAAAGCCCCAAGCGCATGCTTGAGCAAGATCTTGAGCAAGACGTTGTCTTTTGAATTCTTGATCAAAGTTTAGCATCGGCCAAGATAGTGAGCCCAAGAAGATGACCACCGCTACGGCGGCCCCAGTGCAGCGGAGCGGGCTTCGCTGCACACTCTTCCGGGATGGGCGACTTGACCTGACGTTCAATCAGCCCTGACCTCGGAAGCGGTCGGAATGATCATGGGCCGTCCCTTAGCCACTTTGGGGGCGCTGCTGGTGATGATGCTGGAGCTGGAGCTGGAGCTTGTGGTGGTGTTGGTGGTGGTGATCGGGCCGGGGCGACGGGGCCCGCTGACGCCGTTGGTGGCGGCGGAGGGCACCACCCCGCCGATGGGGACCGCCATTGCCGGGGGGAGACTCACCATTGCCCCGCAAACGACGACAGCGCCAACGGTGATCACGTTGAAGGTGATGGCGTTGACGTTGGTGGCGCTGTGAAAGTGGAGGAATGTCATGGCTCTTTGGGGTGAGGGAGAGGCATTGGCTTTGCCTGTCCCTGCACTCTCAGGCCCCCGAAACCGATGGGTGTTGATCCGGGTCAGCAGGGCCGATGAGATTGCTCAAGCCAGGTTGTGATCCGGGTCACCGAGTTGCTGAGCGGTGGCCCGCAGAGGGGCTGCGCCCCAGCCCCAAGAGTCCTGTTTGAGGAACTGCTGTTGGTGCTGGAGCGCCTGGCTCGGGTGGATCAGCAGATCTCCTCCCTACGTCAGTCCACCTCCAATTCCCTGTCACAGCGCTGGATCGGCTGAAGGCTTTTCAGGGCAGGATGCACGAAGACCCGCCCTGTGGCCTGCATGGCAAGCTGCCGTCACTGCCGAAGACGTCGCCCAGCTCGCTGCAGCGCTTGGCGAACAGTTTTTTGTTGATGAGCTGCTGCGACGGTCTGGGTAAAAGGAGGTACGTCTCGTCACGGTGACCAAGCAGAACATTTCAGGTGAAACCAACTGTGCTCGATCTGGTTCGCCGTTCCTAGGCTGGTATCACTCTGAGAAGGAGGTCCCATGGCCACCTGCAACCTGCCGGCCCCTGAAGCCGTCCATCCCTCTTCGGCGGCATTGCATCAGCTCAAGGAGTTGCTGCAGAGCGACAACGCCTTTGCCCAGGCCCTGCGCGCCACCACCTCCACCGAGGCTGCAGCACAGTTGGCCTCCGAGCATGACGTCCAGGTGACGCCAGAAGCGCTCTGGCGTCATCGCGGCACCCTGGTCCGCGGCGGGCTGCCCACCTGGCGCGGCTGAACCTGCCCTGGAGCGATCGTCCCCATCCGGTAGGGCAGCGCGTAGCCTCTGACTTTCACGTCTGGGCTACTGCGGGTGGCTGGACTACTGCGGATGGAACGTTTTGCCACCGGATAGGGGGCGCTGTCGTCGGGATTAATCGCAGACAGTAAGGATTTAAGCGGTGAACCGGGCATGCTTATCGAGACAATGCTGAGCGAGCTTGTGTTGGTGGCCTTATTGCTGGCCCTGGTGGTCCTCTCGGGCCAGGTCTGATCGCGGTTTGCCCGGGAGGCCAGGGACCAGATGTGGACGCGGATCTGGGGTGGACAGCGAAACAGCCACTCTTCAAACGACCCCCAGGAGGCTGAAGCCCCATCTCTCTTCGAGGTGTTTTGTGACCTCACCTGAACAGTCCGGGTCCGCCGGCGGTGGTGGTGGCCCCTCAGATCGGTGAACTGATTCGACTTCCCCAGTATCAGTTCTGGCCGGATTCGCTCGAACGGCTGTTCGTTTGGGTGCCGCAGGTTAGCGGCGGCACCCGTTCATTCCGCTTAACAGCAGATCACTTCGGCATCAGTACGGTGTCAATCACGTGGATCGTGCCGTTCGTCGCTGCGATATCAGCCTTAACAACAGTAGCTCCATTGATCAAGACCTTGCCTCCCACGGTCTTGATCGTGACCGATTGTCCGTTCAATGTCTTTGCGCTCGAGAGCTTGATGACATCGGCGGCTTTCACATTGCCGGCCACGACGTGATAAGTAAGAATCGCCGTTAAATTCTTTTTGTTCTCCGGCTTCAGAAGCGACTTCAGCGTGACTTCAGGAAGCTTCGCAAAGGCGTCATCGGTTGGAGCAAAAACGGTGAATGGGCCTTTCCCCTTCAGGGTTTCGACGAGCCCGGCCGCCTCAAGCGCAGCTGTGAGCGTCTTGAAGCTGCCCGCCGAAACAGCCGTATCGACAATGTCCTTAGAGGGCATTGTGGAACCCCCTGCAAAAGCACTTGTTGAAGCCAACAGGCTCAAAGTTAGAGCTGCGACGCCTGCGCGCAGTGTGCGATTGAGTACTTGCATTGGAAGTGCTGAGGAATTGGGACATTTTACGCCCAAGTTATCTTAGCCGCATGGCGCGAGTAACCGTGTCCTGCGGAGCACCTAGCAGCGATCTTTTACCGTCGTGAGCAAGCCTAGTGGTCACGTTGCCGCGAAGATTCGCCTGACCCAGTACCACCTCAATGGCGCTGCGCTGACGCTTCAGCTGCTGGATGCGGTTATGCAGCACCACCAGCTTCAGTCACTGGACCGCTCGATTGAGGCGGCGATCGAACGACGACGTCGTAGCGGCCCCGATGACAAGGTGCCGGAAATCAAAAGCCCGGTTACGACGTGGAGCGCACCCTTGCAGGCTATGGCTTAGCCACTCTCAGCCGTAACGGTGAGGATCTCGATGATCTGCACGCAGGCTGCCTGCCGACGAACCCACCGGCGCCCTCGATTCCCACACCGGCAGGCCAGTGATGGATCGGCGGACCGGGCTGGGCGCCTCGTTCGCATCCACGACGGCCGAATCGTGGCGAACTGAAGCGCTGGCATGGCGATCGGCATCCGCCGCAACGCCTCTGACCATCCGCCGCAGCTGATTACAGCAGTTTGGCAGCAGTCGTTGTGTCTATAATCGAGAAGACTTGAAGCAGATGCACCCAGGAGGTCTGCCATCAACACCAACGGACTGATTAGCACAGGCTGCTGTCTGGGCCTCACATGCCTGAAATGGAGAGCCGACGGCGAACTCTCGGCTTTTGATCTTTGCCTCGTGCTGGGCAGGTTGGCGCGGGTCGATCGGCATATCGCCGCGATCCGGGGCAACAAGCTGGATCTTGAACCCTGTCCCTCGATCAGCTGAACGCGCGGATCTACAGACCGAACACTACAGACCGAACACTAAACATTGTCATGACTTCCCTTTCCATCCCCACCATGAATCACAATCTTCGTTTTCTGCGCCAGTTGGCTGCTACCTGCCTTGGCATTGCCTTCAGCCTGCTGGTGTTGATCGCCACGCCGGCCTTAACCGCTCCCGCCCATGCCTTAGGAGCCTTCACCCTCAGCGGCCCTTCCTTACCCTTGGCCGCCACCGCTGGCCGTGTCAAGGCTGACGCCAAAGAATTCGAGGGCAAGACCCAGGAATCGATCGGCAACGTTACGGGCAACCAAGGAGATCGTCTCGCCGGCAAGCAGAAGCAGGTCGAGGCCAAAATCCGGAATACCATCGAAGACGTGAAAGACAAGACCGGAATGGGCTGAGGTAGGATAGGCGAATTAGCCTGGTATTACACCTGAGTAGGCCAGGCCGGGGTGCTTACGATCGCTGTTAATGAATCTTCCTTGGCTGCTCCTTGCCGTTGGCCTTGTGGCCGGGAGTTTTGAGGAAATCGGCTGGACGGGGTTTGCCACCCCGCGGCTGCTGGAGCGCCATGACCTTGGTCGGGCCGGTCTGATGCTGCTGGGGTCTGCTCCGGGCGTTCTGGACGGAAGCCTCACACCGGCGTGGCGTCGCGCACACTCTCGAACAGATCGATATCCCAGGCCACCAGATCGCGTCGAATGGCGTCTGCACGGGTACGGGGCAACAGCCGGGCCAGATCCTCCCCTGTGATAACCCCCGCCAGTTCACCGCCCCCCTCTCGGAGGAACTCCAAGGCATGCCAGGCCAGGATCGCTGCACCCACGGCCGTGGGATAGGAGATGTAGGTGGCGCCGGCGTAGGGGCTGCCCAGCAGGCCCCGGTAGCGCAGGTAGCTGAGGCCGACGGTCTCGATCGTGACCTGACGGTCGTTGCGCACGTTCTCGGTGTAGCGGATCTCAGCGGCTGCGGCGAAGTGGGCACGGCGGATCACGCCATTGCGCAGATATTCCTCAATGCGGCGCGGCTTATTCATGCCCGGCAGGATGGCCCGCACCATCGCCTCCACCGTCAGCTCGCTCTGCTGCTGCGGCAGGGTGCGCTTGGAGAGCAGGTTGAGTTTGAACAGAGCCTTCACCAGCTCCACCTCAGAGCCACCGGTGTAGACGCCGATCGATTCGATCTCGGGAAAAGAGCGATGCAGCGACAGCAGCTCCTCCTGGTAGAGGGGGTACTGGCGGGTGGGCTCCACTTCGCCGGGGAAATGGTGGTCGCGGGCGGCGCTGAAGGGGTCGAGCACCTGGATGCGCCCATCGCGTAGCAGCCGGGGCCGCTCCGCCAGCTCCTCAAGAGCCACCAGCGGCGACCAGGAAAACACGATCTCATCGGCGTCGATGTCTTCCAGGAGATAGAGGTCCACGCTCTCGATCTTCAGGTCGCGGCGGCGGGAACCGCGCAGCTGATGCAGGCGCAGGCCGATCAGGAAGTTCGTTAAACCAGGGGATACGCCGAGATTGATCAGGGCGGTGCGGCCGCGGTCGCGGTAAGCCTCATGAAAGGCGTACTGGGAGAAGGTGAGGCTGCGCTCAGTCTCGGCGTCGTACATGTCCGACGCCAGATCCACCACATGGGCGTCGAGCCTGAGGCCGAGCTCAAGCAGGGGCGTGTTGAAACCGGGCTGGGCGGCGTTGATCAACAACTGGGCACCGGCCAGCCGCTGCAGTTCCGGGGCGCTGCCATCAAAGAGAGGGCCGAAGTCGGGCAGAGCGATGAAGTCGATCCGGTCGAACAGCTGTTCGGCATGGAACAGGGCATCGCGGGCCAGCTCGTCGTTCAGCACCACCACCACGAAGCGCAACGGCACGTCGTCGCGATCGGCCAGCTCCGAGAGGCAGATCAGCATCGAGGAGCCCACCGCCCCAAGGCCGAAGAAGGCGATCGTGAGCGGTGCTGTCGATGGATCGGGGATAGCGGCGAGTGAATCCATAGGCAGCCCAGAGGGAGGCACCCTTCTGACTAGCGCCCAGCAAGTTTAGGTTGGACTGCTCAGCCTGAACCTCCTGAATGCCAGTGGCCCTCTGCTCGTGGGCTGCCATGGCAGCCTGAAACGGTTGGCCGATCAGCGTGTTGCTGCAGGGTGCCGCAAGCCCAGTCCCCATTCGGGGGGGCTTTGCCCCCGCTTGGGGGGCGCGTTGTGAGGATCAATAGCGGACAGTGAGGATCTGAGCAGGGATCCGGGCATGCCGATCGAAACAATGTTGAGCGAGCTGGTGTTGGTGGCCTTGTTGCTGGCCGTGGTGGTCCTCTCGGGCAAGGTCTGAGCGCGGTTCGCCCGCGAGGTCATGGGACCAGATGTCGACGCGGCTCTGGGGTGAACAGCGAAACAGCCAGTCCTCAAATGAGAAGACCCAAATTGTGCCTAGATGGGGGCATGGCCAACGGCCGATCAGGGCCAGGCGATGAAGCTCACCGGCTCGTACTTGGCGATCGTGATCCGCCAGGCCCTGATCGCCAGCTCCTCCAGGCTGGTGAGCAACGCCGTCGTTTCACCGCCGGAGATCCAGTTCGCCTTGAGCAGCGGCAACTGTTCGCTCATCAGCTCCATCGGCAGTTCCACCAGCAGCAGGCTGGCCTCTCCAGCGGCCCGTTGCAGAGGGCCCTCTTCACTGCGCTGCCACAGGCGTAGCAAGAGTTCCAACGCCAAGGTGCGACCGTCATCGCCAGGATCGAGCGCATCAGCAGCGGCGGCCGTCTGGGATTTGCCGGTGAGCGGCAGGGCGCGCTTGCCGTCGAACTCCACCAGGGCCAGGGCAACGAGATAGGGAGCGTCAGCCATGGAATTCATCCTGCGGAGCCGCACTACCCTGCCACCCCACCGGATCTACGAACATCGACACGATGCGTCCCGCAGGATGAGCAGAAATACCTGAATCACGGAATCAAGGTTGCCGTTGCCGAGCGATCGCAGGCTCGGGGGTCCCGTTGATGGATCCGGCAGGGTTACATTCGCCAGGCCTTTTGGGCCCCTGCCGGGGCTGTGTGCCATGGCAACCATTGCAGACCAGCTCCAGACCTATCGCCTCGCCCTATCAGCAGCCCAGGCCAAAGATGAGTCGGCGATCGCCAGCAAGATCGAGCAGCAGATCAAGCAACTGGAGGAGTTCCAGCAGCGCCATCCCGACGAGGCCGAGGCCCCATCTCCCTTCGAGGTGTTCTGTGACCTCAATCCCTCCGACATCAACTGCCGCGTCTACGACGACTGAACCGACCAGCCGCCACTGCATGCCGCTGACGGTGCCCCCTGTTTCCGATTGGGGGCATCCCTCCTTGACCCGCTGCAGCAGATTGAGTGAGATCTCAGCCCGGTAGACCTTCTCATGCCTCTGATTCAACGTGATACTCCCTTTCCCCACTGGGAGTTCAGTGATCCTTCCAGCGGTGATCTGCTGCGGGTTGTGCCCGAGCGCGGCGGGCTGATCAGCGGCTGGCGTTGCGCTGACCACGAGCTTGTTTACCTCGATCTCGAGCGCTTCCTCGACCCAGCCCAATCGGTGCGGGGAGGTTTCCCAGTGCTCTTCCCGATCACCGGAGGCCTGCCGAACAACCGGCTGCCCCTGCCCCAGGGTGAGTTCACCCTCGGCCAACACGGCTTTGCGCGCCAGCTGCCCTGGCGCCTGGAAGCCCTGGCGGATGGCGCTGGCGTGCAGCTGCAGTTGGCCGACACCCAGGAGACGTTGAAGTCTTACCCGTTCCCCTTCCTGCTCACCCTGGAGGCGCGGCTGGCCCCCGGGGCGCTGGAGATCACCACCATCGTAGAAAACAGGGGCAACGACACGATGCCGTTCAGCTTCGGGTTGCACCCCTACTTCAACCTCTCCAGCCTGGAGAGCGTGCGCTTCGAGGGGTTGCCGGCCCGGTGCCTCAACCACCTCACCATGGAGGACGCCTCCACGGCCGAACAGATGGAGAGGCTCGCCGATGGCATCGATCTGCTGGTGCGGCCCACGGGGCCAGTGAGGCTGGTGGATGAGGCCGCCGGAACCAGCCTCGAACTGCAGCTGAGCCACCCCCTCGATCTGGTTGTGCTCTGGACGGAGCCACCGCGGGCGATGGTGTGCATGGAACCCTGGAGCGGACCGCGGCAGTCCCTGCTGAGCGGCGACCGCAAACTCGAACTGAGCCCTGGAGCGAGCACGAGGCTCCACACCCGCTATGCCTTCACGGCAACCCCCCGCGCATGAGAATCCGATTGCCCCCAAACGGGGGCTTCGCCGGAGCGGGAGGCTGATGGAGTCTGCAGGGCGCCCGAAACGTTGCTGCCATCAACAAAGATCCTGTGCAGGATGCCGATCGCACGGCGCTGGGGTTCACGATCCGCGCTGGCCCATTGCATCGATAAGCGAGTTACCGGAGTATCGGAGCAGGCCGCCAGCCGCAGCGAGCGGCAACGATCGCCAGCGCCGCCGGGCGGCCCTTGACGCGGCCCGGCGGCGCTACACAGGGTTTCCCTCGTGGCATCGGCAAGTGGCGACTCCTCGATGAGCTACAGGAGCTCACTGGGTACCACCGCAAGTCCTTGCTGCGGCTGCGCAACCGGCCGCCGATTTTGGTGCGTGTCGGAGCGGTGGTGCTTACGGCCCTGCAGCTGATCTGCCGCCAGCTGCCGTTCCCCTTGCGGAGATTGATGCAGGGAACGATCCGGTGTATAGCCTCCGCCCGACTGCGTCTAAATGAACAGCCTGATGGAGGACTGGTGCGACCGGCCGGGGCAGCAGGCCTGGGTGGAGCAGAAGAACGGGATGCTCGTGCGGCGGGTGGTCGGCTACCAGCGGGTGGTCAGCTTCAAGGCGCGCCCAGATAGGTAGGTGTGCCCTTGCCTCAGCAGCTCTTGGGCGCGGGCAAAGCTGCCGATCTGCCGGCAAGTGAGCGGGTGCCCTTGCGCCTATCCCACGGTCGCTGGATCCCCCCAGGCACCGCCCACACGCCAACCCGCTTCCGTTGCGCGGCGGGTGCCCCACAAGCAAGGGCGCAGCCGGACCGATGGCCGGGCCTGGCGGGTGCCGGTGTCGCGGCGACACCCCCCGAGCGGCCAGCGGGGCAACGAAGCGGAGCCGGGGCCTCGGGGCTCAGAAGCGCGCAGATCGGGGGCGCCCACCCCAATCTCAAGGCGTTGCTCCCAACGCCGAGTCGCGTCCCGTTGGCGGGGATGGGCCGCCAGTGTCGATGAGCTGCAATAACACCTCCCGCCGGCGCGGTCCATCGAGCTCCACCAGCAACACCGACTGCCAGCGGCCGATGCCAAGCCGGCCCTCCACCACCGGCAGGCTGAGCTGGTTGCCGAGCACCATCGCAATCAGGTGGGCGTGGGCATTGCGGGGCTCATCGGGCGGAATGCCCTGGCGAAGGTGCAGGTCGTTGTGGAGCCAGGGGCGTTCCGGCGGTGCCAGACCGAGAAAGAAGGCTTCGATGTCGCGCAGCAGCCGCTCCTCGTTTTCATTGAGCACGAGGGCCGTGGTGGTGTGCTGCCCAACCGCCACCAGCAACCCCTGCCGAACGCCACTGCGCTCCACCAGCGCCTGCAGGTCCGCGGTAATGGCATGGCAATGGAACGATCCTCCAGTTTCGATATGGAGGCGCTCAAGGAAGGAGGGGGTGATCAACGGCTTGGGCAGTGGGAAGCGGAGATGGTGCTGGCCATCGCAGGACCTTCGCCATTTTGCTCACCCTCCCCACCCCGGCGGATCAGCAGCTCCCGAGCGCGGGTCAACCTCCTGATCTGCCGGCAGGTCAGCTTCCGGCCGCGGTAGCCGCCAGCAGGGGCCGGAAGCTCACTTGCCCGCCCGGCACACCGACCTGGACATGAACGGCGACGGGGTGGCCTGTGAGCCGCTGCGGTGAGCCTGTCCGAGTGGGGGAACAATGCAGCGCCCGCAAAGTTGCCAGGCATCGGCTCAGATGGTGAAGCTGCTGGTAATGGGGTTAGCGATACTTTTGATCCGCATCCTCAGCTTACGGCTGTAGCAAAAGGCGGCACCCACACCGAGGAGGGGCAGGGGGCCAGGGACGGGGGGCGAGCCCGAGATGATCGGTCGTGCCAGCCGTGCCCTGTTGATATAGACCGATCTCAAGGAGGACGATGCTTCGAGGCGCAAGGGGATCAAGCCTGACTTCATCCCCTTGCTCAAGGGCAGTGAATGAGGCACCCCCAGTGGGGGCAGAGGTGGTATTGTCGTAAATGATCTGGCTGGCTTCTACAGCTGAGGCTGCAGTGGTGAGTGCAGTAGCCGCAATTATGGGAAGACAAAACTGGTGCGCTAACCTAACAAAAGTGGAAGATTTGTGTCTCATTCTTAAGGGTCAAAATAGATATCTTGAAGAGTAGCGCAATAGATCAACTGGGCACCAATTGCGGCGCAAGTGCTGCATATTGACGACATGCCGGTCCATACCCATATGCCCCCAGGGGCCTTCCGCCCAAATCAGGCTGCCACGAAGTCCGCGCTCAGTCGCCCTGCTCCTGCTGCTGGCCGCCGCCCTGATCGCCGGCCCCGCCCTGGCGGAGTTGCTGGCGGAAGGTAAGCCGAAGGCGGGGGGAGGTGTGGAGCTTGAGCTTCCTCAACGTTCATCCCCAGCCAGCCTCGGCTCAATTCGGCGCTGAACCGTGATGGGAAACCCGAGAACGCCACAACCCATCAGGGGAGGTTTCGCGGTGATCCTGCTCGATACCCATGTGATCTTTGAGCTGACGCGCCCGCATCCAGAGCCATTGATCTCAGGGGATAGGATTCTGGCTCTAGATCAGGAACTCTCGCCAAAATCACCTTCTACTTTACTTTTTAAAAACCGCTTGGATTTCTCTCGATACTGCGCCAACCGCTACCAGCGCGGAAGCGATCTGTATCTCTCATCGAATCTTGTAACCACGCACGATTGGGATTTAAGTAGGTGTTTGGGAGTTTAATCTGTAAATTCTTGTTTGGAATGCTTGGTTGTTGATATTGAGGGGAAGGAGAATTTTGTTGTTGCCTACACTCAGTGGGAATTGCGTCTGTCGATTTTCGAGTATTACCTGTAATCACTAAACCCAGTAACGAACCGATAGCTGCTCCAGTGCAGCGTGCCTGGAGAGATTTAGATAGAGATGTTGACAAGCCTACACCCGTTGAGTCAGCCGTCATCTTTGCCAGGTTGATAGCTGCTGTATAGCTCAAATTTTTAGATGAACCCTTGCCAAGCTGATCCTCGATAATATGGGCGGCACAAACAATAATATGGTTACTACTGTTCCGTAGATACTCTATGCAATCACCGCTAGCTGGACCACCAAAGATGAAATTGTCGCCACCGACAATCACGTATTTGACAAGGTTCTTGCTATCCGTTACATAGCTTATCAAAAAATCTTGGCTTCTCAGTGTCGCGTAAAAATAGTAAGTAAAGCCGTTTTTAGTATCTTGACTTGTCCCTTGTGCTTTGCTGTTAGATTCAATTAAAATCCCTCGACATTTCGCCTGATCCCGTGGAGAATCTGCCCCTTCTCCATATTCGTTGACAATGCAGCGGCTGAATCTAGTATAGATGTTGCCGATCTGCAAATCGCCCACAGGTTGCCCTGCATGGACAGGAGTAGCCAAGGTAAACAGAGCACCGGCCAGGCAAGAGATGGAAGAAACAAAATTTGTGGCACAAGATAAAATTTTTTCCATCGAATACAACAGGAAAAGTTAGGTTAGTAATTTACCGTTTTAAGCAATCAAAATCCCTGTCTAAGGGTGATTCGCTGATTTACAGAAGCTGCCGCCATAAGGCTCTTGGCTTCATAAGCTATCTTAGCTTGTCTACTCTTCTAGTCTATAACATGTGCAAGCAGGTCGTCTCGGGCATCGCCACTCGCTTCATGGTTTGTTGCGCGGACTGCAAACGATCCTTCTATTTTATCAAGCAAGTGGGTAGGGCCTTTTACCCCAGTTGATTCACGTTCACTACGCCCCTTGCCCTCTTGACCTGAGCCCTCTGGAGAGAAGCTGCCACTGAAAGTTGGTGGGGAAGGTAAAGGCCCCACCACATCCCCCTGGGATGCACTAGGCCAATGCACTTCCCTCCGGCCAGGAAGGTTCAGCTGAACTCCTGGTGCATCGTGCAGCAGCCGGTCGTTGGATGTTCCTACTACGCCATCGACTGAGCCATCGTCGGCACTGGATGAAAAAGAACTAATCGCTACAAAGTAACGCCTCTTTGCTTGACCCAGTTTTGCAAAGGTGACTAGAACAATTTAAAGCTACTCTAAACGATCTGCTGCACTTATCGCCATCTCTGAGCCCGATCCATGTCCTAGCTAATATGCCGTAACAATAGCACCCTACATCTACGCCACAAGGCCATCCTTTACCTGTGGCCGCGACCAGCCCATAGCGGTGGACTGCATTCCCCACAGCTATTTCTAACAACGCCTTGCAATCGGCGGAGATTTGCCTGAACAATGTCAGCAAACCTGCTCTGCACCTACCAATGCCCGCCAATGGTCTGATCACCGCCGATCCCAACCCTTCGCCCTTGCCGAAGCTTGTCGGAGAGGTCGTTGGATCTCGCTACCTCTATAGTCGTTGAAGGCGTTTAGCCTCTACCAGCGGTGGTTCTGTCGCCCTCGGGCTGCCGTGCGATTGTGTTGATGAGGTTGGCCCACAGCTTCCGCCGTTGGGATGTGGACGATAGCGAGTTCCTGTGGCTGCCGTTGCTGCAGGGGCGGCGGTGTCTGCGCTACAGGATCTGGCTTGGGGCTTGATAGCTGTTGGAGACTTGGTTGCCATCTCAGAGCCCTCACGCCGACTCGGAGCAGGGCTGAAGCATCGGGCAGGTCGTCGTTGGCGACCAACAGCAACGGCTCGTACCGCCCGGTTAATCTCGAGAGCAGGCGGCCGATACTTCTTCCCTGGTGGCGCAGTTCCGGCTGGTGGTATGACTTGTTAGCTCATGGGGGTCTAGGCTATAGCTAGAATGGATTAATCGTAGGATTAGCTGAGAAAGCTCTTGGCAACAAGCCATAAGGCGAAACACCGGGCCACGAAACGTTTGGAATGGACGCTTGAAGATTAGTCCAAAGTGGGAATTGGGCTGATTTCAGCTTTGCACTGAGATTTTAAGTATCTTTCAGGGTGTATTTAGACCTATGGAGACACTATTCTCTTGATCATGTCTTGCAAATCAACTGATGGCGGACCATGAATATGTTTGTGAGTGCTGCTAGCACATTCGCCTTGTAGCGGTTTTTTAATATGCCGCTTAGACAGGTTTTCTGGATCGGGCCTCGACATCTGTTTCTGGGGCCACCGGCGTTCTTGCACCAGTGAATAGGTTGATGAAGGCCATGGCTACGCCGATCAATTTAGCGCCGGTATTTTCTATAAGTAGCCATGAAATAGTCAACAAGACCAAGTGCTCAGGCTGGATCAACGAACTACTCCGGGCCCCTCCCCGTTTGCTAAGACCCGCGAAATCCGCCGGGCCTGCCAACCCAATTTTCGCGTTGATCTGTTGCATGGCGACCGGAGGACATCGAACCTCGTTACCGCTGGGGTGATCCGATCATCCGCGAGGCCCTGGATCACGGGGAGGTGCTGCATGGCTGAGCGCAACCCACTGGTTGAGGAGTGGATAAGAACTATGCCTGGTCGAATCCCGACAGACTCTCATTCACCGCAGCGCTCCAGCACGGCCTGAATCACGGCGGGGGCGATGCGGAAATTGTTGGCATGGAGCTCGGCGAACACGGCCCTGGCGGATTCGATCAGGCGCCGTTGGCGAGCCATGCCGATCACCGCCGCCGTGCCCGTCAACCTGATGCCGAAGGCTTCCGCAACCGCTTGGCCGGCGCGTTCGTCGATCAGCAGCAGGGTCTGGGGCCCGCTGATCAGGGCGAGGCGAATGCTGGCCGCTTCTCCTTCATCGAGATCCGGCAGAGCCGGTTCGCTGGAGTCGACCGCCACGGCCCTGAGCCAACCGGAGGCGATCGCAGCCTGGATCAGCTCCTCCCTGGCGGGATAGCAGCCGCTGAGCACCTCAGCCATCACCTCCTCGGTCACCAGCACCTGGCCGAATAGAGCCTCCAACCACCCCAGCCCGTTAACGCGGGTCAGGGCGATCAGCGGACTGGCGTCGGCGATGAGCGTATTGGCGGCGGCAATGATGATTGCAGCCACTGCTCCAGGGTGTCGAGATCGGCGTGGGTTTCTTCGGCTGTGAGCCGGATGGCGGCAATGCCCAACCGCCCGAGATGGGCGATGAAGCGCGCCACATCCATCTCGGCGACATGGGCGGCACGCACCAGGGAGAGCTCACCGTCGCGGAACAGCGCCGTGGCCAGGGCTGCGCGAACGCCGGGAGCCTGCAGCAGCCCGCCCTCCTCCAGTCCGATCAGGACGGCATCGGGGTTGTTGCGGTTCAGCACCACCACCGGGCCACTCCGGGCCTGAAGCAGGGCCTCGGCCGGATTGTGCTTCAGCCCGCTGACGCTGACGGCATGCACGGCCCTTCTCCCCAGGGATGATTCCAAGGAATAACTCTAGGGGATGTTTCCGGCAGAAAACGGCTATTGGCCAGGCCAGAGGAGCATCTGTCACTTGTGTCGCTCGGGAGTCGCTCTGGATGCTCTGAGCCCCCGCTCTCGCCGAGCTCTCGCTGGGCGCCGCTGCCGCAGGCCCCTCTACGGTCCGCGCCGCGCCAAGGGTCGGGGCCAGGCTCGCCGTCCTTTGGTGTCCGGCGCTGATGCGCCGAACAGGGCGGTGGCGAGCCCTTGATCGGCGGCGCGGAACCCTCCGGGGTCCTGCGTTTGCTCGCGTCATGGTTCCCTCCATTCTTCTGGTTCATCGCCACCAGTGGCAAGGCCACGAGTGGCAGGGCCACTGGTGGCAGGGCGGGCAGTGCACCCGGATCGAGCCGAGGCAAGTCCAGCACTGGCAGCTGTCGTTCGCTGAGCTGGCCGGGTTCTGCGGCTGCCCAGTTGATGCGCTTCGCTTCTCCAGGGTGGGGCCGGTGCATCTGGCCCATGGCGGGGCTTGGGCCCGGCTGGAGGCTCCCGATTCCCTGCGCTGGCCATTCCTGGATGCGCCGGTGATCCATGGGCGTGCGGTGGCGGTGTGGCCGGTGCTCGGTTCCGGTAGCGCTAATTGCCCTGGCCAGGATCCCGGGGGCCACGGGGCTCCCGCCTGGCGGGCATTGGATCCCCGGGAGGCCGAGAATGCGCTCTGGGCCCTGAGGCGCTACGTCCTCCCCCTGCAGCCCTTGAGCTGCCCGGTGGATCAGGCCTTCTTGAATTCGATCTGCTGGCCTGTACATGCCGGATACCGCGAGGCAAAGCGATCGGGCGATAGCGCCGCCATGCTCCGCATCCGGTTGGAGGTGCAGCGGGAGCGGGCGGCTTGGGCCCTACATAGGAGCTGAGTCTTCAGCTGAGCGCTTCGCGGAAGACCGTCTTGGACGGATCCATCGGAAACGCGCAGCTGATTAGTCCCTGGTTGATCTCGGGGATCGAGCGACCGCTGGCTCCTTTGCAGAATGCCCCCATGGAGCCAACCAGGCCACTGCGCCGCGAAAGCACCGCCGTGATGGCGGCCAACATCGGCCGGGAGCTCACGGAACTCCGTGCCGCCCTGGCCACCAGCCGCGGGGACCTTGTCGCCGAACCCCGCATCACCGCTGCGGCCCTGGCCCACCTGCTCATTTGCAGCCGGGAGCTCCTGCAGAACCTGCTGATCGACACCGCCAGGCGACCAAGGCGAATCGAGCGGTAGCGGGCACCGGGTGATGCTCAGACGGCATACAGGGTCAGGACGCCAGCCGGCCCCAGAACCAAGTGCAGGTCTCATCGGGCGCTGAGGGGTGCTGGAACCCCAAGGACACCACCACCACGCAAGCGGGAGTCAGCAGAACGGGGCGGAGCCATGGCAGGAGCGAGCACCACACCAGCACTGCCCCATCCACCTCGGCACGCGCAAGGGCTGACGCGAGCGCCTGCGGCGCCCTTGCCCGGCCGCTGCGGTGAGGCGTTGGAGGCCGGTGTTCCTCGCCATCCATCCCATGGCCTCCGCTTCCCTCTGCTGCCCGATCCGCTGCGTGGTGGTCCTGGTGCCTGCCGGTTCCAGCAAGCCCGCCGCCTCAGCCCGCCTCTCCCTGCACTTCGGTAGCCGGAGCCGGGCCGTCCAGAAGCCCCGCCTGATGCCGCTGCGCACCGCCCAAGCGGTGGCCCGCCAGCTCCAGGCCCGCCACATCGGCCTGGTGGCGGTGCTCTGAGGCCACAGGCCTCCCGCCGGGGCTCCTCAGTGGGCTCCGGCGGATGTTCCATTGGCGGATAGGGGCGGAGGGTCTGGTGCGGGTGGCCAGCTCAGGGCTGCCCTGCGTCCAAGATTGTGTAGCGGATTGCACAGGTGGTTTGCGGACCCGTGAACCAGGGCTACATCTGAGAGACTTGTGCCAAGAACCCTGACTGGGACTAGTCTGAATAACACTGGCCCAGACCTATCAAGCATGGTTCCCGGAAATGGGTGGGTGGGCACCGGTGGTTCTCGGAACCTTCTAATAACAAGTTCGGTGGTCTTGCCATGATGTACGTTTTGGACCAAAGATTGCGATAGTTCGCTGATGAGCTGCGGACTGTCTTGAACCACATTGAGTCATTGGCTCGACCAGAGCCTGAATCCATATCAGTGATGCGGTGCCTCAATAGAAAAAATTTGTAACGCCCGTGGCTCCTTTGCTGCACCGGTGCCAAGGTGAATAGATTATTTATCGCCCCAGTGGCGAATGGCACCTCCCCCTTCAGGTTCAGGTCAGCAAGGATCACTAGGTGCTGGGCCGTCGGGGGGGCCGCAAGCTGCTGCGCGAAGTGGACAAGGAGATTCCAGTGTCGGCGCCAGCGATACCCAAGCCCACCTAATCCAGCCCCCCAGCATCAGCCTGCCCAAGGGGGGCGGCGCGATCCGGGGCATGGGCGAGAAGTTCGCCGCCAATCCGGTTACCGGCAGCGGCTCGATGAGCGTGCCGATCGCCACCAGCCCGGGGCGCAGTGGCTTCGGGCCCCAGCTCAGCCTCAATTACGACTCTGGCGCAGGTAACGGACCCTTTGGCTTCGGCTGGAGCCTGGGGTTGCCTGCGATCACCCGCAAGACCGACAAGGGCCTCCCTCGTTACCACGACTGGGGCACCGATCCGCAGGAGGCGGACGTATTCGTGCTTTCCGGCGCGGAAGACCTGGTGCCGGTGCTGCGCCAGGGGGCCGCAGGGCTGGAAATCCACGACGACGTCATCGACGGCTACCGGGTGCGCCGTTACCGTCCCCGCATCGAGGGTTTGTTCGCCCGCATTGAGCGCTGGCAGTGGATCCCCACCAGCTCAGACCCCCGTCCTGAGGCCGAGCAGCGGGCCGATGTGCACTGGCGCTCGATTTCCAAGGACAACATCCTCACGATCTACGGGGCCGATGCCTATTCCCGCATCGCCGATCCGCAGGATCCGGAGCGGATCTTCAGCTGGCTGATCTGCGAAAGCCGCGACGACAAGGGCAACGGCATCCGTTACCTCTACAAAACGGAAGACGGCACCTTCACCCTGCGTCCCGGTCAGGCGGATCCGCTGCTGCAGGCACACCAGCGCAACCGGGGTGCGGCTGGCGACCAGGCCCGCACGGCCCAGCGCTACCTGCAGCGGGTGCTCTACGGCAACCGCACCCCTCTGCTGGATGCCCAGGGCCACCGCCCCCTACGTCTGAGTGATCTGCCCACCCCCCCCAGCGACACCGCCGCCGACTGGCTGTTTGAGGTGCGGTTCGACTACGGCGAGCTGAACGACACCGACCCCCCCGGCGTGCCGCAACAGGCTTGGTGGTATCGGCCGGATGCCTTCTCCAGTTACCGCTCCGGCTTTGAGGTGCGCACCTGTCGCCGCTGCGAGCGGGTGCTGATGCTGCACCACTTCCCCGGCCAGCCCGCCACAGGCGGCCGCCCTGCCCAGCCGGGCTACGAGGGCGTGGTGCGCAGCACCGACTTCACCTACGACGACGAGCTCGATCCCACCCTGGCCAGCAGGCCGATCTACAGCTTCCTGAGCCAGGTGCTGCAGACGGGCTGGAAGCAGGAGAACGGCACCACCACCCTCCGCAGCCTGCCGCCCGTGGAGTTCCGCTACAGCAAGCCGGAGCTGGGCACAACGGTGGAGGAGGTGGATCCCCGCAGCCTTGAGAACCTGCCGGTTGGCCTTGATGGCAGCAGCTACCGCTGGGTGGACCTGCACGGCGATGGCCTGCCGGGAGTACTGAGCGAGCAGGCGGGACAGTGGTTCTACAAGCGCAATCTCAGCCCGATCAGCCAGTTGCTGCGGGCTGACCACAAGGTGGACGTTGCCACCTTCGCGCCGCTGGAACTGGTGGCCAGCCGGCCCAACGTGAGCCTGGCGGCGGGTGCCCAGATCCTTGATCTGGCCGGCGATGGCCTGCCGGATGTGGTGAGCTTCAGCGGCCCGGCGCCAGGGCTCTACGAGCATGACGAGGCCGAGGGGTGGCAACCGTTCCGGCCCTACCGCCAGCTGCCGAATGTCAATTTCCAGGATCCCAACCTGCGCTTCATCGACCTCGATGGCGACGGTCATGCCGATCTGTTGATCAGCGAAGGCGATGTGTTCGTCTGGCACCGCTCCTTGGAGGAGGAGGGCTTTGCTGGAGCGCAGCGGCTGTCGTTGCCCTGGGATGAGGAGAAGGGGCCGCGGGTGGTGTTCGCCGATGGCACCGAAAGCATCCACCTGGCCGACATGAGCGGCGACGGGCTCACGGATGTAGTGCGGATCCGCGCCGGATTGCACGGCAACGACATCTGCTATTGGCCGAACCTGGGCTATGGCCGCTTCGGGGCCAAGGTGTCGATGGACAATGCGCCAGTGTTCGACCATCCGGAGCTGTTCGATCCGAAACGGCTGCTGCTGGCCGACATCGACGGGAGTGGCACCACCGACCTGATTTATCTGCACCAGGAGGGGGTGCGGCTGTATTTCAACCAGGCGGGGAATGGCTGGAGCACCACGGCGCCGGTGCCGGCGTTCCCGCCGATTCACAACGCCGCTCAGGTGACGACCCTGGATCTGCTGGGCAACGGGACAGCCTGCCTGGTGTGGTCATCGCCCCTGCCTGGTGATTCAGGGCGGCAGATGCGTTACATGAAGCTGATGGGCGAGGAGAAACCCCATCTGCTCACCACCACGATCAACAATCTGGGCGCCGAAACGCGGGTGAGCTACTGCTCCTCACTGCGCTTCTACCTCCAGGACAAGTACAACGGCAAAGCCTGGATCACCCGGCTGCCGTTCCCGGTGCAGGTGGTGGAGCGGGTGGAAACGATCGACCACATCAGCCGCAACCGCTTTGTGAGCCAGTACGCCTACCACCACGGCTACTTCGATGGTGAGGAGCGGGAATTCCGCGGCTTCGGGATGGTGGAGCAGTGGGATACGGAACAGTTCGCGGCCCTGGCCGCAGGCAATGTGCCGGCAGACAACATCGCCTCCGCATCGCACGTTCCGCCGGTCCATACCAAGACCTGGTTCCACACCGGCGTGTATCTCAGCCGCGATCACGTTTCCAACTACTTCGCCGGCCTGCTCAATGCCACCGACCAGGGGGAGTACTTCCGCGAGCCTGGCCTGACCGATGCCGAAGCCCGAGCCCTGCTGCTGCCGGACACGGAACTCCCTGCAGGCCTGAATCTGGAAGATGAGCGCGAAGCCTGCCGTGCCCTCAAGGGCTCGATGCTGCGTCAGGAGGTCTACGCCGACGACGCCGGCCCGAGCGCCACGCCCGAACAGATCGAGCGCGCCCAAACGCCCTACACCGTCACCGAACAGAACTTCACCATTCGCGCCTTGCAGCCCCGTGGGGCTAACCGTCACGCCGTCTTCTTCACACATGCCCGCGAGGCGATCAGCTACCACTACGAGCGCGATCCGGCGGATCCGAGCATCCAGCATGCGCTGACCCTGGAGGTCGATGCCTACGGCAACGTGCTGAAACAGGCCGCCATCGGCTACGGGCGCCGTCCACAGATTCGCGTCGTCGACCAGCTGGGGAATGTCCAGCTGGTGCCCAACCCTGGTCTCACGGGGCTGCAGGCAGGCGATCAAGCCAGGCAGACCACGCAGCTGATCACCTACACCGAAAACCGCGTCACCAACCCGATCGAATCGCCCGACACGCACCGCAACCCGCAGCCCTGCGAGGCGCTCACCTTTGAGCTGACCGGCTATACAGCCTCGGGATCTGCCACCGGGCCGGCAAGTCTTGTTCGTCGCTTTCAGGCTTCAGACTTGGTCGAGTCCGACCCTGCTGCCCCCGGGCGCCTGCGGCACAAGTTCGCTGGGCCTGAGGTCGCCTACGAGGCCACCGCCGCCGGCAACCAACGCCGCCGCCCCATCGAATGGCTGCGCACGCTGTACCGCCGCGACGATCTGGCCAGCCTGTTGCCGCTGGGCGAGTTGCAGTCGCTTGGCTTGCCCGGCGAAAGCTACAAGCTCGCCTTCACACCCGGATTGCTCACGCAGGTGTTCCAACGCTCGCACGCAGGCCAACAGCTCGAAGCCTTGCTCCCCAACCCCTCGGCCGTGCTTGCCGGCCAGGCTGGCAACCGGGGCGGCTACCTGCAAAGCCAGTCGCTCAAGGCCGACGGGCGCTTCCCCGCGAGTGATGCCGACGACCATTGGTGGATTCCTTCAGGACAGTCCTTCTTCAGCTCGAACCTCACCGAAAGTGCGGCCACCGAATCCGCTCAAGCTCGCCAGCACTTCTTCCTGCCGCGCCGCTACCGCGACCCCTTCGGCCAGGACGCCTTCGTCGGCTTCGACAACAACGACCTGCTGATGGTCGAAAGCCGCGACGCACTGGGTAATCGCGTCAGCGTGGAGGCCAACGACTACCGCGTCCTGCAGCCGCGTCTCGTCAGCGACCCGAACCGCAATCAGACCGAAGTCGCCTTCGACACGTTGGGCATGGTGGTCGGCACGACCGTCATGGGCAAGCCGCTGCCCGCACCAGTCGAAGGCGACACGCTGTCTGGCTTCGTTGCCGACCTCACGCAGGCTCAAGTCGACGCCTTCTTCGCTGCGGCCGACCCGCACACGGTTGCCCCCGCGTTGCTGCGCGACGCCACCACGCGCATCGTCTACGACCTCGACCGCTTTCGCCGCACGCAGCAGGCCAACCTCGGCGACCCTACGAAGTGGCAACCCGCCGGCGTCGCATCGCTTGCTCGTGAGACCCATGCGAACGCCCCTCTGCCACCGCAGGGCCTCAAGATCCAACTCAGCTTCAGCTATTCAGACGGCTTCGGCCGCGAGATCCAGAAGAAGATCCAGGCCGAACCCGGGCCGCTGGTGGAAGGCGGCCCTGTGGTCAACCCGCGCTGGGTCGGCAGCGGCTGGACCATCTTCAACAACAAGGGCAAGCCGGTCCGCCAGTACGAGCCCTTCTTCTCTCCCACGCACGGTTTCGAGTTCGGCGTTCAGGTCGGCGTCAGCCCGGTGCTGTTCTACGACCCGGCCGAGCGCGTGATCGCCACGCTGCACCCGAACCACACCTACGACAAGGTGGTGTTCAACCCCTGGTATCAGACCACCTACGACGTCAACGACACCTGCGCGGCGCGGAACAGGCAGACGGGCGATCCGCGCAGCGACCTCGACATCGGCGGTTACGTGGCCGAATACTTCAAGACGCTGCCCGGCACCTGGCAAACCTGGCATGCCCAGCGCATCGCCGGTGCCCTCAGGCAGGTCGAGCGCAACGCCGCCCTGCGCGCCGCAGCCCATGCCGACACACCGACCACCGCGCACTTCGACGCCCTGGGTCGCCCCTTCCTGACCGTGGCGCGCAACCGGGTCGTCTGCCCCGGTCACGACCTCGACAGCACTGAAGAGAGCTTCGCCACCCGCGTCGAGCTGGACATCGAAGGCAACCAACGCGCCGTCATCGACGCCAAGGACCGCATCGTCATGCGCTACGCCTACGACATGCTGGGCAACCGCATCCACCAACTCAGCATGGAAGCCGGCGCGCGCTGGATGTTGAACGACGTGTCCGGCAATCCCATCCGCGCCTGGGACAGCCGCGGCCACAACTTCACCACCACCTACGACGCGCTGCGCCGCCCGTTGGAGCAGACGGTGCGGGGCACCATCGCCAACGGGGATGCAGCCTCGGACCCACGCACGCTGAACCGCGACATTCTGGTCGACAAGATCGAATACGGCGAAAGTCTCGCCAACGCCGAAGCGCTCAACCTGCGCACTCGCATCTACCGGCACTTCGACTCGGCAGGTGTGGCCACCAACGCCAGGCTTGACGCCAGTGGCACCCCCATCGAGGCCCACGACTTTAAGGGCAACCTGCTGCGAAGCACCCGCCGCCTGGTGACCGACTACACGGCAATTCCCCACTGGCTGCTGAACCCGCAACTCGAAGCCGAGTTCTTCGAGGGCAGCACGCGCTACGACGCGCTGAACCGCCCAGTCCAGTCCATCGCGCCGCACAGCAATCTGACCCGCGCACAGCACCCGAACAAGTTCAACGTCATCCAGCCAGTCTTCAACGAGGCCAACCTGCTGGACCGAGTGGATGTGTGGCTGGAACGCGCAGCCGAGCCTGCCGGCCTGCTCGACCCGGCCGTCGAAGCACCGTCGCCCGTCGGCGTGGACGATATCGACTACGACGCCAAAGGCCAGCGCACTCTTATCGACTACAAGACCCGGGACGCAACCGTCATCCGCACCACCTACGACTACGACTGCGAGACCTTCCGTTTGACGCACGTGTACACCCGCCGGGGCGTAGACGCCACGACGGCCCAGGGCGTGGCCTTCACGGACGACTGCGAGAACCCAAACCCTCCGCCGGCCACCATTGCCGCACCCGAGCAGTTGCCCGCAGGCAAGGGCTGCGGCTTGCAGAACCTGCACTACACTTACGACCCCGCCGGCAACATCACCCACATCCAGGACGATGCGCAGCAGCCGATTTACTTCAGGAACAAACGCGTCGAGTCGAGCAACGACTACACCTACGATGCGCTCTACCGACTGATCGAGGCCAGCGGCCGCGAGCACCTGGGTCAGACCAATGGCGCGGCAAACCCGCCGACTTCGCCCGATGCCTTCAACACCTTCCACACACGGCTCGACCATCCTGGCAACGGCAACGCCATGGGCTCGTACATCGAGCGCTACGTGTATGACGCCGTCGGCAACTTCCTTCAGATGCAGCACCGCGGCAGCGACCCGGCCCATGCGGGCTGGACGCGTGGCTACGACTACCTCGAAGCCAGCCTGATCCAAGACGGCATCGGCGGCGCACCACTCAAGACCAGCAATCGCCTCACCGGCACCACGCTCAACCCGAACGGCGCCAACCCGCCGCAGGTCGAGCCCTACGAGCACGACGCCCACGGCAACATGGTAAGGATGCCCCACCTGGGCGCCGGCCTGCCTGGCCCGAACATGCACTGGGACTACAAGGACCAGTTACGCCACACCGACCTGGGTGGTGGCGGAGCGGCCTGGTACGTCTACGACGCTTCAGGCCAGCGCGTGCGCAAAGTGTGGGAGAAGTCGCCGGGCCTCACCGAAGAACGCATCTACCTCGGTGGCTTCGAGGTCTTCCGCAAGCATGCCGGACCCATCGGCGCGAACAGCGCCACGATGGAACGCGAGACGCTGCACGCAACGGACGACCAGCGGCGCATCGCCTTGGTGGAGACTCGCACGCTCGATACGGCCGGCAACGACCAAACGCTCCAGCAACTGATTCGCTACCAGTTCGGCAACCACCTCGGTTCGGCCAGCCTGGAGCTGAATGAGCAGGCGCAGATCATTTCCTATGAGGAATACGCGCCCTATGGCAGTTCGACCAATCAGGCGGTGCGTAGCCAGACGGATACGGCGAAGCGGTATCGGTACACGGGGAAGGAGCGGGATGAAGAGACCGGCTTGTACTACCACGGGGCGAGGTACTACGCGGCGTGGCTGGGGAGATGGACAAGGTGCGATCCAAGCCACCTATTGGACGGGATGAACCTTTTTGTCTTCGTTCAGTGCAATCCGATAGGGAACCTTGACCCGAATGGTCGCTGGACTTGGAGGCAGGCCGGGATTGTCGCAGTTGTGGTGACTGTTGCAGTGGTTGTTACAGTGTTAACCGCAGGTGCGGCGGCACCGGCCGTTGCCGCCGCCGCCGCTGCGGTGGGCGGCACCGCCGCAGGTGCGACAGGTGCGGCAGCAGTGACGTTCGCTGGGACTGTGGCTGTAGGGGCGGCGGCTGGAGCACTCAGCGGAGGGGCTGCTGATCTGACCGCCCAAGCGCTCACAAATCAACCTGGACAAGCAATTGACCTAAGACGGGCAGGTGCGGCTGCCGCTGGTGGAGGAGCGGCCGGTGGTGTATTAAGCATAATTCCTGGTGTTGGGGCTGCACGAGCAGTTGGCCAAGCAGTGCGGACAGGCGCAACCGCAGCTCAAGTAACAGCCGCAGCCCGCACGGCAACCGCCGCTACGGGTAGCTTAGGCAGCCAAGTTGTGCGAGGTGCGGGTCGCGGAGCGGCCTCTGGCGCTGTCGGCGGCGCAGTTCAGGAGACAACACAGCAGTTAGCAAGCGGGAAGACGAGCACAGGCGATGGTCTGGACACAGAGGCCATTGCTGGTGCAACGCTTACCGGCGCTGCTTTCGGTGCCGGTGCGGCGGTAGTTGGTACCTCTGCTCGGGCGGTTGCTAGAAATGTTCGTGTGCGCGCCGCGGCGCGAGCTGAAGCTCGCGAAGGATCTGGGCCGGCAGCTGCGGCAGTTGACGAACCAGCATCCGGACAAGTGCTAACTGGGACCAATGCTCCCCCGGCACGTCCACTCCATCCGCTACTGGAGGATCGAGCAAAGGCCTTCGGGGAGTTGCCCAGCACCACACACCCGAATTATTACGGGCGGCCGGGACAACAACATGCTGAAATCAACGCCCTAAGCGAAGCACTCTACGTGCGTGAGGCAGCGCTCGGGCGCTCAGTTACTGCAAATGATTTGTCTGACCTGCTCTTGCATGTTCAACAAGCGCGTGGTGGCGGAGTTGGGACGCCTATGCCTCGGTGTTCAAGGTGTAGTTACATAACGCAGGGGGTCGATAGAACTTCGCAGCAAGCGGGAGGAGAGCGTCAGCAATTCAAGTCAATTCTTGCTTGTAAATGGCCAGATGACAGGCCGTTCTAGTAATCGCACATATGAACTTCGACCCCCAAAAATTCTTCATCGGCCTGATGGACTTCTTCTCCATCCTGCTGCCGGGCGCGGTGCTCACCTATCTCTTGATGGGTGAGGTCGGGCCAGTCGTGCTGGGAGATCGCTATACCCAGCTCGCTGGCGCACAAGCCTGGGCCGCCTTCCTCTTCGCCAGCTATCTCTTTGGCCACCTGGTCTTCCTGCTCGGATCCTGGCTGGACGAGTTCTATGGCTGGGCCCGGGGGTACACCCTCAACGTGCAGATCCGGCGCCTGGCCCTTCGCGGCAAGTTGATGCCCTGGCCGCTCCGTCTGGGCCTGTGGGCCGTGTTCCGCACCGAATCGGACCATGCCGTGCGCCGCGCCGAGCAGATCAAGAAGCACCTGCTCTCACCACTGCAGGCCGATCGGGCGGTGAACACCTTCCAGTGGTCAAAGGTTTGGCTGAATGTCGAAAGCCAGCCCTCTCTGCAGGCCGTACAGCGTCTTGAGGCGGATTCCAAGTTCTTTCGTTCCTTTGTGGTGGTGCTGGCCGCCGTGCTCATCACCTGGCCCTGGCATCACCCCGGTTCGCCCCTGCTGGCGTTCGGAACCGCTGGGCTGTTGCTCCTTGCCCTCTGGCGCTACATGGAGCAGCGCTGGAAAGCCACCAATCAGGCCTATTGGTCGGTGCTCGCCCTCGTAGCCAGGCAAGGGCAGCTGAATTTTTCCGCACCAGACCCGCAGCCCCAGGGAAGCCCCACCCATGCAGGTGGCGTGGTGATGCGCGGCCATGGCACCAGAACCCGCTTCCTGCTGGTGGAAGCCAACGACGACCCATCGCAATGGGTGCTACCCAAGGGACATATCGAATCAACCGAAAATTCCGTGGAAACCGCCGTGCGTGAGGTGCATGAGGAAACCGGTGTGTGGGCCCGCATCTCAGGCGAACTGAGGGATGTGAGCTATAGCGATAGGGGGTCGTTGATCACCGTGCGGATCTATGGCATGCAGGCCGTCGGCCACGGCCGCCGCAGGGACAGGCATCGCCGCCATCGTTGGTTGCTCCTGCCGCAGGCCCTCACCCTTGCCAGTCACATCGAAACGCGCGAATTGCTTCAGGCGGCAGCACAACAATCATCCCGCAGAGACAGGGTGTAGCGCATGATTTCTTTTCAGTAAACTTTAATTTCTACCTACCAATAATGCGGCGCTGCCGCTTATCATCCGAGGCTTCGATGGCCAGCCTCGCGCAGTGGGATGCTCTGCTGTAGCTGGCAGAGTTCCAGGAGGTGAGCAGCGCCACCAGAACTGTCGCCAGCACAACGACGTTACAAATTCTGAACTACCTAGATGAAGATTCTGCGATTCTGATTCAGGATGTTCGCTTGGGGATGATTCGTCATCTCCAAAGGCAGCAACCATTTGTTGCGGCGGATACAAACTGCGGGCAGGGCAATGGGACCTGCGCGTTTACACACCTCGTAGGGGCGCTACCCAAACATGTCTTCAGACGCGGTCTATCGGGTACAAGTGCTGGTGATGGATGCCACCGGCCAGCCATTGCCGGGAGTCCGTGTCGCCGCCTTCGACCAGGACCCCAAGTCCCCGGACGATCCGTTGGGTAGCGCCAGCACCGACGAGCGGGGTCTGGCGATCATCCGCTTCCGGGTGTCGGACTTCTCCGAGCATCCAGGCGAGCGGGGGCCGGACATCTATTTTCGCGTCTTTCTCGCTGAAATCCCGCTGCCCCACAAGTTGGAGGACAGGGCGGCGGACGACGGGGTGCTGCGCAACTTTCAGCCGCGGGATGCAGCGGTTTTGATCCGCGTGACCTCTGATCTGCCGGCCAACAAGCCATCGCTGGCCTGGGTGAGCGGGACGGTCATGGATCGGCGCGGGCGCGGGCGCCAGGGCTATCCGGTCCGTCTGGAGCAGGTTCGCCCGGGTGCGGCCTGCGGAACCCTGGGCGAGGACGTGACCGGAGCGAGCGGACGCTATCGCATCCTCTATGACCGCGACGAAGCCCTGGCCCGACACGAAGGCCGGTTCAATCTGCGGGTAGCCCTGTTCCACGGGAAGCAGCGGCTCGCCGACTCGCCATTGGTGCGCAACGCGCCACCGCGGGTGGAGGACCTGAACCTGGTCGTCCAGGCGAAAGAACTGGACGGCAGCAGCGACTTCGAGCGGGTCCAGAGGGATCTTTTCGCCGTCGCCGAGGCGGCCGGTCTGGACCCGGCCGACTTGACCGAGACCGCATCGCAGCCAGACGCGAGCCTGCTGGCCGCTGAAACCGGCCACCCCGTGGAGAAAATCGCGCTGCTCGCCGCGGCGCTGCGTCTGGAGCGCGACAGCGACGGCCAGATCGGCGCGGAGCTGGCCTACGGTCTTGGCAGCCTCGGTGTGCCCTTTGGCCTGGTGCCCCTGGGCCAGGCACCGGCAGCGCAGCTGGCCGAGCAGGTGGCCCTGGCCGTCGAGCGGGGCACCGTAACGGCGCGGGCTGCAGAGCAACTGAAAACGGCCCTGGGCTTTGCCGGCAATGCGATGAAGGAGGCCGGTGTCGCCGCGCTGGTCAAGACCCCCCTCGGGCAGATCGCCGAGGCAGCAGTAGGGGCGGATGTCGCCCGCCGATTCTTCGACCTCGCGGCGAATCGAGGCGACGATGCGGATGCACTGTGGCGGGGAGTGGAGACCGACCCCGCCCTGAAGGAGTCGGCCCCGCGTCTGCGCTTCGCCCTCGGCGCCGCGGCCCTGGTGGGCGCCCAGCCCAAAGCCGTCGCCATGCTGCAGGAGCTGCACGACGGCGGTGAAATCAAAGACCTGACCGCGCTTGCCGCCTGGACCGTCGAGGATTGGATGACGCGCCTGACGGACGCGGACGTGGACGCACCAGGTCTTGCCAAGGAAGCCGATGATGCCGCCCGCAAGTCCGCTCGGCTCGGCTATGCCCGCGGGCTCGATCGGGTCGTTGAGGCGATGGCGCCGACCGCCTACGCCCGCCATCGCATCGCGGCCAGCACACTGCCGGGGGCGCCGGCCATCGCGGCGTTTCTTGACAGTGCCGAAGGCTTTCATCTCAACGCCAACCAGGTCGGTGCCTGGGTGCGCGCGCACCCCGATGCTTCCGCACCTCTGCTTGCCGACCCTCAGGCCATGCGGACGCTGGCGTCGTTGAGTCGCGTCGCCCGCGTCGCCCGCCGCACCGAGCCCGCCCTGGTACTGGTCCGTGACGGCATCGGTTCGGCCCGTGACATCGCCGCGAGCGGCCCGGCGGCCTTCGCTACCCGCTACGGCGAGACCTTCGGCAGTCACACCCTGGCGCTGACCGCCCACGCCCAAGCGGGAGCTGTCGCCCTTGGCGCTGCCGAGCTGTTGCTGGAGGCGACGGCACAACCAGCCAATCGAATCGCGGTGATGCCCGCGGGCGGTGCGACCGAGCTCCCCGCCTTCCCGGACTGGGCCACGCTGTTCGGTGCCGAGGATGGCTGCGCCTGTCGGCACTGCGCCTCGATCACCGGTCCCGGCGCCTATCTGGTGGATGTGCTGGAGTTCCTGCGCCGCCGCTCGAGTCGTAGCGGCACCAATGCCCGCGACGTACTGCTGCGCGCGGGGCGGCGGCCGGACCTCGCCGAAATCGAGCTGACCTGCGAGAACACCGATACGGTCCTGCCCTACATCGATCTCGTCAATGAGGTGTTGGAGGACGCGGTAGCTCCTCTGCCGGCTTTTGCCCCCGCAGTCATTGCCGGTCCGCTGCCAGAGGCTCCGGGGGGTGCGGTGATCAATACGGCGCTGCGCAATCAGATGAACGCGGCCTTGGGTTTGACAGGCCCCAACGCCGCCTTTGCCATCGGTCCCGAGGCGACCCTGCACGGTGCCACCGATGGCCAGCCCCTGGTCGGCGCCGAGCCGTCCTGGCGGGTCGAAGACCGGCTCGCGACCTACCGCATTCGCCGCACTGCCGCGAACACCCTGGAAATCGCAAGCCGCGGCCGCAACACTCGCGGCCCGTCCAGCGAGCGCTTGTTGAGCCCGCAATACGTCAATGCTCAGGCCTACCAGCGATTGGCTGGGGCCTTCTATCCCTGGTCGCTGCCCTTCGAACGCCCCCTGCTGGAGGCTCGGCTTGGACTCGCTGCCCAGCAAACCAGTCTGGTGGCAGTGCTGGAGGGCTTCGCCCCCGGGTCTGCCCCGGAACGGCGGGCCCGGCGAGACGTTGCACTGGAACGCCTCGGCCTGGGCAGCCTCGACTTCGACCTGGTGACCTGGACCCAGACTCCCGCCGGGCCGGATGTCCAGCTCGCCGCCCCCTGGTTGCACTGGGGCTTTGCTGCTGCCAGCGCCTCGGCGGCCGATCCGGTGCCGGACCCGGCCGATCGCACCACACCCATTACCGCAGGCGACTGGGTTGCCCTGCTGGCGGGTCGGCTCGACCTGCTGCTCGATCGCGGTCAGCTCGAGATGGACGATGTGCTGGCCCTGCTGGACACGCACTATGTCAATCCGCCTCGACCTGCTGGGGATCGGCGCAGCATCGCCTTGGTGTCGACACTGGTCGATGAGCCAGCCACCTGCCGCACCCGCTGGCTGCGGCTGGACGGTCTGAACCAGCCCGGGTTGCTCCGCATCGCGCGGCTGGTGCGGCTGTCGCGCCGCTGCGGGCTCTCGTTCCGCCAGCTGGACCTGGCTCTGACGGCCCTGGGCGCGGGCGAGCCGAACGCGGTGTTTCTCGACGCCCTCGCGCGCTGCCTGGTGCTGCGCGAGCGGCTGGGTGCCCAGGCGGAAGCGGATTGGGAGTCGCTCTGCGCCACGCTTGTCCTGCTCTCGGACCCGGCACGGCTGACCAGCTTTTGGCATCCGACCGGAGCGGCTCGGCGCGTGGATCAGTCCGAAGGCGAGACCCGTCTGGCGTCGACTTTCTACGAGCAGCAGTTCCGCCCAGGCCGCAACCCCCATCCGAGCCTGAGCTGGTTCCCGCCTGACCCAGCAGGTCTCGCCGGCCGAGACCTGCGCGACGGCACTGCGGCGCTTGCGGCCGCCTTCGGCATTCCGGGCGCCGATCTGACACGCCTGCTGGCCTCTCCCCGGGTTTTGGTGTCAGGAGCACTGGGCCTCGACACTGCCGCGACCCTGCCGAATCTGGCTCGGTTGCAACGCCATGCCTGGATGATCACCAGGCTCGGACTCGATGCCGAGGACTGGCTACGCGCACTCGATCTCTTCGATGCCGACCCGTTTCGCTCTGCTGCGGCGCTGGCTGAGTTCGTCGCAACGGTGGATCAGGCAGTGTCCAGCGGCCTGACGCTGGCCGAGCTCGACTGGCTCGCGCGCCACCGCGGCACGCCACCCGGCGGCGTTGACCCCGAAGCCGATACGGCCCTGCTGGATGGTCTGCGCGGGGCGCTGCGGGCTGTGCTGGCCGAGCACCGCTTCGTGCCAGCGGACGCCACCGTTGAAGCACCCACCCTGGACCCGGACGGCAGCCTGACGCGCCGGAAGCTGACCGCGCTGGGCTTGCCAACGGCACTGGTGGAGGCTGCGGTCGCGGCTTTATCCGACAGCGCGGTGGCCAGCGTGACTGATCCGGCCCTACCGATCCCAGCCGTTGAGACCCTGCTGGTGCCATCGGTCGACGCCACTCTGGCCGCCCTGCCGGTAGGGGTCGATGTCGGCGTTCTTTCGGGCGGCAAGGCGAGCTTCGATGCCGCCGCCGGGCGGTTACGCACCAGCGGTAAGCTCGATGACAGGGCCCGTCAGGCCCTGACGGATGCGGCTTCGGATCCGCTCTGGCGCGGGGCCCTGGCTGAGCTGTTCGCCGGTCAGGATGCCTTGGTGGATCGCGCCGGCTTTGACCCCGAGACCCACACCCTGCGCTTCCGAGGCCCGATGGCCCAAGCGTGGCGCGAACATCTCGACGGTCTGAGCACCTTGCCGGCCTGGCGCTCCGCAGTCGAGCGCCTCCACGCTGGTCCGCGCAGGGTGCTGCGCTCGATCCTGCGATCCTGGCCCCTGGCTCGGGTGTCCACGCCGCTCCCCGGGGGCTTGCCGGTGCGCTTGTCCCCGACCCTGGATGGGCGCTTGTATCTGGATAGGGCAGTCAGCCCTCCGCTTCTGCGGATGACCGGGCCCCTGCTGGACGACGAACTGGCGGCCTTGAAGGCCTCCGCGCCCGCCGCGACGGCCGACCAGATCGCGTTTCGTGCCGCACTCGATCAACTGGCGCTGGCGATCGCCGCCGCACCGGTGTCGGCTGGCGAACGGCTGATCGCCGATGCCGACCTCGATGCCTTGCTGGATGCCCCGCTGCTCGCCCCGGAGCGTTACCGGCGCCTGCTCGCCTTGGTCCTGCCGCAGATCAGCGATTCCGTGGCCGAGGCGACTCTGCACCAAACCCTCGCCGCTGGCCTGGGCCTGGCCAGCGAGACCGTCGCACGCCTGACCCGCAACGAGATCACCGATACCGCCGGCGCCGTTACCCGCTCGGCGGCGGCGGTGCTGCGAGACCCGGCCCTGGTCGAGTCCGCAACTGCCATGCGGCCCAGCGCCGCGGCCTTCCCAGCTCAGCACCGGGTACTGGCGCGGCTGCGTAAGGCCGCCCTGCTCGTCCAGCGCTATGGGCTGACCACGGCGGATCTCATCCATCTGGCCGGAGTGGCAGCTTGGCCGCGCATCGGGCAGTTGCCCGTGGTGCCGCTGGCCTTGGCCGACGCGGCCCCGGTGAGTGCGAGCGCCCTGCTGCGCCTGGCCGATTATCGGCAGTTGCGCGGGCGCATCCCCGGCGGTCGCGTCACCCTGCGGGAGATCGCCGCTGCGGCGGCATCGGGCGCAACCAACGATGTCCTGCTGACACTGCTCGCCGCACGTCTCGGCCGTCCTCGGCTCGAGGTCGTGTTGCTGGCCGGCAATACCCTGCTCGACATCCGGTTGCCTGCGGCGCTGGACGGCGAGCAGGGTCTGTTGCGGCTGCTCGGGGCTTTCGCCCACAGCGACCGTCTGGGTTTGCCAGCGGCGGCACTCGCGGCTCTGCGCAGCCGCCCGCTCAGCGCCGATGCCGGGCGAGCGGTCATCGCTGCGGTCGGCGGGGACATGGCCCCTGAGCAGTGGCGGGAGGTCGGGCGCGAGCTCTTCGATCGGGTCCGCGTGGCAGCCCGAGACGCTCTCACCACATACCTTCTTGCCCGTGGCCGCTCTGCGCAAGGTGGGCTGTCAGCACTGCGTTGGCGATCTACCGCCGAGCTGTTCGCGCACTATCTGATCGATGTGGAGATGGGTCCCTGCATGGAGACCTCGCGGCTACGGCAGGCCATGTCGTCTTTGCAGCTCTGGGTTCAACGCATCCAGCTCGGGCTCGAACCCGAAGTGGATGGCGACAGCCGCACCGATGACGGCTGGTGCCAGTGGGAGTGGATGCGCAACTACCGGGTCTGGGAGGCCAACCGCAAGATCTTCCTGTGGCCCGAGAACTTGTTGAATCCGGAGCTGCTGGACGTGAAGTCCCAGGCCTTCCGGGACTTTGAGGCCGGCCTCGGGCAGGGCGAGGTGACCTTGGAGTCTGCAGCCCGCGCAATGCTCGGCTACCTGGAGCAACTCAAGCGATTGGCCCATCCACGCCCGCTGGCGATGGCGAGGCAAGCTGTACAGGGCGGGGAGGTTCTACATCTGGTCGCTACCACCCGGGGCGAACCGGCGGAGTTGTATTACCGCCGTCGGGATGACTTGAACATCTGGTCCCCCTGGGAGAAAGTCAGCGTTGATGTGAAATCTGAGCACGTTCTCCTGCATGCCTGGAACGGACGGATTTTCCTCTGGTGGCTCGATTTCACGTTGCGCGCCGAAAACCCACAGTTCTCGGGATCGACGATCACAGCCACCCGGGTCTTCGACGTGCGCCTGTGCTGGAGCGAGTGGCGAGACGGGCAATGGTCCCCCCAGCGTCAGTCACGTCAGACCATTCCGATCGGTGAGGCCAAGGCGGGAGCCGATGCTCGTGGAGTTGTCTTCCGCATTGAGCAGGATTCCGACGAAGCGCTATGGATCCGCTGGCGCCACAGCACTTCCACCGGTGCGCCGATGACAGGGGGGGGATCTAAGACGGCGTTTCGCATCGACTACCCGCATGCCGAGCCAGCGGTGGAATGGAGGAGGGGCTTTCGTCTTCCCGCGCGACCGATCCCAAGTGCGCTGCATCGGACCATGGGCCAGAGCAACACCGTATCCGGGGGGTTCCCATATGCGTTGCAACTACCCCACAGCAACGACACTCCGGCCCCCGCACTGAGGCAGATGCGCCGCAGCGTCGATCTGGTCTATTCACCGAGCCTCGCCCTGACACGCTGGCAGGAAGGTCCGTTTCTGCTCGGCGATACCCGCCGCACCTTTTTCGCTACATCGACGACGCGAGAGGTTGGGGGCATCCTGCCGCCGATGTACCAGCAGCCTGACGATTTTTCGCAGTGGTTCGATCCGTATCGCTTCGATTTGCCCCTGGAGGTGCTGCCGCTGCCCCTCCCCTGGCCTGGGCCATTGCCGCAGCCGGAATGGGACGGACCCCTGATCAATCCGGTTGCCAATACCTGGAGCCAAGGACTGGCGATCTCGCCGGAGGTCGGCGAACCGGCGGTGATGGCCGAGGATGCGGGCTGGTCACTCCGGGCGGTACGTCGCGTCTTTCGTGACGATCGGCGGCTGGCAGTCGGTGTAGCTGGCATCGCCACGCAACAGGCGAGTGCCTACAACAATGCCGATGCCGGGCTTCTTGCAGGGCTCGGGCTCGGTGGTGTCATCGAAGGGCTCTCCCGTGGCGGCGTGCAGACCCTGAAGCTTGGTAGCTCAAACCCGGCGATGACACAAGTCGGATACGGCCAGAGTCCATTGGCCGAAGTCCTGCTCGGCTCGGGCAGCCAAAGCCCGCTGTATTCCACGATCGTCACCATCGATGACGCCTACAGCAAGTGGAGTTGGGGCTGGGGCCCGCCGCGCACGCTGCGAAGCTATCGCCTGGCGCCTTTCTACCATCCCTACACGGATGGCTTGATCCATGTCCTGCGCAGCCGTGGCCTGGAGGCCATGTTGAGCCGCCAGGTGCAGTTGCGGCCCTTCCAGTTTCTGCCGCAAGCGCCCCCTAGCGCCCTTGACTACCGTGCCACCTACGGCTCAGTAGACGCCGTGGTGAGCTGGCAGCACGCCACCGAGACGCTGGACTTCGACTACGACGGGGCCTACTCGCTCTACAACTGGGAGCTGTTTTTCCACGCGCCCATGCTGATCGCTGATCGGCTGGCGAAGTCCCAGCGTTTCAATGAGGCCCTGCGCTGGCTGCACCTGATCTTCGACCCGCGGGATCAGTCGAGCACCGCAGTCGCCGAAGACGGCTCTCTTTTAAGCGACTTGGGCGCCGCACGCTTCTGGCAGACTAAACCCCTCTTCCAGAACACTTTACCGCGCACACCGGGGACCGCCGACAGCGTGGTGGAGCGCGAGCGGATTGAGCGCATCCTGAGCGTGCTGGCCGCAGCTGCGGCGCCGGACGCCAGCACCCGCCTGACTTCCGACCAACGCGCCGACGTGGATCGCTTCCGTCTACAGGTGGAGGCGATGCGCCGCCACCCGTTCCGCCCCCATGCCATCGCGCGGCTGCGCCAGAGCGCCTACCAGCGGGCTGTGGTGATGCTTTACATCGACGTGCTGATCCAGTGGGGAGACCAACTCTTCCGCCGCGACACCATGGAGACCGTGAACGCCGCGACCCAGCTGTATGTGTTGGCTGCCGAGTTGCGTGGCGAGGTGGGTCAGACGATGCCTCCGCGGGCGCTGGCCGCACCGTTCAGCTATGCCGCGATTAGCCCGCGGCTCAGCGGTCTTGAAGGCGACTTCAATAACCCCCTGGTTGCGATCGAGGCCTTTGTCTCCCCGTCCGCTTCACCCGACCCGACCGCGACACCGTGGCTGCCCCCACCGGCCATGTTGGCCTTCTGCATCCCCGCCAACGACAAGCTGGCGGAGTATTGGCAGCGAATAGCGGATCGGCTGTTCAAGATTCGCCACTGCATGAACATTGAGGGTGTCCCCCGGCGCCTTGCCTTATTCGAGCCCCCGATCGACCCAGCCGTGTTGGCCCGTGCGGTGGCCGCTGGTACGGACATCGGCGCCGCACTGGCCGATCTGGACGGACCGACCCCAACCCGGCGCTTCCGCGTTGCCATCCGCCAGGCCGCAGAGCTGGCTGGTGAGGTGCGCAGCCTTGGCGCGGCCCTGCTAGCGGCGTTGGAGAAGCGCGATAGCGAGGAACTGACTCGGTTGCGGGCGGTACATGAATTGGCTTTGGTCAATCGCACCGAGTTGGTGCGTGATTATCAGGTGAAAGAGGCCAAGGCGTCCCTCGAGGCGCTTCGGGCCAGTCGCCGCCAGACCCTGGAAAGATACAGACACTATCGGCGATTGCTTGGCCAAACCAATCTTGCCGACCCGCAGGAGGGCGACGAGATCCCGATGCTGGCTCCCCGGACAGACACCGCCACCCATGGGGCGATGGTGTTTCGACTGTTGGCTGACCTGATCAGCTCCATCCCGGGAGCGGGCCAGCCGCCCGGAACCGATCTGGCCAACATCCCGGTCAACAGCTACGAAGACTTTGAGCTCTCGATGCTGGTTTTATCCCAAGGATTTCAATTAAGAAGCAGCGCTTTCGAGGTGTTATCCGGGATCGCAAACATCGTGCCGAATTGGAACATTGAGCCTTGGGGCGTGGGCGCGACCTTCGGCGGCTCTAACGTGGGCGCAGCTTTTTCGGCAGCGGGCAGGGCGAGCAGCGGCATCGCAGGTGCGGTGGGCTTTGCCGCCACCATGGCCGGGCGGGCAGCACAATATGCCTCGCGCGCCGATGACTGGATCCTGCAGCAAAACCTTACCGCCCGCGAGATTCTCCAAATTGACCGCCAGATCATCGCAGCTCAACTGCGCCAGCATATCGCTGAGCGGGAGCTGTTCAACCAGCAACGCCAGGCTGAGGACGCTGCTGAGTACGAGGAGACCCTCCGCGACAAATTCACCAATCAGGCTCTCTACGATTGGATGATCGGGCGCTTGTCGGAGCTGCACTTCCAGGCCCATCAGCTTGCTTATGACTGGGCCAAGCGAGCCCAGCGAGCGGCGCAAATTGAATTGCAGCGCCCGCAGATGGACTTTATCCGCTTTGGTCAGTGGGACGGACTCCGGCAGGGGCTGCTGGCCGGCTAGGCGCTGGCGATGGACATCCGCCGGCTGGAGCTGGCCTTCGACGAGCACGACCTTCGCGAGGAGTCGATGGTCAAGCATGTGTCGCTGGCTCGCACCGATCCTGCGGCCCTGGTGCGCCTGCGCGAGACCGGTAGCGCGACCTTCGCGATCCCCGAGGCCCTGTTCGACCTGGATTGCCCGGGTCAATACCTTCGTCGGTTGAAGACCGTGGCCGTGACGATCCCCTGCGTCACGGGCCCCTATGCCGGGGTGCATGCCAGGCTGACCCTGTTGCGCAGCTCCATCCGTGTCAGTTCGGCGTTGGCCGGGCGTGGCCGTGTTTACGCCCGTGAGCGCAACCGCGATGATCCGCGCTTCACCGATTTGGTGGGCAAACCACAGAGCATCGTCACGAGTTCGGCCCAAAATGATTCTGGTCTGTTTGAGACCAACCTGGAGGATCCTCGCTACCTACCCTTTGAGGGACTCGGGGCAATCAGCGAGTGGCGCCTTGATCTCCCAGGCCCCTTCCGTGCCTTCGACTATGCCAGCATCAGTGATCTTGTGCTGCACCTGCGGTATCAGGCACGCGATGGCGGCCAAACCCTACGCACTGCAGTTCAGACCGAACTGACGTCCGCGCTCAATGCGCTGGAATCAACTTCTGCCGCCACAGGACTGGTCCGCCGTTTCAGCTTGCGGCACGAGGTGCCTACCGCTTGGCAACGCATGCTTGAGGCGACACAGGGCGGCTTGAACGTCATCGAGCTCCCCATTGAGCGAGAACGCCTGCCCTTCTTCGTGGAGGGCCGCAGTGTGACCATCACCCGCATCAGTGTTCTTGCCAAGATTAGCTCAGACCATCTAGCGGACTACAGCGGGGGGCTGCGTGGCAACCTGATCCCGTTGGGCACAGTGCCGCCAGGCGAGGCCCTCACCTTTTCGCCCTGGCTCGGCAACCTGCTGCAGGCAACCTGGGAGGGTCGAATTGAATTGGACACCAACCCGATGGGTGGAAATCCGTTACGCCCTCTGCCTTGGCACCTCAATCTTCAACACACCCCGCCGGCGGGGGTAGCCGGGCCTCTCAGCGCGGCAGCGGTTGAGGACATTGAGATTTTGGTCAGCTACCGGCTGGGGTAAGATTTAGTTAAAATAGTTGTATCAATCAGAATCAGGGTCCTTGGTCGGCCTGGCACGAATGATGGCCTTTGCGTTTGCCCCGGAAGACAATTGATGACCACATCCAGGCCATTTTAACGTTCGCATAAGATCAGAATCCATAGATCCATATACAGCCAACGCGGGTAAGATTATTGTAGGCATTGAATAAGCGTTATCTTGCTAGCGTTGAATCCTCCTACTTGAAATCGCGGATTATCTTCTGGAATCTCGCCACTCACACTACCCAAGCAGTCGGAGCCTGACTCACTAGCAGGATTGGACATGTTCCTTTGATATTCTGCTTTGTTATCTGAAGCGAATGCCGGCTCGTTTCTTCGACATCTTCAAGCCGCCGAACAAGCCCCTCGAGTGGACAGGCCACCACCAACTCCCTGCTATGCCAGCCAAACTTCCCTGCCTGCCACCCAGGGGCAGCGTTGGAAAGATGGAATCAGCTTGGCCCAATGGGACGAGATCGATCGAGTTCCATCAGACCCTGCTTGGAGCTACTGAATCACCAACCAGACAGCGCGGCTATGCTGGAACTCAAGCTTCGGAGCATGTTTGTCGCCAACCGACTTCCGGGATGCGAATTTTGGTTTTTCTTCTTCTCACGCGAAGAAAGCCGTGTTCACATCCGTGTCAGCCATTCGGATGGTGAGGCGAAGTTCTGGCTGGGGTAAACCATTGAATTCGCCCGCCACATTGGGCTAAGCTCCTAAAATCTCAATGAAGCAGAACGGTTAGTCGAGTCACGCCAGCAGGAGATCATCGATGCCTGGAACAACCACTTTGGCAGCTGGGATCACGAATGTATCCAGCCTTTTCATCTGACTACTTGTTGATGGTGAGGAACTTGCACTTCCTTATTCCGAGTTTCCTTGGTTCAAGGCGGCTACGATTCAGCAGGTCATCAAGGTCCTACGCCCCACTGCTGAGCATCTCTTTTGGCCTGATCTAGACCTTGACTTGTCCGTTGAGTCGATACGCCATCTAGAGAGGTTTCCACTGAGGTCGAAGAGTACGTTCCAGCATCCAGATGCAGAAAACGGAGAGGAGGCTCGCCGCTTCGCAGCACAAGCACCTGCCCACCGCTGATCTTTGGCGTCAGTGTGGTCAGCCCGGCTGACGCTCGCGTGTGAACTGAAGCAAGCAACGGGGGAGCAGCCAAACCCCAGGCCCTGGACACGGCCTTCATCTCGCTGACGATCGTGACCATCAACAATCCGTCCGTGATGGATGCCGATGTGCAGCTGGATCTCGATGCCCTCGCCCATCCCCATGTGGCCCGCAGGATGGGTAAGAACGACCTGTTGACCACGGACAGGAACTTGGCCTTTCTGATGCATGGCTCGCCCCACCCCGCGCCGCGCCTCCGCTCAGGGGCCCGGCGGGAAGGCTGGCAGCCCGGCCAGGTCGAGCAGGGGGCCTAGTCTCTCGCGCAGCCTGGTCCCCTGCCCGCGCGTCAGCGTCCCGATGTTGAGCGGCGCGTTCACCCCCAGCGTCGAAGCGAGAAACGGCGAACCGGAGCCATCCACCAGCTCCAGCAGCGGCGTGCGCAGCATCGGCAGGATGGTCAGCGTCTTCCGGCCCGCCAGCAGCTCCAACGTCACCATGTCGCTCGCCACCGTCTGGACGACGAAGGGGTTGGGGCGCTGCCAGGTTGTCGTGGGCTGCGACGCCTGCACCGACGACGCGTCGTGACGCTGCGCCATCAGGATGGCCAGCTCCCTCGCCACCTTCTCCCACGCCTCGTACCCGGGCTCCAGCGGCATGCTGATCAGCGCGCCGTCGGCCATCTCCATCGACCGCACCTCGGTGAGCCGCACGGACGCCGGCCCGGCGTCCGTGCGGAGTTCCAGCGCGAAGGGCCAGCGCAGGTCGAGCGTGGCGGTTGTGCGGAAGTTGAAGGAGAACTCCCACTGGCCGGACTGGAGCGTGTTGTTCTCGTTGTTGAAGGCCGATGCGTCGAAGCAGACACGCACGTCGTCGAAGTACGCCACCAGCGGGCGCGCGCGCGTGCTGTACGCCTCCAGCTGCGCCTTGCGGTTGAAGTCCGTCACGCCCGGCAGCACCTCGCTCGCGTGCAGCCCCTCGGGCGCCAGCTCGAGTCGCGGAGGCGTGGCGGGCCATACCGAGATGCGCCCCGGCGGTGAGGCCCCGAACAGGCCGGCCGGTAGGAGACCCACCAGGCGGGTGACCTGCGGCGCGTAGCGGAGGTCGAGGTTGAAGGCCCCGGCGCGCCACCTCGCGTACACGTAGCTGTTCAGCACGTTCTGGGTGAGTGCGAGCCCGCCGTACGTCCCCACCGTCAGCGGGAAGGGGCGCGTGCCGGTGATCGTGAGTGGGTTGAGCTCGCGCCGTGCGGAGAAGTGCGTGGTCTCCGCGCGGTTCCGCACCACTGCGACCGGCGGGACCTGGGTGATCCATGGCTGGGCAACGGTACTGGCGATGGGCTCCACCTCGGCGGAGAGCACCAGCGTGCCGTTCGGAGTGCTCTGGGCGCCGCCGTTCATCGCGCTGAGCCCGGCTGTGATGCCGAGCGGGAAGCGCACCCCCTGCGAGCGCAGAGTCGACTGCAGCGCCGCGGCAACCGCCACGCCGGTGAGCGACGGCCACGCGCCGAGCGCGTTGCCAAGCGCCGATAGCACGTTGTTGAACGCCGACGCGATGCTCCCAGGCGGCGACGAGGTCGTCGTGACGGTGACGCCCCCGCTGGCGCCGAGCATCGTCACCGTGGGCTCGACGTGGCGCGTGCCAGGGTTCCAGGCGAACTCCACGCGGAATGAGAGCGTCATCGACGCGATGGTCGCCGAGATGCGCGCGAGGTCATTGAGGATCGCGATCAGGAGCAGCGAGAGCGGCGAGACCGTCGCGCAGGCGAAGGGGATGACGATGCACGACAGCGCCGTGCCGATTAGAATACTAGTGCCCAGTGGGGTCGTCGCGCGGGCCACGGTTGCAGCGAGCGTGGTGGCCGGCAGCGAGAGGGTGACGTCGACGGTCCCGTTGGCGCCGATGGCGAGGTTGGTCACGAGCGGCGGCAGCCCGACGTTTGTGAACGTCATGGCGCCGGTGATGGCGGTGATGGTGAGTGTCACCAGCGACAGGTTCGGCCCGCCGGGCGTCGGCGCGGGCCAGAGGATCGGCGGGGGAGCGCTCGGCAGCCCGGGGATAGTGATCGTGCCGAGGTCGATCACCTCATACGCCTCGACCACCACGGAGCGATCGGCGTCGCTCAGGCGCGTGTCGAACATGTCGCCGTCATTCGACAAGAGGACGGTCTCGATCGCAGGGGGGATCGCCCACCGGGTGAGCGTGGCGGCGAGCGTCCCGTCGGCCGCCTGCTGCTGCAGCATCCGGCGCCTCGTCACCGGATCGCGCGCAGTCAGCAGGCGCCATGCGAGGCGATCGAGCACGCCCCCGCCGCCGCCCAGTTGAGGCAACAGCGTCCTGTTCTGGCGGAGGATCGTGAACAGTCCGCTCCCCGGCCCCATGCCTGGCCCCATGCCCGGTCCCATGCCTGACGGCCTGAGGTCGGCGGCCTCCAGCGCGCTCAGCCAAGGGACCGTCAGCGTCCCTCCCGCGAGCGTTACGGTGCCGAGGTGCGGCGCGACGAGGTTAATGGCCGCGCGCACGTTGTCGAGCAGGTCCTGGTGCAGGACTCCCACCATCGGCCCGAGCCGCGTCGGCGCTAGGCACCCAGGCGTGAGGATGTCCTCGGCCTCGAGCGCCTGCCGGTTCCGCCCGATCGTCGGCGCGCTGTCGAACGCCTGGGTCGTGCGCACGGGGGCGGGGGAGGCGGGGACGGGCGTGACCGGCGGCGAGCCCCCAGGGCTGCCGTCATCGGTCGAGACATCGGCAGGGACGTCCACCGGGATGGGATGGAACTCCTTCGGCGGGCTGTATGTCCGTGCGGTCGTCGTGATCACCTCAGGAACGCTGAGTTCCGTCGTCACGATCGGCGCGTTATCGCTTCCGACGAACAATTCGCACCGGCGCGGCGCGCCGAGCGCGGCGACCTGCCCCGCGGGGAAGCCGCCGACGCAGCACCCGTTGCCGTAGAGCGCCGAAAGCACGCGCTCGGCGACCGCGGGGGGGAGGGTCGTGCGGGCGCAGTGAATGCGGAGGCGCAGGTCGCCCAGCGCGGGATCGGACCACTGCAGCGTCGCGACGCGCGCCTTCCTGTCGATGGCGATATCGGCCGCGGGCACGGCCGTATCGTCGCAGCGCACGGCTTCGGCGCCCCACGTCATGCACTGCAATGTGCCGTGGTCCCACCACGACGCGCCGCCCCCCGCGGGACGCGCAATGCTCCAAGCCGGCTTCCCCTTGGCGCTGAGGGCGGTGATAACCGTGCCGCCACGGCCGACCGTGACATCGAAGTGGGCCTCCCCCGTGGGCTCGCACGGAAGGACGGGCATTCGGCGCCCGACGAGTTCAAGCACCCCCTGACCCGATTCGTGGAACCGCGTGAGGACCCGGTGCCGGGTGTCGGGCTCCTTCTCCGCTCGTTGCTCCACCATTTGAACCCTCCGGTGCGGTGTCCCACGCGTGCATACCCGACAATCTATCGGGAATAAACGACAAGTTGTCTTGTTGCCGCTGTGTTCTTTTGTGAAGGCAGGGTCGCGTTCACCGGCCCCATCCTTCGCCAGAAGCGGATAATGGTGCTTTCTCTTTCATCCGCAACTGGTTTGAGGACCACGGAGTCACGCCATGAATCTCATGTGTGTTGATAGCTACAGTTCTCACGTCCAGGGTGATGCCGAACCGGTTCTGTTTCGTGGCGCGATTCTCGGGCTCAGACGAGGGGCTGATCTCTATGGCACGAATCCCGATGAACTCAGGCAGGAGCTTAAGAAATCACTCGATGTATCTCTAACGGTCTGCAAAGATAAAGGGATTGAACCAAGGAAGCACTACTCCAGCAAGTATAATCTTCGTATTCGCCCTGATCTTCAGGAGAAGCTGGCGATACCAGCGCAGACTCAGGGGAAAAGCCTCAATTGACTTGCACAGGAGGCACTGGAGAAAGGCGTCAATGCATCGGAATCGGCTAACTTAGCCCTCGAGTGGACAGGCCTCCTCTATCTCTTGACTACGCCACCTCAGGCTCCTTGCCTGCCACTCAGGGGTAGCGTTCAGGTAGTAGAACACCTCATTATTCTTGACTCACTCGGCAAGTTTTCTCCTTTCCGCCCTCCCCACCAACAAAAAAGCCCCAGCTATAGCCAGGGCCACAGGTGTAAGTACCCGGGGCGATTTCACCCCTTCGGAAACCGCAGCTCCCAGAAAGCCGCCCCCAGGCTCCAGACCGCCTGACCGTTGGTTTGCTCATACACCTGCTGGGCCTTGAGCTGAGCCTCTAGCTCCTGCACCTCCGGGCTGTACTGCCACTGACGGCGGCCGGCGCGGCGGTGCAGCTGGACTCCACCAGGGAGCTGGTAGCCGCCTTCGCCACCCGGGGGCAGCAGGTGGCGCAGGTCACCGCGCAGGTGGGCGAGCCGCAGGGTTTCGTGCAGCTCCTTCTGCTCAGCACCCAGTTGATCGAGCAGCAGCTTCACCTCAACGAGCCGGTGGGTGAGATGGCCGATGGCGATCGGGGAGAAGCGCTGGTCGTCGGGGCCGAGGGGAGCGCCGGCAGCAGCGGGTGGGGCGATGCCCAGTTCGGCAAGCGCCGCCAGAGCTTCCCGGCTGCCAGGTGCAGGTTCGCCAGCTACCCCTTTGGTGGTGTCGGTGGCTTGGGGCGCGGAGGTGTTTGAGGCGGTGGTGGTGGTGCGGCGGGGCAGGTGCTGCAGGGCCTGGAGTGCCGCATCAGCGATGGCGCTGGCGGGGTGGCAAAGCGGACGGTTGGTGGTGGGAGCCATGGAAATCAAAGGTGCAGAGATCGCAGTGATGGCTGTGAGGCAGAACGTCGATGGAGACAGTGCGCGGCGGGACAGGCCGCGACAGGGAGAAGGGATGGACCTGCGTATCGAGGCCGCCCTTGGCGGCTCAGCCGCCGAGCAGCTCCTGGTAGTGGGGCTGGAGCTCGTGCAGCGCCGCCAGGAGCTCATCACGGCGCAACAGCTCGATCGGCGCCGGCAGGGCGGTGCGATCGATCGGGTAGCAGCGCAACAGCGCGCGCAGCTCCACCACCGACATCTGATCCCAGGGCCAGTCCCAGGAATCGGTGGGGTCTGTGTCGTCGGCGCAGAAGGGGGTGTCCTGCCAGCGCCTTGGAGCCGGGGCCGTGGCCGTGGCCGGTGTCGGTGTCGGCCGGCAACGGCGGGACGGGCTGGAGGCATAACCGCGGCCGGTGGTGGCGGGAGAACGGCGACCGGCAGGCCTTGGGGGAGCGCCGCAGGGTTCAACGCCGAGCAGGTTCTGGAGCTGGGCCAGCTGCTCAAGGAGGGCGCTGATCGTTTGCAACAGGGAACCGCCGCTCGCTGCGGCTGTGGCAACGGTGGTGGCAGCGGCCTTGGTGTAGGTGGTGGTGGAGGTCATGGCTGTGCAGCGAGGGGTCGTGTTGGTCGACGCGGGGTTGGTGCAGTCGGTGGCGGTGGGATAGGAGCGGGTCATCAGACGATCACCTGGTAGACGACGGCTCCCTCGTGGAGCTTTCCGGCGCTCTTGGGGCAGTAGGCCTCCCATTCGCTGGCGAAGGGATAGGGCTCAATCCCACTGGTGTCCTGCAGGTCGACCTTCATGCCGTCCAGGCCCTGGGCGGTCACGATGTGGACGTTCTGGGCGGCCTTGCTGCAGAAGTTCAACCCCGCCTCCGAATAGGCGTTGCTGCCCACCAGCGAGGCATTGCGGGCGTGGTAGTCGCCGATCGCGGTGGCGTGCAGGTGGCCAAACAGCGTGTAATCCACCGTGATGCCACGGGCGGCGTACTTGCCGGTGATCTCCTGGACGCTCTTCTGCAGGTTTGCCCCCACCTGGTGGCCGTGCAGGCAGAGGAAGGTGCGGCCCATCACCTCGAACAGCAGCTCGTTGGCCTGGAAACCGCAGAACGCAATGCCGTCCGTGCCCTCAAAGCCGCGGCGGAGGATCGCGTAGATCATCAGGTCGTAGCTGTCGGTGGCCAGCTCATCGCTCCATCCCAGCTCGGGCTTGACGCGGCTTTCGTTGCCGGTGATGCCATAGACCTCCAGCTCGAACTCGCTGCGCAGATCCAGCATGAAGGCCCGCAGGATGTCGACCGCCAGCAAGGTGGCCTTGGAGCGGTTGGTGGCGTTGCTCAGCAGCTCATCGAGGCGCCGGTCGCTATCGAGGAAATCGCCCAGGCAGGCGATCACCACCTTGGAGGCGCCGTAGGAGCGGCCGAGCTGCTTGATCCTTCCGGCCAACTTGGCCAGCCGGGCGGCAGCGACTGAGAAGTCGTAGCGGTTGGAGGGCAGCTCGACCCGCTCGTTGAAGTGCAGATCAGAGAGCTGCACCACCAACACCGCCTCGCCGCCGGTGGGCGCCTCGCTCAGGAGGAGGTCCTGGGTGAACCCCGCTCATCGAGCAGGGCGGCCAGCTCGCGGGCATAGGCGGCGGCAGCGTTCTCAACGCGGGCGTGCTCGCGGAATGCCTTGCGCTCGATTCGGTTGGCATCGAGCAGGGGCTGGCGGTGTTTGGCCAGGCGGACGTTGACGCTCAGCAGCTCTTAGTCGGGATCGTGCGGGGCTTGGGCCCTGGTTGCAAGGTGGGTCGCGGCGCCGATGGTGCAGGGCCGCTTGCGGCCGGCGCGGCAGCGCCTGGGTTGGGAGGGCAGCCGCAGATCAGGGCGGTGCACCGCCCGGGGAGCAGTGGTGGAAGCCATGCTGGATTGCAGGGGCGAAAGGCTACCCAGAGCCTGTACGGCTTCGGACATGCAGGGCCGAGGGCAGAGCCGCGACGGTTCTCGGGGTCGTCTCCTCCAGGTCCCGACGAATGCCCTCGCCTCATTCCCCTTCCTCCTCCAGTGGCACCGGCCGCAGTCCGCAGGCCTGGCGCACCTCCAGCCACTCAGGCAGTTCAATCCCCAGCACGGCTGCGATCTCGCCATCGGCCAGGCCCAAAGCCACCGGCCGGCGCGCCTTCATCCACAGCTCGCGCATCCGGTGGGTGATCCGCAGCAGGAAGCCCGTGTCGCGTAGGTGGTGCAGCAGTTCGCCCTTGACCTTGGGGACGACGTAGCTGGAAGGGCGGTGGCCGAGGGAGGCGTCAAAACCCAGGGCTGCTTTGCACAGGCCCTCGTAGGCGGCGCCGAGCAGATCGTCGTAGGGAATGCCATGGCGGTTGGCAAAACGGCGCGCCTGCTGCTTGGCCAGGTTCAAGTGGGACTCCGCGAACTGGCGCTGTTCCGGGCTCAGTTGGCGGCGGGTGTTGCGGTGCCTAGGTCCCGGTGCTGTTGCTCCTGGCGTAGCTGCTGGTGCTGTGCGGCCATGGGAGCTGCAGCGGGGTGTCTGGGGGGCGGTGGGCGTGAGCAGCGCCATGGACCGATTGCAGGTCTGACAGGCTAGTCAGAGCGCTCCACCATCCCCAGCAGCTGGGACACAGGCACCAGGGGATTGGGAGAGGCCTTAGCCCGATGGCCATGGCTGGCTTGCAGCGTTGCCACCACCGTCAGCTGGCGGGGCAGCTGCAGCAGCAGCGCCAATAGAACGCCCGCGGTGAGGGGCCAGGGCATCTCCTTGCGCATCGCTCCAAAGGCAGGGCGGTAGAGGGTTCCTGCCCCTTCCCGCAGCGCGACATCACCCTGTTGCATCTGATACAGGTTGGCTGCGCTCCGTCAGTGGATTCTCAACAAATGGCGGCTGCGGAGCGGAAATCAACTGGAAGATCCGCAGCGCTTCTGCTCCGGGCCCTATCCAAGAAGCCCCCACAGCACTGGCGCTGTTCCCCATTGGTGGGCCTTCCATTTCCACAGCTGTGGCCCATGACTCTGTTTCGGCTCCTAACGTGGATAGACCCAATCAGCAGCGATGGGATCCTTCTCCTTCACCACGGACATCAAGGAGGACCGGACCCTGCAACTGCCGGCCGGAACCCCCATGGGTCGTGTGACCGTCGCGATCACGCCGGCCGATGAGGCCGCTCCGACAGGTCGCAGGCTGCTGGCCAAGCTGCTGGACCTTCAGGCCGCCATCCCCGTGGCCGAGGGCCTCTGCCAAGAGCAGATTGACAATGCACTGGAGCGTGAGCGGGCCTCCTGGCGCTGAGGGATGCGGCTTTACCTCGATTCGTGCGTGCTGATCTATGCCCTCGATGGCGCTGAGCAGTTGCGGCGTCACACCCTGCAGCAGCTGGAGCGTTATGCCGATGCCGACTGGGTGATCAGCGATCTGGTGCGCATGGAATGCCTGGTGGGGCCATTGCGCTCAGCCGATCAAATCCATCTCCTCGCCTTTCGCAGCTTCTTCTCCGATTGCAGCGTGGTGCCCCTGCATCCGGAGGTGATGGAGCGGGCTGCGGAACTGCGCGCTGCCACCCGCCTGCAGACGGCAGATGCGATCCATCTTGCTGCCGCGGTGCACTGGGGCTGTGATGCGCTGCTCACCAATGACCGCGCTTTCCAGCTCGCCCAGGCGCCGATCGAGGTGCTGCGACTGGAACCGGATCAGCCCATGAGCCCACAGGCCTGACCTCTCGGCGGCGCTGACACTCCTATGGACTGTCAACCCCCCAGCTCACCTAGGTGATCGGCTGTTGGCTGCCCGGTGATGGAGGCGCCAGGCAGGTCAGCAAGGATGGAGCCGATGCCGCCTTGACCATTCCGTGGAGCCGATCACCACATCGAACCAGCTTCTTCTCTTGGAGGCCATCGATCGGGTACGAAAGGACGTGGATGCTCCACGCTTGCCGCTCGAGGAATTGACCGAGACCACTTTCACCCTGGTGGCCGAGCACTTGTCGCTGGTGCAGATCATCGATGCCGCAGAAGGCCTGATCCAGCTGGCCTCCCATCCCACCAGGCCAAAAACAGCACCGCCGATGCCAGTTGATGAATTGCAGGCCCTGCTGGAGAAGGTCATCGATCTCAGGGATTGGCAGGAGCTGGAGGAGCAGGACGATCGCAGCGACATCCAGAAGCTGATCGACAACGCCACTGATGCCGACACCGTTCTGGTGCGCGATCCCACCGGCACCCCTGAGCTGCAGGAGATCGGGATCCTGGAGCTTTTGCAGCGCTATCCCTGTCGCGGCAGCGAGGCCCGCTGGAGCCCCGACGACGCGATCGCCTTCCTGGTAACAAAGACCCGCTGGCTGGAAACGGCGCTGGACAGCTGGGAGGCCGATGGCGAGGCCATGGCTGACGACAGCGACGTGATCGAGGCCAAAGCCGTTGTGCTGGTCGTGCCGGAGAACCCTGACCAGGCGTTGCGGACCGAGCTACTCGACGTACTCATCCCCGTTGAGGAGTGAACCTTCGGCCGGCTCTCGTTCCGGCAGAACCGCCGCCTGCCGTGGGGCGGCAGGCAACGGATCTGCCGGGAGCCTGGGCTACTGGAGCAATCCTGCTGGCGATCAGGCCGCTGCCGTGCGAACGGCGGGACCGCCGCGCAGGATGCCGAACACCTCGCGGGCCACGAACCGCTTGAGGCAGCGGATGATCTCCTTCATCGAGCGGCCTTCTGCCGTGCGCCGTTCGACGTACTCCCTGGTCTGCTGGTGCCTCTGCAACCGGCAGATGACGATGCGGTGCAGGGCGCAGTTGGCCTGACGGTTGCCGCTGCGATTCAGCCGGTGCCGCACCACCTTGCCGGAGCTGGCGGGTAGCGGATTGACGCCGCAGAGCGCGGCGAACGAGGCCTCCGATTTCATCCGTTCCTGGTTGTCGCCAACCGCCACGACCAGGGTGGCGGAGATGTCCACACCGATGCCGTAGGTGTTGCGCAGCTCTGGGCAGTGCTGCATGGTCAATCGATCAAGTTGCGCAACGGTGTCCTTGAGCTCCTGATCCAGCTGCTGGATGCGACGGGCGAGGGTGCGCAGGGTCATCTTGGCGGCCGCCAGGGGAGTGCTGATGTCGCCAGAACGCAGGCCAACGCAGCATTCCACCAGTTCCTTGCCCTTGAGCCGCTGCAGCCGTTCCCGCAGCGCAGCCGGTGCTGTCACCACGATCGCGTGCAGCTGATTGAGGGCCGCAGTGCGGTTGTCGGTGGCGGAGTCCTTGGCCACCTTGAGCATGCGGATCATCTCCACCAGATCGTCACCCCCCTTGGGGATGACCGTGGCCTGACCGGCGATGTAAGAGCGTGCAGCAGCCTCGGCATCGATCGTGTCGTCCTTGCCGATGCGCCGCCGGGTGGAGCGATCCGGTCGGTTCACTTCCACCACGGGGAGATCTGCACCCTTCAGGGCCCGGCAGAGCCCAGCGCCGTAGCAACCGGTTCCCTCCACGGCGAATACCGGGTTGGAGCCGAATGCAGCGGCCCAGCGGATCAGCTCCTGGTAGCCGCTGCGTTTGGCATCCAGCTTGAGGCTCCCCAGCCAGCCGCCATTGGCGCTCAGGGCCACCGCCATGTGGGTGTGCTTGTGAGTATCGACGCCGATCACTACATCGGGGCCAGTACGGGTCGCGGAGGTAGGTGCTGTCGCTGCTGCGGTCATCACTGCTGAGGGTTGGAGGAGGTGCAACCAGCCAGGCAGACGGACAGGCCACTGACGGGACGATGAAGTCGGACTCCTATGAGGTCACGGGACTCCCCGGCTGGTTGCCCCACCACACGGACCGACAGGTCAAGCGAAAGACACCGCTCCACGAGGGAACGGGTCAGGCAATAGGCGGGTCTGGCCCGTGCTGGTGGGGTCCCGGAATCATCAGTGGCAGTTCCTTGGCAGTTATCCCAAGGAAATGACCCAACTACGGTTTTCGGGCACCTTCCCCGATCCCATTCCGGCTAAGCAAGCACGGGTCTGGAGGTGCTCAAACCTGTTACGCCGCAATGGGACTCTGAGTCGTTCCAAGGCGTTTCAGGAAATGGGTCGCCTGAGATTCGAACTCAGGACCAATCGGTTAAAAGCCGAGTGCTCTACCGCTGAGCTAGCGACCCCAAAGCCCCTTAAAGCGACCGTTCGAAGCCGGCCAGGACCGGTTCGTGGACGCCCCATAGAGTTCAAACGAAGGTATCACCCGGAGGGTCAGACCCGCTACAGGCTCAGTGCTGACGGTATGGCCAACCTGACTGGGGGCACACCACCTTGGTGAAGGCAGGTTTGGCCAGAACAGCAGACGAGAAGCTCCGTCAGGAGTCCTGGCGAGAATGGGGCGCGTCGACCGGCTTCATGGACACCCACCCCTCACCCGACCCCTCACCCGACCAACCCCACGCCACCTGGGCCGAGCCGGTGGTGCACCCCGAAGCCTGGGTGGCCGCCTCGGCCGTGCTGATCGGCGATGTGCGGCTGGAGGCCGGCGCCAGCCTCTGGCCCATGGCGGTGGCACGGGCCGATCTCTGCCCGATCGTGGTGGGGGAGGGCAGCAACGTGCAGGACGGCGCGGTGCTGCATGGAGATCCGGGCCAGCCGGTGTTGATCGGCGCCGATGTGACCATCGGCCACCGGGCCGTGATCCATGGCGCCACCCTGGAGGACGGCTGTCTGATCGGCATCGGGGCGGTGGTGCTCAATGGCGTCACAGTGGGGGCGGGGGCGCTGGTGGGGGCGGGTTCGGTGGTGACCCGTGATGTGCCGCCGGGAACGCTGGTAATGGGGGCGCCTGCCCAGTCGAAACGGGAACTGGGCGCCGAGGCGATCGAGGGACAGCGCCAACACGCCCGGCGCTACCGGCAACTGGCCATGGCCCATGCCGCGCGGGAGGGTGGGCAGCACTGCGGCTCAGCGTCCGCGGAAACTCCTGGTAGGCCATGACAGTCGTGGCTGGCCATGGTCCTGGGGCTGACCCGGGACCTGGCAGCCAGTGCATCGAAATCGATCAATCCCCATCCGGCGGCGCGAAGGACCAGCGCCATTCCTTAAGATCACCGAACTATTCTCTCCCGCCACCATGGACCTCAGGCTCATCCTGGTCGCCGCCCCGATCCTGCTCGCCGCCAGCTGGGCCGTGTTCCACATCGGCCGTGCTGCCGTGGGCCAACTGCAGCTGTTCATCAAACGGGCCTGAGCCTTTTAGCCCCTTCCGGGCTATCGACTGGGTTGCTTGTGGAGCGATCGAGCAGAGACATTCTCTCCCATCCCTTCCGGGGCCCGTGACGTTTGACTGACCCATGACCAAGACGTCGATGGGAATTGGGCAACCCCTTGGTTGCCCAGCACCTCAGTCTTAGCGTGAAGTCACCCTGCCCCTACCCTTGTGGTGAGTTTCACGGCTGATCACTCCGCTGCGGCTCTCCTTGAGCTCACGCGGCAGTCGGCAACTGGCTCCGGGGATCAAGCTCCTGGAAATCAGGTCGGCGGATCAGAACCTGAGGTGCTTGTCATTGGTGCCGGCCTGGCGGGCACCGAGGCCGCCTGGCAGGTGGCCCAGGCCGGGGTGCGGGTGAGGCTGGTGGAGATGCGGCCGGTGCGTCGCTCCCCCGCCCACCACAGCGGCGAGTTCGCCGAGCTGGTGTGCAGCAACAGCTTCGGGGCCCTCAGCAGCGACCGGGCCGCCGGGCTGCTCCAGGAGGAGTTGCGGCGCCTCGGGTCCCTGGTGATCGGCACCGCCGATCAGCACGCCGTGCCCGCCGGTGGCGCCCTGGCGGTCGACCGGGGCCGCTACAGCGCCGCCCTCACCGCCGCCCTTGAAGCGCATCCCCTGGTCACGGTGGAGCGCCGCGAGCAGAGCGAGCTGCCCGGCCCGAATCAGATCACCGTTCTGGCCACCGGGCCCCTCACCGCCGATGCGCTGGCGGAGCAGCTGCGCAGCTTCACCGGCCGCGATGACTGCCACTTCTTTGATGCCGCCAGCCCGATCGTGGAGGGGGAATCGATCGACCTGGGCGTGGCCTTTCGCGCCTCCCGCTACGACAAGGGCGACGCCGACTACATCAACTGCCCGATGGACCGGGAGCAGTATCTGGCCTTCCGCACCGCCTTGTTGGAAGCCGAACAGGCGGACCTCAAGGACTTCGAGGCCGAGTCGGCCCACTTCTTCGAGGGCTGTCTGCCGATCGAGGAGCTGGCCCGCCGCGGCGAGGACACCATGCGCTACGGGCCCCTCAAGCCGATCGGCCTCTGGGATCCCCGCTGGGGCGACGTGAACGACCGCGAGGTTCGCCGCGCCAACCGCGCCTACGCCGTGGTGCAGCTACGCCAGGAAGATCGCGATGGCCGCCTCTGGAACCTGGTGGGCTTCCAGACCAACCTGAAGTGGGGCGAGCAGAAGCGGGTGCTGCGCCTGATCCCGGGCCTGGAGAACGCCGCATTCGTGCGCTTCGGCGTGATGCACCGCAACACCTTCCTGGAATCCCCCCAGCTGCTGGATGCCACGCTCCAGTTCCGCCAGCGCTCCTCCCTGCTGGCCGCTGGCCAGATCACCGGCACCGAGGGCTATGCGGCGGCGGTAGCCGGTGGCTGGCTGGCGGGCACCAACGCGGCCCGGCTGGCGCGGGGACTGGATCCGATCACCCTGCCCCCCACCACGATGGTCGGAGCGCTCACCCACTTCGTGGCCGAAGCCCCCTGCGGGGATGGCCGGGGCAAGGGGCGCTTCCAGCCGATGCCCCCCAACTTCGGCCTACTGCCGGACCTGCCCGAGCGCATCCGCGACAAGCGCCGCCGCTATGGCGCCTACCGCGACAGGGCCCTGACGGACCTGGCCACAACCCTGGAGCAACAGGGCTGCGCAGCACGAACCTCGAGCCCTCACGGGCAGGTTTGAGCCTGATAAGTCCGTTACTGAGCGCAGATGGTGTAGCCGGTCGGCCCATAGACCAGACAGTCCGGCTTGGTTCCGTATTGCCAGTTGTCCTTACCAGCGGAAACGGTTTCCGCCTTCACCTCACCCGGCGGAATGTCGGCCAGATAGTTGATTGTGAACACCCGTTCCGCAGTCCGGCCCACTCGGCACTGCCTGGAAGCGATCGGGTTGCCCTTGATCCAGAAGGAGCAGACCGTGGAACGGAACTGCTGGGCAACGGCGGGCTGGGAAAGCCACCCCAACGGTAAAGGTGCTGCCAACAAGAAGGCAGAGGCGAACCGTTGGGCTGGGGTCATGGGATGTCCCAGGGCGGTTAGGTGTGCAGCCATTATCCCCGCCAGCTTCGAAGCAACGATTCCGGTGTCGCTCAGAACTTGCGCAGTTCCCTGCGGATCTTGAGGGATTGGCCGGAATGCTGCTGGTTAAACAGAAGGATCCCGGCGGTGGCCAGCAGCAGGCCCAGAACGGCAAGGGCCGGCCAGGAGCGGAACGACCTCTCACGCTTACGGACCGGCGGGGCGGTGCAGCGCGACGCCGCCGGGGCGCCTGGTGGTCGTACCTGTTCATCGGCGGCGGCGGAGAGCCCGGTTGACCTTCCACTCTGGCGGAGAAGCGCGTAGCCAGGGCGCTGGCGGCTGCAGCGGTTGATGTTCCGCCCTGGCGCCGCTACCGCGAACAGCCGTGCTCGCCGTGCTCGATGAAGGGACGATGCAGCCATCACCCGGCAGAATGCAGCCACCGCCAGCGTGGCCGGGGTCAGCGGCATGGCCAAAGCGAACGCCTCCCCCACCCCGGAAAGCTTCCGCAGCGATGCAACCGGTGATCGAGCAGCGGTGCAATTGTGGATGCTGAATCAGCGAGGCGAGAAAGTGGCTCTTGCATTCCCGATCGTGCGCTCTGGTGTCAGCTTCCAGCCATAGACAATTCCTGGCGGTTCGATACAGTGCGAGCTGAAAGCAACTTCCTTGCACCATGCTCACCGGATCTGAATTACTCGCCAAGATCAAAGAACTCGGCGATGTCTCGAAATCCGATCTGGTTCGCTCCGCCGGCTATGTCAGCACCAAGAAAGACGGCACCGAGCGCCTGAACTTCACCGCCTTCTATGAGGCCCTGCTGGAAGCCAAGGGCGTCACCCTGGGTGACGGCGGGGGCAGTGGCGGCAAGCGGCGTCCGGGCCGCAGCCTGAGCTTCAACACCAAGGTGCAGTTCAACGGCAACCTGCTCGTCGGCAAGGCCTACACCGCCCAGCTGGGGCTGGAGCCCGGCGATGAGTTCGAGATCAAGCTCGGCCGCAAGCAGATCAAGCTGATCCCCCTGGGGGCTACTGAGGAGGAGTGAGGGCCGGCCTTCCCGCACCACGGTTGATCGACGGTCCCGAGGCCGCCCCGGCCACCGTGCTGCTGGCCCATGGGGCTGGCGCACCGATGGACAGCCCGTTCATGGCGGCCCTCGCCAGCGGGCTGGCCGGGGCGGGCTGGCGGGTGGTGCGCTTTGAGTTCCCCTACATGGCCCGGATGCGGGAGACGGGGCGCCGCCAGGGGCCTGACCGGATGCCGGTGTTGCAGGAGGCCTTCCGCCAGCAGGTGCAGCTGGAGAAAGGAGTGCGGCCATCACGAGCGTTGGTCATCGGCGGCAAGTCGATGGGCGGCCGGGTGGCCAGCTTGCTGGTTGATGAGCTGGCCGCCAGTGATGGGGTGCGGGGATGTCTCTGCCTCGGGTATCCCTTCCACCCGCCCGGCAAGCCGCTGCAACGGCGCACCGAGCACCTGGTCACCCTGCGGACGCCGACCCTGATCCTGCAGGGAGAGCGCGATCCCTTCGGGAAACGGGAGGAGGTGGAGAGCTATACCCTTTCAACCCAGGTGCAGCTGCAGTGGATCACCAGCGGGGACCACAGCTTCAAGCCCACCAAGGCTCGGGCCTCAGCGAAGCGGGGAACTGGGCCATCGCCGTTGATCTCTGTGATGGCTTCCTGCGGCAACAGCTGACCCCTTGAGATTCACCTTCGAGAAGGGAGATGCGGCGGGGGTGAGCAAAGCCTTTATGCCGAGGGCTTCCAGTAGCGGGGGTGTGGAGGCAAGGCCAGGGCGGGGAACGGAGGGGGGTGAAGATCCACGGCACCCGCCGGGGTGTTTTGCTAGTGAAGTTCCTCGACGTTCCCTGGAGCTGAGCAGACGCTGCCCTGGGATCAGTCCACCCAGTTCTCGATTCTCAGGCCGGCGTAGGGAACGAAGTCGCGGTGATTGCTGGTCACCAGGGTGACGTCGAGTGCCAAAGCATGCGCAGCGATCAGCTTGTCGAGAGCATCCCTGCGCCGCTCCCGGCTCGCCCAGCGGACGGCGCCGAAGACCCTGGCGGCTGCCCCATCGAAGGGCGCCACGGGGACCTCGAGCAGAAAGCGAGCCAGCGCAGCACTGTTGCGCTCTGCATCGACCCCGGAGGCCACTACCCCGTACTCCAGCTCTGCGGCGGTGATCGCCGAGATGAGCACCTCTCCGAACCTGCAAGCGGAGAAGCGCTCCGCCACCTGCGGCGGCTGGTGCTTCATCAGGTAGGTGCAGATGTTGGTGTCGAGCAGATAGCGGCTCCTGAGGCTCACAGCGATTCCCGTTCCTGTTGCTCGTCCTGCTCGCGGCCCTCCGCCAAGAACGAGGGCGAGAAGGCTGCCAGCGCCTCCAGCGCACCACTGATGGGGCGGCTGGCCGGTCGGATGCGCAGCTCATCGCCGCAGCGCTCGATCTTCAGCTCTAGATCGCTGCGCTCGTAGGCGAGCTCGGCCGGGATACGCACGGCCTGGGAATTGCCGTTGCGGAAGAGCCGTGTCGTCGTCATGGCCAACCGGGATGTACTGGTACATCCTATGCGTCGTGATCAGGTGGAGAGCTGTCGTTGCAATGCCGCCTTCAGGTCCGCGAAGCCTCAGGAGCGCATCGCCTCCGCCCTCCTGCAGCGCAGCGGCGGCCGGCTCGTTCATCTGCTGCTCCATGGCGGGGCCCGTGGTGCTGATCAGGCCATCGGCCGTGCTGCCCATCAGCTGGGTTGGCCGGTCCAGTCCCTTCCCGCCGAGTGGGGGCGTTATGGCCGCAGCGCCGGGCCGATCCGTAATCGCCGCCTCCTCGAGCAGGCCCTGGAGGAAGCCCAGGCCCTCACCTCCCCAGCGTTCAGTGCCTCGGTGCTGGTGATCGCCTTTCCCGGTGGGGCAGGCACGGCCTCGCTGGTGCAGCAGGCCCGCCGCTGCTCCTCCCGCTCACCGGTGCCGGTGGTGGTGATGGAAGTGCCGCAGCCGTTTTCGCCGGAGCCTCTCGCAGCCTGAGCGGCCTTCGCCGCCCCGTTCTTCTTGTTCCCCTCCGCTTCACGTCCCCATGTCTGTTCTCACCGCCCCCTCGGCTCCAGCCCTCCCCAAATCAGCAGGGCCTGCTTGCACCATGCAGCGCGTCGCACCGCAAGGTGCGCCAGGCAGATCAGCCTCCCTCTGGCAGCTGGGCATCGAGGCCCCACCGCGAGGTGCGCTCTGCAGAACAGCACCAGGGCAGCAGCGGCTGAGCATCCGCGGATTGGTGACTGGATGAGGCCAGCACCAGCCTGAACACACGAAGTTGGCTTTGGTCTGGTCTTCTCCGGTTTGGAGCTGCGCCGCTGGCGGGATCCGTCAGAATAAAGGAATGGAGAAGACAGACCGCAACATCCAGCCAACCCCGCGATCCCGTGGCTCTGTTGCCCTTGAGCGACGAGGGAGCGCACCTTCCATGGAGAACGGTCCGGTGCAGCCGTTGACAGGCAGGGCCGGAGCCCTTGCTGCGGTTGAGCGTCTGTATCAGGACCATGGCGATGAGCTGAAGCAGCTGGCCGATGCCTGAGCCCCAGTGGCTCGATCGCGACCTGGTCGACGCCCTTCATGATCAATCCCTGAGCCTTCATGGCGGGCTTGCTGGAGTCCGTGACGTCCATGTTCTGGAGGCCGCGATTGCCTCCCCGCGCAACCTCTGGGCCTACGACGGGGAAGAGAATCTTTTCCGCCTGGCTGCCCATCTGCTGGTGATTCGATCAGCGCTTTGAAGCTGGGAAGTCCATCATCGATGCGCTTGACGTCCTGAGCTGATGGCCAGGCTCCTGGTCGACATGGCTGTTTCAATGCAACAGCCTCTCGCCGGGATGGATCCCCTGTCGCTGGCGGCCGACCATGAGGCCGTGCACTGGTCCGAGGTAGGCGATCCGAGGGCGCCGGATACGGCCTTGATGCAATGGGCCATGGCAAACGGCTATGCCGTTTTCACCCATGACCTCGACTTCGGGACGATGCTTGCCCTCAGCGGCGCTGACGGGCCCAGCGTGCTGCAAGTGCGCTGCCTGAATGTGATGCCTGAGGCGATCGGCCCCTTGGTGCTTTCGGTCATCAGGTCCTACGAGGCCGAAATTGAGCAGGGAGCCCTTGTCGTGGCCGACGAACGCCGCAAGGTGCGAATCCTGCCACTGAACAGACAGGCATGACCCTTACAACCGGAGTGACTCCACTAGTACAATTGTACGCCAACAAGAGTCGTCATGGTGCCGGTCCCTCTCTCCCGTTTGCAGCCCTCCCGCGATGAGGCGATCGAGGACTGGCCCTGGCTCGATCAGGAGATGCTCCGCACCAGCCGCAGCCGCCAGGTCTGCATGACCTGCCACTTCTTCCGGCATCACCCCGCTAACTGCATCCCGCTGCTCACCTGCCACCTGCACCAGGGGCTGATCGCCCATGGCGAGCACCTCACCCACCGCTGCAGCAGCTGGACAGAAGACCTGCACCGCCATCGGGGCTGGGCGCCTGAGGTGGCTTGAGCGGTGGGACCCGCAACCGGCCGCCGCTGACGCCCAAGGAGGCCTGGCTCAGCGACGGCCGCCAGGTGCTCCACTTCCGGCCCAGCCGCTGGGACCACTGGAGTCAGCAGCTAGAGGTGACGGTGGGGGAGCTGCTGCAGGATCAGCCCGTTCCGCTCCTTAAACGCCGGCTGGAGCTCAGCCGGGAGGAGGCCATTAAGCTCTGGGCCGAGAAGCGTAAGGCGGTCTAGGCGCCCTGCAGCCCCCAGTGGTGATCACCAGCAATGCCAATACCGATTGATCCCCACCAAACCGAGCTCAGAACCGATGGCCACCTCCTTGCCGATCAGCAGTAGCCCCCAGCCACGGCGTTATCGCCTGGTGGATCACCACGGCCAACCCCACTTTGAGCTCGATGAGCACTTCAACTCGATCGAGGAGGTCTGGTCGTTCGCGCTCCGCTGGTGGCATCAGCAACAGCCCACTGGCGAACCGGCCACCCAGGTTGGGCTTGGTTTGGAGGTGAGCACCGAGAGCGACAGCTGACGCACCCTTCGACAGCTGCAAGGCGGAACCTTGCAAAGGTGAGCCCGCAGGCCACTCACGCCGTGCGTAGGGGGCAATAGTTCCACTGCAGTTACCATAAAAGGGACCCACTGTTGCATCTCACTTGAAGAAGCTTGTTGGTCCACTGCGTAGAGCATTAATCTATGGCCTGACTAGCTATGCTGGACTTGTTCTGATCAACAACTCAGAGCTGAACCTGCCCAACATGTGGATCGCGTATCTACCAATGTTTGTCGGTGTCTATGTGGTGACGCAGTGGCTAGACAAGAAGCTTGGTGATTGAGTATCTCAGGAATGGGCTCCTCTTCGTCAATCGATGATCAGACCGAGTCTGCTTCGAGATCAAGCTGGGTCCGCAAGCAAATCCAGCTCATACCTTGGGCGCGGCTGAGGAGGAGTGAGGGACTGCTGGGGTTGAGCGGTTGGGGCAGGACAGATAACGGTTCAGCCTCACCCCACCAGTACCAGCTCCACCCAAAGGCAGCGGGGGAGACGGATCAGGTCATCGGCAACACAACTTCATCAGCAAATGTGTCTGTCGGTCTCCACACCCTGCCTTTCATCAGCAGGGAATGGGATGGCTGTATGGGTAGACCAAAGGGCAAGGAGCCCCAATCGTGTTGCACATCATTCCGCTGTTGGCCGCCACCTGTCTGACGGGATTCGCGATGCTGCAACTAGTGCTCAGGATCGTATCGTTTTGATCGGCCGTTGGCTGGGGCGCGATGCAAAGCTTCGTGTGGTTCTGGCTGAAGCAGTGGATCCGGGTGCGCTATTCATCGGTTCCGTCCATTCGTCCTGATCGCCTGCAAAAGATCCTGGCGATGCAGCAGGCTGACGACTGGTTGGTTCTCGACGCACGCACGACCGCCGAATTCAATGTGAGTTGCCTCCCAGGCGCGGTGTTGATCGGGGATGGGGAGGAGATTCCCCACTCAGGCCCGCTGGGCAATGCCTCGAGGGAGAGGCCAATCCTGGTGTGCTGTGCGGTGGGGGTGCGCAGTGCTGCCGTGGTGAAACGGCTGCGGGAGAGGGGCTTCCGGAAGGCCGTGAATCTGGAGGGAGGGCTGTTTGAATGGGTGAACCAAGGGCATCAGCTCGTGCATGAGGGCCTACCCACCATGCTTGTACATCCGTTCAATCGCTTCTGGGGTCTGCTCCTGAAGCCGCACCGATGAGAGGCACTGGCGTGGCGCCACTGTCGATCATCATTCCCACCCTGAACGAGGCCGCCAGCCTGGGCCGCACGCTGGCGAATGTGCGTGCCCTCGATCCACCGGCCCTCGAAGTGCTGGTGGTGGATGGCGGCAGCCGCGACGCCACCCGGGCGATCGCCACCGCGGCGGGTGTGGTGGTCATCTCCTGTGAATCAGCGGGCCGGGCGATCCAAATGAATGCAGGTGCGCGGCAGGCCCGCGGCAGCCTGGTCTGCTTTCTGCATGCCGACACCCTCGTTCCCACCGATCTGGTGGCGATCGCGGAGCGGGTGCTGGAGGACCGGGCCATCGCCGGGGCGGGCTTCGTGTCACTGATGAGTGGCGAAGACACCACCCGCTGGGGGATTTCGGCCCTGAACCTGCTCAAGACCCATCTGGCGCCATTGCTGTTTCGCCCACACCTGTACTGGCGTGGACTGCGTCTGCTGTTCGGCGATCAGGTCATGATCTGTCGGCGGCAAACC
>JAPLIE010000155.1 GCA_026389265.1 Cyanobacteriota bacterium | reverse complement strand
ACCCATCCCGTCCCAGCCTGGCTGCCACCGTGCCAGGGCAAAGGTCGCTCCGTTGGCTGCTGGGGCTGGTGCTGTTGCTCAACGGTGGCTGCCAGGCTTCGGATCGCGCTCCCCTCCCAACGGTGATGCCGCCACCTCTCCACTCGGGCAGTGGTGCGGTGGTGGCTTCGGAGCCGGCTGCTCTCCACTGGTCCGTGCCGCCACCGCCAGCGGTTCAGGCCGGCAACCCCGTGCTCTGGGTGGCGCTGGCATCCCGTTTGGGGCCCGGCGATGGCGCTTCTTCCCTCGAGCCCCCGGCTGCACCGCTGCGGCTCCGTGCCGCCTCCGGAGAGCTCACCCTGGTGGATGGGGCCGGCCAGCGTTTCATGGCGCCGGCCTTCACGCTGCACTGGCGCTGGCTGCCCCTGCCCCAGCCCATCACGCTGCGGCGGCGGGTGCTGGGACCCTTCGCCAGTTACGAGAGCGCCGAGGCGGCGGCCCGCCGCTGGGCGGCCGCCGGTGCCCAACCCAGGATCGCCCGGCCGGCGGAGTGGGAGGTGTGGGCCGCCCCCGACAGCCCGGTTCCCGCCAATCTTTCCACCCGCCTGGTGGAGCGTCGCGAGAGCCGGCGCCTGGTGCTGGAATTGCGTCGTCCCGAGGGGGCGGTGGTGCTGCAGGGGCCGATCCGGATCGAGGCCCCTGCCGGACTGCGATGGCAGGACGGCCGCTATGGCGGACCCTTCCGCCTCAAGGCCGATGCCCACGGCGGCTGGTCCCTGCTGGAGGAGGTGCCCCTGGAGCGCTATCTCGAGGGGGTGGTGCCCCACGAGATCGGGGCCGGCTCCCCGCCGGCCGCCCTGGCCGCCCAGGCGGTGCTGGCCCGCACCTGGGCCGTGAAGAACCTCATCCGCTACGGCGTGGATGGCTACCACCTCTGCGCCGACACCCAATGCCAGGTGTACAGCGACCCCGGCCAGGCCAGTGCCACGGTGCGGGCGGCGATCGTGGCGACCCGGGGCCAGGTGCTCACCGCCTCCGGAGGGCCCATCCAGGCGGTTTATCACGCCAGTAACGGTGGGGTGGCGGCGGGTCTTGAGGAGGCCTGGGAGGTGGAGCCGGTCCCCTATCTGCGTCCCTTCGTGGACGCGCCGCCCGCCGCGGCGCTCCGCTGGCCCCTGCCCCTCGCTGCAACGGCCTTGCCGTCGCTGCTGCAGGGCGATGGCGAGGCCTATGGAGCCGACCATCCCCGCTTCCGCTGGCAGCGGCAGCTCACGGCCGGCCGCCTCACCGAGGCCCTGGCGGCCCGGGGAACCGCGGTGGGGTCAGCCCGCAGCCTCCGGGTGCTTGAGCGCGGAGCCAGCGGTCGGGTGGTGGCCCTCGAGATCGGTGGCAGCGCGGGCCTGGTGGTGCTGCGGCGCGATGCGATTCGCCGCACCTTGCGGGAGCTGCCCAGCACCCTGTTCACCCTCACGCCGGCCGGTGAGGGGATCTGGCGCTTGGAGGGCGGAGGCTTCGGCCATGGCGCCGGACTTTCCCAGGCCGGCGCGATCGACCTGGCCCGCCGCGGCTGGAGCAGCGAGCGGATCTTGCAGCACTACTCCCCAGGCACGGCGCTGCAGCCCCTGGAGGCGATCGGAGCGGCCCTGCAGGGCGGGAGTTGATCCCGGGGGGGGGGAGACCTTTGCCCAACCCCGTTCCAGGCCCCATCACCTGCAGCCAGCTGCCTTCTCAGCTCCGTTTTGGGAGGTTCGGCGCCTGCCTGGATCGATGGCCCCGATGCCTGGATCGAGAGGAGCCTTCCCCTCTGCCGGCGGGAGAGCTTTAGAGTTGATCAAGCTTTGTCGATGGCATGGGAGGGGGCAGCTCCAACAATCGCCGCCGCCCCAAGGCCGCCCTTTTCTTGTTGGCCTGTGGGGTGCTGGGGGGCCTCCCTCATGGGCTGGGTCCACTTGGCAGGTTGCTGCCGCCTCTTGGCTTGGCGGGGTTGCTGGGTGTTTACGTGGTGCGCACGGTGTTCCTGAGGCCCCAGGGGGGCCCTGCGTTCACCCCAGCCGGATTGGAGGGGCCATCGGTTGCTCCGCTTGCCCAGGTTCCCGGGCCGCCTCCGGCCGTGGATGTGGTGGTGGCTGCCCGGGATGAAGAAGCGGTGATCGCGAGGCTGGTGGAGCGGGTGCTGGGGCTGCGCTGGCCCACCGATCAGCTGCGCCTCTGGGTGATCGACGATGGCAGCGAGGACCGCACCCCCCAGCGCCTGGCCGAGCTCCAGGCCCTTCATCCCCAGCTCAGGGTGCTGCGCCGCTGCCGCGATGCCGGCGGCGGCAAATCAGGGGCGCTGAATCTGGTGCTGCAGCAACTCCAGGGCCGCTGGCTGCTGGTGCTCGACGCCGACGCAGACCTCCAGCCGGACCTGCTCGAGCGCCTGATCCCTTATGCCGAATCGGGCGGCTGGGCGGCGGTGCAGCTGCGCAAGGCCGAGGTGAATGCCGAGGCCAACTGGCTCACTCGCGCCCAAGCGATGGAGATGGCCTTCGATGCCTTCATCCAGGAGGGCCGCCTGGCCCGCGGCGGC
>JAPLIE010000211.1 GCA_026389265.1 Cyanobacteriota bacterium | reverse complement strand
TGGAGAAGCCATCGCACATCTTGTTGAAATGCTATCGGCATGCATTCAAGATGACACCTTCTAACATCCAGATACAGAAGACGGGGGCTGAGGCTGGGTCCTATGCCCAGATCTAGACCCGCTTCTGATCTGGAGCGTTAGCTGCACAGGAAGGCCGAGGTCGGTATCGTTGATGTGATGGTGGCGCTTTCGGATGCCGACAATCCTCAGAAGCGGTCCATATAGGGTCTACTTCTACAGTCACGAGCCAAACGAGCCTCCCCATGTTCATGTCGACAGAGATAAGGCGTCTTGCAAAGTCTGGCTTGTTCATGTAGCACTGTCCTCAAGCCTTGGTTTCAGCGCCAGAGAGCTGCGTGAAATTGAACGACTGGTCAGCTTGAACAGAGCTATCCTGCTGAAAGCATGGGAGGAGTTTCATGGCTAACCCTGGTGAGCAGATCACTGACGTTGCGTTGACAGAAGACAGGCTGATCGTCGACCTAGCTGACGGTCGTTCTATCTCGGTGCCGCTGGCTTGGTTCCCAAGGCTTCTACATGCAACCTCCCAGGAGCGTGACAATTGGGAGATTGCAGGGGCTGGCTACGGAATCCACTGGCCAGATGTCGATGAGGATTTAAGTGTGGAAGGTCTGCTTCGAGGTGCGCCAGCGCCTCAGGCAAAGTCTCTGGTCAGCTAACACCGCCATGCACCTGAGCCGCCGCCGCAACATTCTATTCTTCGCCGAGAAAATCTTGCGGCCTGGTGATGGCAAGCGTTGGGCGCACAGGCTCGCTGAATCAATGTTAGGGCGCACAGGTCCGCTGTGCTATATTTAGAAAATATTTTCGTAGGAAGCGCCAGCCAAATCAATAACAATCCTGCATCATTGTTCTCAGACCCAATTTGCCATGTGTGATTGTTTGCCAATTTTCATCACCTACCGGAACCTATCATGAAGTCAAAGCTTTGCTTAGTCTTTGCAATCATTCCATGCGTTGTGCTTAGTAGTGCAAACGCGGCTGTGCCAACAACATGGAGGACTCCGCCCATCAAATTAACCAGCAATCAGGCAACAATAAGTTGTGACTTACTCAATAATTCAGGACGATCCGTATCGACGAATGCGTTGAAAATTCAAGTGCGCGCAATCGTAGGCAGCGATTCATCGATTGTTGTTTCAATTCCTGGCGCGCTTGTCCTAGGCGATGGGCAAGGGATTCGTGGCTCGACGCCACTCGGGCTATTTCCATTCAACACCGTCTATTGCGAACTGGTCAACCTCAATTCTATAAATGCACCACCCGGTTCAATGCTCTTCACAATGACAGTGACAGATGATAAGCAGAAGGCAGTTACTGTAGCAATACCGCCCAAGTAGTTAAAAGGTTGGCAACTGCGCCCTAACCATTCGCTCAACCGGACCCATTGCGGCGGGCCTTTATTTGGGTTGCAAAAGCCTAGCCCAAATGCCAACCATCGCAATGGGCCGATTAGCTCAAACGTTCTGCGGCACGGAGACCTTGAGGTACTTGCTGCCTAGGTGGCCGGAGCGTCGGCGGCCAGAGTAGAGTTAACAGAACAAGCAAGTGCGACTGATCTCGGAGGAACATTTAATGCAAGCGATTAAGTACGTTCACTGGCAGGAGGATGATTCCTGGCTTGGCTACCTTGAGGAATATCCTGATTATTTGACGCAAGGCGACTCCCTGGCTGATTTAGTAGAACATCTCAAAGATCTTTACCTTGACCTCTACGGCGGACTCATTCCGGGTGCTCGCAAGGTTGGTGAGTTAGTCATGCCATGAGGCGTGCTGACCTGATAAGGAGCCATACACCAGACATCCCACCATGATGACCTGGTCGCACGTTCCCCCCTTTGCGGCCAGGTGATGGCAGCTTTAGTTTGACGTTGCGGAGGTGCTGATGCAGTCACCCGTGGTGGCCTCCTTGGGTTTCTGCTTACAATGTGCTGTTGAGGTGCGTCATGTCAGTCCCGATTGACGATAAGCTTGAAGAGATCGCCGCAGCTTGCCAGCGATATGGGATAGAGCGTCTGTTCGTCTTTGGCTCAGCTTTGAGAGACGACTTTAAGCCTGGAGAAAGCGACATCGATCTTCTTGTTGAGTTTGGGCCATTGGAAATTACCAAGCGCTTCCACGTCTTTCTTGACGCTCGCGAGGCCTTCAGAAACATCTTTCAAGCCGACGTTGATTTAGTGATGCAGGGAGCGGTGAAAAACAAAATAATTGCCAACGAGATTGATCGAACAAAGAAACTGGTCTATGGCGCGTGATGTATCTGCCTATTTGCAGGATGTCCTTGAAGCATGCACTGCGATTGAAGACGTAATGAGCGGCGTCTCGGTTGAAGAATACCGAACCAAGCGTGCCGTGAGATCTGCTGTCGAGCGAGAGTTCATCATTATTGGGGAGGCACTTAGAAGGGTCAGCGCTTTAGATGAGAGGCTATTTCGTTCCATCTCCAATTCTCGTGCGATCGTTGACTTTAGAAACATGCGTGCTCATGACTACGGAGCAGTTGACGACGATGCCGTTTTCGGACTTGTCTATTCAGACCTGATCGTGATGAAGGCCGAGGTTTGCGAGCTTTTGCATGACTCCCATGACGCAAACTAGCCACGCCATTCATCAGAGCCGCTTCCAGGGCATTTCTTGTTCCTACCTGAGATCATTACGGCCTGGTGATGGCAGCGTTGGGCTGGACCTTGCGCGCATCACTCCTTGGATCGTGGATAAGTTTACCTATTCAACTATTTCTATCCATTATCCATGACATTATGAGCACCAGCTTAACAGAAGTTTGTGGTAAGGGGCCTGGCCAGTCGAGTGGCACAGTGATGTTGAGGCTCGCAGCTTCATCGCTGGGGAGCTTCTTTGATTTCGGCCAAGCCGGCACACTTTTCGACATGACATCTTTCCTGAATGCTTGGGTACAGGGATGATTCCTGAATCACTTCTCCGCGCTTTCACGGCTCCGCTGTTCCCTCCTGGGGAGCAGAGCATCTCCCTGCTTTGGCTGCTTCAGGTGGCCTCTCTGCTGGTCGCTGTCAGCCTTGTGGCACGAGCCATCAAGTTTCTGCTTAAAGATCGTCTGCTCCCCAGATTTCAGATCCCTGAAGGGCGCCGTGAAGCCACAGCCACACTGACCAGTCTCGGAGTTACAGCGCTTGGCTACGTGCTGGTGGTGCAGGGGGGGGGTCTTGATTTTGGTGCCCTTGCCGTGCTTCTTGGGGCGCTGGGCGTGGGTCTAGGCTTCGGATTGCAGGATCTTACCCGTAATCTCAGTGGTGGCCTCACACTTTTGATGGAAGGAAAGCTCAAGGTGGGAATTTGATCGAGTTTAATCAGACCGCCGGTTACATCAAGCAAATCTCGATTAGATCCACCGTTATCAGCACCTTCCAAGGTTCGGGAACCATCGTACCGAACTCGTTCCTCACCAGTATCCCTGTCCAGAACCACAGTTACTCCAACTTCACTGGCCGGATTGATGTTCCGGTGATGGTGGCCCACGACAGTGATGTACTTGAAGTCACAGAAGTGCTCCTTCATGCAGCGCTTGAGGAACCCCACGTCAACGCTGAGCCAGCCCCGCAGGTGATCTTCACGACTCAAGGAGAAGCTGGCCTCGGATTTATCCTGATGGTCTGGACCTCCAACATCCAGACAAGTCAGACGATCAGCAGCGGCCTTAACTATTCGATTCAGCAGGGATTCCGCGAACGGGATATCCACTTGGCTTGGCCGAGGCGGGAAATCCGTCATTCTGGAGTGGTGCCCGGCATGCTCACGGCATCCGCTGAACAGTCCAGCGTCGCAGGGGAGAAGGTGTCCCCAGCGGAAACCCTGGGCGACCTTCTGTAGGATCTCCGATTCTTCAAGGGGCTCAAAGGTCGATCCCTCAGGCAGCTGACCGTCAGCGGAGCTAGGCGTCATCTCTCCGCCGGAGACATCCTTGTTCATCAGGGTGAGATGGGCCAAAGCTTCAACATTGTGCTCAGTGGCTCCATTGATGCCATTCATGAAACGGATCGTGTGAGCCAACGCCTCTTCAGCTTCCAGTATGGTGATTTCTTTGGTGAACTTCCCCTGTTGCTGGATGTGCCCTATCCCACCACCATGCGGGCCGCGGAAGATACCATCCTTTTCGTGATCCCTCGCGGTGGGTTTCGGCCCTTCCTGCAGCTTCATCCTGCCTTCGCCGAATTCATCGCGGAGGAACTGAGCCGTCGAAAGGATGAGTTGCACAGCTACGAGGCCTACCTTCGGGAACGTGGTCTTTACCCCGATGAGGCGATCAGCAGCCCTTTGGACTGGATCCGTGATCGTCTGAAGCAGTTCTTGCGGTCATCCTGAGTTTGATCAAGGCCAGGTCTCTTCCTTGTCGCTTCCACTCAGATGCGTGTAGTGCAAATCGCGCCGATTGGCCCTTCACTTTGGTTCAATAACATTTCAAGTCGGTAATGGAGTTTGCTGCCCGTTGGATTCCCGGCTGAGTAAGGCTAAGAACCAGAGGCGGACCAGCAAAGCTGTCTCTCGCTGCTTTGTTTCTATTGATGTCAGTCAGGGACAACGCCCACCTTGCATAGACGACCCATGGTTGACCCTTTCAAATACGTGCGTCTTGACAAGGATGATGCGGTGTGCGTGCTGGTCGATCACCAGTCGGGACTGATCTCCTTGGTTCAAGACTTTTCCCCTGGTGAATTCAAGAATAATGTTCTTGCGCTAGGGGCCAGTGCGAAATACTTTAATCTTCCAACGATTCTGACGACAAGCTTTGAGAATGGACCTAACGGACCCCTGGTGCCTGAGCTGAAGGAGCTGTTCCCGGATGTTCCCTATATTGCCCGACCGGGGTACATCAATGCTTGGGATAATGAAGAATTTGTTGAGGCGGTTCGCAGCATTGGCCGCAAGCAGTTGATCATCGCAGGTGTGGTCACAGAGGTCTGTGTGGCATTCCCAGCTCTTTCTGCTATTGAGGCTGGTTATGAATTGTTTGTGGTCACGGATGCTTCGGGAACATTCAACGAAGTCACTCGACATGCTGCTTGGGCTCGCATGAGTGCGGCTGGAGTTCAGCTGATGAACTGGTTTGGAGTGGCCTGCGAATTGCACCGTGATTGGCGCAACGACATCGAAGGGCTTGGGACACTGCTCTCCAACCACATCCCAAATTACCGGAATCTCATCACAAGCTACAAATCCATGAGCTAGGGTTTAGTTGCCATCGCCGGCACCCCTCCGCGTTGGGTTCGCAACTACATGTCAGTGTACTGACAATGCGAAGCTGGCTGTCTAACGGGCCCCTCGTATGTATAGGCCGCCCTGTTGTTCGATCTGGAAGCTGTCCAGAGTGTCTCTATGCTAATTCCGGCTACTCCGAACCCAGCCACTCCACTTCGGCAATGCCTCGAAAATCGCTGTCCATGGTGTGCAGCCTGGCCTGTTGATCCCTGGCCGTGGCCAGGATGATGCTGTCCGCTATCGGTAGCTGCAGAGCATGGCTGAGCTGGGCTGCCGCCAGTGCCAGCCGGCTGTCGAGATCCACCACCTGAGCGCCCTGCATCACGGCGGCCGCCTGCACGGCCTGGGTCTCCCCGTGCTCACGCAGGACCCATTTGTACACCTCATAGATGGTGATTGCGGGCACCACCAGGGCACGTTCGTCGGCCATCAGGGCCAGGAAGTACTCGGCCTGCCCACCATTGGTGAACACCTCAATCCAGCCCGAGGAGTCCACCACCACCCGCTTGAGCGTCACAGGCGATCCCCCTCGCGCTGGAAGGTGTTCTTGCCCGGCAGAAAACCACGCAACGCCGCTGGAGATTGGGCGGGCACCAACTCGATGCGCCCCGGCAAGGCGATCACCTGAAGGGTCTGCCCAGGGCTGAGGCCGAACTGTTCGCGGACCCGCTTGGGAATCACAACCTGGAACTTAGGAGAAACGGTCGTGACATCCATGGCAAAGTTGTCATACTTGATGCTGATCGATCCTAACTTGTTTTGCGGCTTGAGCTGCTGGCTAAGCGCAGCACCTCAGCCCCCCAGAGCCCAGCCCCCAGAGCCCCGATCTCCCCCGCGCCCCTGATCCCGGCGGCTACGACGGCTACCGACTCTGCTGGAATCACGACCCGGAACTCGATGGCGTCAACTCGATGGTGTCAAGAAGTCTGGCGCTCACGCCAGATCTCCTGAACAAAGGGATCGCTCACCCCATAGAGACCATGGCCGAGGCGCATCAGCACGTTGGCGGCGAGCAGTTCGTTGACACCCGGCTGGATGTCATCGACCCGTACCTCCCGGCCGACGGCGGCTGCATAGGCGGCGGCAGCCTCGGCGGAGAACAGGCCCTTGGCCGGTGTGTCCATCCGGGCCACCCAGGCGAAGATCGCCAGCGCCAGCCCACCAAGCTGCTGCACCTTCTGCAGATCGAGATCGGCCGCTGAACTGCGCATGGTGGCGGCCACCACCGGCAGGAGCTGATCGGGCGCCAGCCCTGAATCCCGGCTGCTCCGCTTCAGCTGAGCCAGGGCACGCAGAAACTCCTCCGGCCGGTGGCCCAACGTCTGAAACGCCTGCCAGGCAGCAGGCAGCGATGGCAGCACCATGGCAGCGTCATCGCCAAGCCGCTGCAGCACGTGCGCCACGTAGGCCTCATCCAGCACGGGATAGGGCTTGGAGGTGGCCCCGGCGAAGGCCTGATTGCGCCGGGCCGTGAGTTCACTCACCAGGGCACGGTGGGAGCCGGTGCCCACAAAGAGGAAGTGGCCCGGTGTGTCGGGCCTGGTGTTAATCGCGTCGCGGGCCGCCTTGAGAGCCAGAAGCATCTGGTTGCCCTCCTCGGTGGTGATCGCCTGCTGCACCTCATCCACGATCAACACCAGATCGGCGCAGGCTTGATCCACCAGCTCGGTGAAGGCCTCCACCAGAGTGGCTCCCCCTTCCACCCCCAGCTGGGCCAGTTGAAACCCGAACCGGAAGCCCGCCGCCCCGAGATCAAGCCCCCTGATCCGGCGCCAACGCTCCAACAGCGGTGATCGCGGCGACTCCAACTCCGCCAGGGTGCGGCGCAAAGCGCCGTGGACCAGCGCAGCGGGGCTGGCCTTGATGTCGCTCCAGAGATCCACGTAGATCACCACAGCACCCCGGGCCTCCAACTCCGGCACCAGATCGGAGCGCAGGAAGGTGGTCTTGCCGATGCGCCGCGGACCGGAAAGAAACAGCCCGGAGCGCAGGCCTTCATCCAGCACACCAGGCCGAAGCAGGCGGCTGGCCAGCTCTGCGGCCAGCTCGGCGCGGCGATACACCTCGGCCACGATTTAGAACGACTTACGACTGAGCACTAATTATGACCCAGCCATAAAAGACCTTAATCCTTACGTTCCCCATCTCTGCCGCGCCCCTGACATCCTGGAACTCCCCACCGCCCCCACTCCGCCATGGCCTCCTGGCTGGTCACCGGCGCCAACCGCGGCATCGGCCTGGCGCTCTGCCGCCTGCTTCAGGCGCGGGGCGACAGCGTGATCGCCGTGTGCCGCAAGCCCTCGGCGGAGCTGCAGGAGCTGGGGGTGCGGATCGAGGCGGGGATCGAACTCACCAGCGCGGCGTGCCTGAAGGATCTCGCCACGCGCCTGGCCGGGGTCCGTCTCGACGGCGCCATCCTCAATGCCGGCATCCTTGAGGCCGATGACCTCGCGACCTTCAGCGCCGAGAGCCTGCGGCGGCAGTTTGAGGTGAATGCCCTGGCGCCGCTGCTGCTGGCTCGCGCCCTGCTGCCCAACCTGCCGGCGGGCTCGAAGCTGGGGTTGATCACCAGCCGCATGGGCTCGATCGACGACAACGGTTCCGGCGGCTACTACGGCTACCGCATGGGCAAGACGGCCCTGAACATGGCCGGCCGCTCCCTTGCGGTGGATCTGCGGCCCCGCGGCATCGCCGTGGCGATCCTGCACCCCGGCATGGTGGCCACCCGCATGGTGGGCTTCGCGGGCAGTCCCCCCGAGCAGGCCGCCCGGGGTCTGGTGGAGCGGCTGGATGCGCTTTCGCTGAAGAGCAGCGGCCGCTTCTGGCACGCCAACGGCGACGAGCTCCCCTGGTGAACACCCCTGCCCAGCAGCCATCCCCCCGCCCCCTGCCCCGCACCCCGTCCTGGGTCGGCTGGGCTTCAAGGTCGAGCGGCTGAAGACGCGCTGCTGCTCCTGGCGATCGTGAGCCGCCATCTGAGCAGCCTGCGGCTCACCCTGGATGCGGGTGGGGCAGCGCACTTCACCGTGCTGCCGAAGCCGACTCAGCCCTCCCCCAGTGCCTCCGCCACCGCTCGCTGAAACACCTCTTCCTCCGGGGTCACACCGGTCCACTGCTGGAAGATCTGCATCGCCAGCTGCACCAGCATCTCCACCCCATCCACCACCGGGCAACCGCGCTGGCGGGCCGTGGCCAGAAACGGCGTGATGCGCGGGTTGGTGATCACATCCACCACCACGCAGGCCGGATCCAGGGTGTCCCACACCAACGGCACCTCCTCCAACTCCGGCGCGCAGCCCAGGTGGGTGGCATTCATCAGCAGGGTGGTGCCGGCCGGCACCGCCACCTCGCCGCTCCAGGGCTGCCAGTCGGCAGGAACGCCGGAGGCGCGGGTCACGGTGGCGGCCACCTCGCGGCCCTGCTCCTCGCGCCGGGTGATCAGGGTGAGGTGGGAGGCGCCGGCCCAGGCGAGTTCCACCGCCATCGCCAGGCCGGCCCCACCGGCCCCCAGCATCACCACCCTCCGATCCTTGAGGGGCGCCACCTTCTCGATTGCCTTCACCACCCCCTTGCCGTCGTTGTTGTGGCCGATCAGGCGGCCGTTTTCGATCGTGAGGTAGTTGGCGGCGCCGATTGCCTCCACATCGCCGTCCACCGCGTCGAGCAACGGAATCACGGCCACCTTGTAGGGCACGGTGATGCCCACACCGCGATAGCCCAGAGGCCGCAGCGCCTTGATCGCCAGGGCCAGGTCGTCGCTGTTGGCGATGTCGTTCTTCCAGAACTGCCAGGGCAGGCCGTAGTGGGCATACACGGCATCGAACATCAAATCGATTGGGTTCTCGGCCACCGGATGGCCCAGCATCCCGGTCATCTGCTTCTGGGGAGGGATCACGGCAGCGGAGCGTCAGGCCTCAATCTGGCCAGGGCGGTGCGATCCGACCCGAAGCCAGAAGATCTGTGAAGCTCGCTGCGGCCCCTGGCCAGGGAGCCTGCGAAGGATTGTCGCCACGCATCGACAGCGGCGCCAGGGAGCTGATTAGCTGGCGGGCAGTGGCCACATCGTTCACCTGCCGGAAGCCCTGAACCACCTCCACCAGGATCAGTTCCCCAATCGCGATCGGCGTGACGCCGAGCAGGCCATCGAGTCGCTCCACCTCTGGCGTGCTCGCGCCGCCGAAGGAGCGGATGTCTCCCTGCTGCTGAAGCCGCATCAGGGCGTCGACCTGGACAATCCGCTTCTCATCCCCTGCTGTCCTGGTCAGCCACCAGCAGCAGGCCGCCCATGATTGCCAGGTTTTTGAACAGCTGAATCCGCTCCATCGTGTCCGCCACATCGCCATGGAAGAGCAGGGTGGTGGGCACCAGGAACAACAGCAGCAGCACCGCCCCGAGACGGGCATTCCAGCCGCTGATCACCAGGGCCGAACCCACCGCCATCAGGGCCATGGCCGCCACCAGCAGCACAGGCGCCAGCGGCAGCCCCTTGGCGGCAATGGCGCCGGCCACGCCGGCAAAGCCCGTCAACTTGCCGATCACGGCATGGATGAACACCAGGCACAGCAGCACCCGGGCGATGCGGTTCAGCAACGAGGGCTGGTGGGGCTGCTGGTTCATGGGGCGTGGGGTCTGCTGGGGGCATTATGTGGTCGGTGGCCAGCGTTGTGGCGGTCCTCACTGAGGGCGGGGCAAAAAATTGATGCCTGGGTTGATGACCTGGCTACGGCCGTTACGGGGTAGCCCAATAAAAAACCTCCCCGGAAGGGGAGGCTGAAGCGCAACAATGGAACATTCAAACAGCGGCTTTCTTGATCCGGGCACGTAGGCGGCGGGAGAAACCGAAGGCCATGCCTATGCCGAAGATGGGCATAGGGCCGGGGGTGGTTACAACAGGATACTTAGAAAGTGCAGGATCTACCTGCATATAGCTGTTGCCCAATGCATCCTGCACCAGGATGGCATTACCCGCCGAGATATTGTCAAATTGCTGTGCCAACTGCGCAACGCTATAACTCCAACCTACTGGCAGGCCCATCACGCTGGTCATATAATCCACGTCTTGGAGATTTTCATATGCCAGGTCTGGGTCTATGAATCTCGCGTAGGACTGCATCACATAGAGATTGTCTGATGGATCTATCAATTGAAAGATCAGGTTGTCTGCGAAATAAGTCCACGTCGCATTCCTTACCGCGCTCGACGGAATATAGGCAAGACCAGTAACATCTGTATTGAAAGCCGCGAAACCGAAGGTAGTAGTAGGATCACCTGGTATATTGGGATAGGGTACATCGAGGACAAGAGACTCAGTGGCTCCAGTAGGTGCTGAGACTCCTTGATCGTAAATCCAATTACGAGGCCAGTCCAAGATGATGTCATAGGCACCAGAAGGCAATCCGTACGGATTATTTACTGGATACGTAGCGTTGTAGCTATCCAGAATCGCCTGGCCTGTCAAAGCCGAATAATTAGGGCAATCACCACCAAAGCCAGTAGTATTGAAAACCGGCAGACCAGATGGAGAGTTCGGGACTTTCAGAAGAACCTCGCAATATTGGTAATTGAACAGATCTAGCGGGAAAGTCGGGCCCGAGGAAACTGGGTATGCGGCCATCGCAGCCGAAGCTGAGAAAAGAGTCGTCACGAACAATGCAACTTGCGTTGCTTGGGCAACAAGAGAGAAACGTGCCATTTGGGATTTTGAAAACCTTGCCTCTCATAGCAGAGAAGATGAAACCGCACCCATAGATTTGAAGGCCAGGATCTCTTATACCCCCCCTAAAGGGGGGGTTTCAGCCCATCAAGCTGCTCTGGTCAGCTCAGTCGTGTATGAAGGGTGTTCAATGCATGTATTATTGTCATGGTCATGATCCAACTTCAACCCAAGCTTCAACCCAAGCTTCAAGCAAAGCTTCAACCAAAGAACGAGTGCGAGCCAAAGCCTTTGCAGTCCACGACAACGTTTTACTCCCCATGGGTCTATGCCCCAGACGGCGTCACGAGCTCGCTCAATTTTGTTCAGGGTATAGGGGCTGGTACCACAAAGAACACCTACACCATCGTTGGCACCTACGGCCAGCTCAGTAATGGGGCCGTGGGGGTTGTCTATCAAGGGGCGATCAACGGCACCAATACCACGCAAGGTTCAGGGCCTGGCACCTGGACCACGATGGTTGTGCCCACAAGCTTTGGATCTTTGGGCACCAGCATCTATGGAGTGCATAAAAAAGCTGATGGTAAGTTTAATTTGGTTGGTACCTATGTGTCAGCCAGCCAAACCACCAATGTGGCAGGAACGATTATTAATAATACCCTTGGCTTCTACTACACAGGCAAGATCACAAGCGCCCCCAAGGACAATGACTTCAGGAGCTTTCAGGCTCGCGACCCGATTACCGGTCGCCTCGCTAACGAAACCTATCTTCATAGCGTAAGTGGCGGCTTGGCTGCGGGCAACTATGATTTCTTTGGTGAAGGCAGGGGCACAGGCACAGCCTTTGTCGTTGACATTAAGACCGGCAAGCAAACCAATCTCAAGTACGAAGATTCTTCCCGTTCCCATAGTGTTTACGGGATTTGGTCTAATTCAAATCGCAGCTACACCGTGGCCGGGGGCGAATCGGATGTGTTCGGTTCGCTAACGGCTGGAAGTAATGTTGGCCCTTCATTCTCTTCGCCAAGGGCAATAGGCGATGCCACCTTGGCTGATTACGATTCCATCACGGGTAAGGTGACCAACACTCGCACCTATCGCTATCCCGGCCAAGGTGGCACCAGCTACGAAACCCATTTCGAAGGAATTTGGTCTGACGGGAAAGGGCTCTACAAACTTCCTTTTTGGGCCTTTGGACCCAGCGATCTAAGCGTTTCAGGGTTGGCGATTGTGAAGCGGCAAAAGAATGGAGGCTTCAGTGCTGACGCTTCCTGGATCACCTTTTATAACCCGTCTGGGTACAACCGCTTCGCCTCCTCCGTTTGGGATGAGGCCAGTCTTGGCTCCCTACCCAGCAGCTCTGGCTCCTCGCAACCCCCCTCCAGTTATGCAGCTTTGACACAGACTTTTTAAGCGTACTTTAGCTGCGGACGCCCTAGCAGAGCAGGAGTGAATCGGCAGGGGCGAGCAAGGTTGGTTAGGCGGGCGGGGGCGGGGGCGTTGGCCGCCAAAACGTTGCCCTCGCCGCAGCCGCAGCCGCCTGACGGCTGACGGCTGACGGCTGATTGCTGACCGGCGGCTTACGGCTGACAGCTGACCGCTGAACTCAGATCAGGTCAAAGGCTTCATGCCCAGGGTGCCCCTCAGTTGATCGATCACGGAGAAGCCGGATCTGGCCTGCTCGGCCACGATCGCTTTCAGCAATGCTGGCGATGCCGTGAAGCCCGCCCGTTCAGAACGGCGCGGAGCAGCGGCCCCAACCAGGAAAGACAGCGGCCCCTCAGAGCCCCCCCCCCCCGGCACCATCCCCCACCGGCCCCATGCGCCAAGCTGGCGCCAACCCTTCGTCCGCCGCCGCGATGGCGCCCCTGCCCCCCCCCGAGCCCTCGCGCCACCTCGAAACCACCGCCAGCCTCAATGCCCGCAAGCTGCGCTTCGAGCTCAATCGGATGGTGCTCCCGATCGGCCTGGAGGCCAGCTTCGGCGTGATCCGCCATCCCGGCGCCTCCCTGGCGGTGCCCGTGCTCGACGACGGCCGCGTGGTGGTGCTGCGCCAGTACCGCTTCGCCGTGGCGACGCGCCTGCTGGAGTTTCCGGCCGGCACCCTCGATCCCGGCGAAGGGCCCCTGGCCACGATGGAGCGGGAGCTGCAGGAGGAGGCCGGCTACCGCGCCGACCGCTGGGATCCGCTCGGCGCCATGCTCCCCTGCCCCGGCTACTCCGATGAGGTGATCCACCTCTTCCTGGCGCGGGAGCTCACCCCCCTGGAGGCCCCCCCCGCCGGCGATGACGACGAGGACATGGAGGTGCTGTTGATGGAGCCGGCAGCGTTGGATCAGGCCATTGCCAGTGGCGATGAATACCTCGATGGCAAGAGCGTGACCGCCTGGTTCCGCGCCCGCCAGCTGCTGGGGCTGTGACCCGATCCCTGCCGGTCCTGCCCCGCCCCAGCCCCCTGGCGGGCTGTTGCCCGAGCCCTCGATTGATCCCGTCCGCGCCCTGAAGGCATGACCCCTCCCCGCTGGCTGTTTTGGCACCGCCGCGACCTGCGTCTGGCCGACAACCTCGGCCTGGCGGCGGCCGCCGCCGCCACCCCAGCGGTGACGGGGGTGGTGGTGCTCGATCCGGCCGAACTGGCCGCCGTGCAGCAGGCCCCGGCCCGGCGCTGGTTCCTGGCCGAGAGCCTGCATGAACTGGCCGGCCGCTGGCAGGCCGCCGGCAGCCGCCTGCTGTTCCTTCAGGGCGATCCGGTGCTCCTGCTGCCGCGGCTGGCGGCGGCCGCGGGGGCTTCGGTGGTGGCCTGGAACCGGGGCGTGGAACCGGCCGAGCGGGAGCGCGACCGCCGGGTGGCCGCCGACCTGCAGGGCGATGGGGTGAAGGTGCTGGTGGGCTGGGACCAGCTGCTGGTGCCCCCCGAAACGATCCTCACCGGCGCCGGCGATCCCTACCGCGTCTATGGCCCCTTCCTGCGCAACTGGCGCGGCCAGGTGGAGCGGCGCGGCGCCGCCGGTGAACTCGACCCGCTACCGGCACCGCGGGAGCTGCTCGATCTGGATCCGGTCGGCCTGCCCCGGCCGGAGCTGTGGGCGGCGCTGCCGTTGCTGGCAGCGGTACCGACGGCCGCGCAGTTGGCGTCAATCGCGACGGGCGGCGGCGGCGCTGACGGCGTTGGCACCGTTGCCCTGCACCACAGCGAGGCCAGCGGAGAAGATCACCCCTCGACCCGCCGCCCGCAAGCCAACGGTGCGCTTCGATCAGAAGCCAGCGGCACCCGCCCCCCAGAACCAGGCACTGGGGGCGCCGCTGGGCGGGCCCAAGCGTCCTTCACCGGCGCCGACCTCTGCCCATGCCGTCCTGGCGAGGCCGCAGCCCTGGCCCAGCTGGAAGCCTTCGCCGATGGCCAAGCCCTGCCCTCCTACGAGGAGGGCCGCAACCTCCCGGGCGAAGCCGGCACCTCGGCCCTCTCGGCCGCCCTGCGCTTCGGCACCCTCAGCCCCCGCCAGGCCTGGGCCGCCGCATCCGTGGCCCGCTTCGCTGCCCGCAGCGACGAGGCCCTGGCCTCGATCACGGTGTGGGAGCAGGAGCTCTGCTGGCGCGAGTTCTACCAGCAGGCCCTGCTCCACTTCCCCGAGCTGGCCGATGGCCCCTACCGGCCCCAGTGGCGCCACTTCCCCTGGGAGAACGACCCGCAGCGGCTGGCCGCCTGGCAGGACGGGCTTACCGGAATGCCGATCGTGGATGCGGCGATGCGGCAGCTGGTCGAGAGCGGCTGGATGCACAACCGGCCGCGCATGATCGTGGCCTCCTATCTGGTGAAGGATCTGATCTGCGACTGGCGCCTGGGCGAGCGCTTCTTCATGGAGCACCTGGTGGATGGCGACCTGGCCGCCAACAACGGCGGCTGGCAGTGGAGCGCCAGCAGCGGCATGGACCCCAAGCCCCTGCGCATCTTCAACCCCGCCACCCAGGCCGCCAAGTTCGATGCCGAAGCCGCCTACATCCGCACCTGGCTGCCGGAGTTAGCCCACGTGGCCACGCCCGATTTGATCAGCGGCCAGATCGCCCCCCTGGAGCGCCGCGGCTACCCAGCGCCGATCGTGGACCACAAACTCCAGCAGGCCCGCTTCAAGGCCCTCTATGCCGCCCTGCCACGGGGGTGAGCGCAGCGCTCAGTAGCGGAAATTGGCCACCAGCACCGCACCCAGCGCGTTGCTGGTCTTGCCGGGGGCCGTGTATTGGCCGTTGGGGCGACTCAGATAGAAGAGGGAGGGGGTGAGGGTAATGTGGTCGCTCACCCGCAGCGCCGTCCAGACTTCCCAGGCGACGTTCCCATCCTGGGGGGTGCGGCCATCGCGCAGGCGGATCACGAAGGTGGGCTGGCCCACGGCGAAACCGGCGGCATGGCCGCTGCCCAGCAGGTTGCGCCAGAACAGGGCCGCCGACCACGACTGGCTTTCGGCGATGTTGGTGGCGCTGTTGGTGGAAACGGGCAGGGCCGAGGCCTGCTGCAGGAAACTGGCGCCCCAGCCCAGGTTGATCGAGGGCAACCAACTCACGGACGCCGGTTGCCAGGCGGCGGTGAAGGCCACGTTGTTGGAGAAGGCGGTCTCACCGCTGCCGGTGGGGGCGCAGGGCTGCCGCTGGTTGGCGAACTGGGTGCCGCGCCGAAAGTTCAGGCCGCACTGGCCGAAACGCCAGGCGGCCGCCACCACGTAGCCCGGCCCGCCGATCCCCACCTGACCGAAGAGGCTGCCGCGGCTGTACCGGCCAGCGATGCCGGCCCCGAGGTCGCCATCGGTGGTGTTGGCGGCGTCGGAGCTGGGCGCCACATAGGAGGCGGAAGCGGCCAGGTAGGGACGCCCCTCCGCCACCGCCTGCTTCCACTGGGCTCCCACCGCCGCGCCGGTGGCCTTGTTGTAGGTGCCGGGGGCCCCGTTGAGCGTGAAGAAATCAAGGATCGGCGGCCCCGGCTCGGCGCCGTAGAACCAGGGCCGCAGGGCGGTGATCTCATGGGTGGGCCGAGCCACCGCTCCCACCAGGGCCGTAACCTCGCCGCCGATCGGGAAGCGGTAGTGCAGCCGGGTGGCCTCCAGCACATTGGCGCCAGCGCGGGGCGCAGTGCTCTTGTCGAGGGTTAGCAGGTTGTAGGGGTTGCCCGCGAAGGCACTGCGATTGGCATTGCCGCTGTTGAGCCGGGTGTAAAGCAGATCCTTGCCGGTGAAGCTGGTGAGCAGATTGAGGTGCACCTCGTAGTTGATCACCGTGGCGCCCCAGTTGGCGTTGTTGGCGGCGGGGTAGGCGTTGCGGCTGCGGGCCGGAATAGCGGCCGCATCGAGACCGGCCGGATAGGGGGCGTCCTGGGTTCCGCCGAAATGGGTGGCCCCCGGCGTGAAATAGGAGCTCACCACCAGGCGGGTGGTGGGGGAGAACCGGGTGGCCTCCAGGGCGTTGAGGGCCGCATTGAGCCGATCGGCGCGGATGCCGAACGCCTGGAGCCCGGTTTGGGAGGTCTCAAGCTCCCGTCGCAGCTCCGCCGCGGCCAGCCGACCGGGCTCCAACGCCGCATCCAGCCGCTCCGCAGCCCCCATGCGCCCGATGTCGACCCGTCCCGCAGTCTCACGGCGGGCCCAGCCGTCGTCGTAGCGGGCGAGCGTGGCCCAGTCGGGATCAGGAGCCGGGGTCGCAGCATTCGCCGGGGCAACAGCCACCGGTGGTTTTACCCCAACGGTGGCAGGGACCTCCGGCGAGGCGGCCGTCCCGGAGCGGGGTGCTGCACCGGCCTCATCGGGGTAGGCCAGAGCGCTGGCCAACAGCAGCAAGGCACCACCACCGGCAATCAGAAAGAAACCGCCAAGGATCCGGCGCGGCCGACACCCAATCGGCGCGATCACCTCAGAGCGCACCCACCGATAGCGATTCCTGCCGGTCCAGGGATCTGCCGCCTGCAGCGCCGAGCAGCCGCTGCAGAGTGCGGATCACGGTGTCCTGCTGGTCGGCGCTGAGTTCGGGGAAGATCGGCAGGCTGAGCACCTCGGCGCAGAGTCGCTCGGTGGTGGGGAGGCTGCCGGGGCCATAGCCGAGCTCTGCGAAGGCGGGCTGGCGGTGAATCGGGATCGGGTAGTAGATGATCGTGATGACGCCCGCCTCCTGGAGCTGCTGCTTGAGCCAGTCGCGGCAGCAGGCCTCGGGGAGGCCGTAGCAGGCGCTGTCGGAGGAGGGGGTGCAGGCACCGGCGCAGGCCACCGAAGCCTCAGGGCAGGCGGCCACCCGCACCACAAACTGATTCCAGCTGTGGCCATTGGGGCCCGCCTCGGGCAACTGGATGCCCGGAAGGTGGGAGAGTTCGGCGAGGTAGCGGGCTGCGATCGCCCGACGCCGCTCCACCCAGCGCTCCAGGTGCGGCAGCTTCACCGCCAGCACGGCGGCCTGGATCGCATCGAGACGGCTGTTGTAGCCCAGGTCGGTGTGCAGGTAACGGCGAGGCATGCCGTGCACCGCCAGCTCGCGCACCCGCTGGGCCAACTGGGGATCGCGACAGGTCACCGCCCCGCCATCGCCGGCGCCACCGAGGTTTTTGGTGGGGAAGAAACTGAAGCAGCCGGCATCGCCCCAGCTGCCCACCGGGCGCCCGGCCCAGTGGGCACCGCTGGCCTGGGCGCAATCCTCGATCACCAGCAGCCCGTGGGCGGCGGCGATCGCATTGATGCGCTCCATGTCCACCGGCCGGCCGAACAAATGCACCGGCAGCAGGGCGCGGGTGGCGGAGGTGATGGCCGCTTCGATCCGGTTGGCATAGATCAGATAGGAGCCACCCTCCACATCGACGAAGACCGGAATCGCCCCCACGGCACTGATCGCCTCGGCGGTGGCAAAAAAACTGAAGGAGCTGGTGATCACCTCATCGCCGGGCCCGATCCCCAGACCCCGCAGCGCCAGGATCAGGGCATCGGTGCCGCTATTGCAGCCGATCGCATGGGGCACGCCACAGAGCTGGGCAAAGGCCTGCTCAAAGCCCGCGATGGTGCTCCCACCGATGTACTGACCACTGCGCAGAACCGCGAGAACCGCCTCCTCGAGGCCGGGGCCGAGCTGCTCCAGCTGCTCGCTGAGGCTGAAGGGGGGAATAGGCATGGCGGCAACCTTAATCCCGCCTACCGAAGGCGCGCGTGGGTGCACCAGAGCCTCAACGGGCCCATGCCGGCGCGGCGCCGGGATGCCATTTGATGTTGCAGCCGATCGAGGCGATCTGGGGCTCGGACACCGGCTGGTCCGCCAACACCGCCGCCAGAGCGGCCCGCAGATCGCGGCCGTCGCAGGGGAGGTCGTTGCTCGGACGGCTGGGATCGAGCTGGCCGCGGTAGGCCAGGCGATGGGCGCGATCGAACAGAAACGGATCGGGGGTGCAGGCGGCCTGAAAGGCGCGGGCCACGGCCTGGTCGCGATCGAGCAGGTAGGGAAAGGTCCAGCCGCTGCTGGCGGCCTGGGCAGCCATCCCGTCGGGACCATCCTGGGGATGGGTGCGGAGGCTGTTGCTGGCGATGCCGAGCAGCACGGCCTGATCGCCCAGATCCTTCTGCAGCCGGGTGATCTCGGCCTCGATGTGCTTCACGAAGGGGCAGTGGCAGGAGAGGAAGAGCACCAGCACCGGCCGCCCCGCCAGGGCAGCGGCGGCGGGCAACCGCCCCACAACCTCCTCCAGGGCGCCCCGGTTGCGCTCCCGTTCCAGCAGGGCCTGGGGCAGGGGCGTGCCCAGCGAAAGCATGGTGGAGGGGGTGAGGGCCATCGATCCGGAGTCCTCGACGAACGGCTGCGGTGTTCCTGCCGCAGTCAGGATCATGGCGAATGTCGCAGCCCCCGGTGCCTCTCCCCCTGGAGTCCGATCGCCTGTCGCAGCCAGCGGCTGACCCCTGGTCGGACGGCCCCGGGTCGCCCCGTTCCGGCCGACGTCGCCGCGACCGCCCGGGGATGGGCCATAGGCGGGCGAAGGCCAGTGTCCTGGTGCCGCTCCTCGGCGCCCTGGCCCTGCTCTGCGGCGGCTGCCTGCGCCCGCAGCACCACAGCAGCGGCCGTGTGTTCCCCCTGATGCGCCACACCCCTGGCGATGGCCTGGCGGTGGTGAACGCCCCCGGGGGTAGCGGCATCCACATCTGGCTCGACCCCGACACCGAAACCGCCGGGATCTGCCGCCCCCGCTGGAATCCGGATCCGGCACGCCTGAGCGGCGGCGATGGCCCTTCCCCCGTTAGCAGCGGGCGGGCGCCACGGGAGGAGTTCTATGCCGCCCTGCGTCGGGGCCCGGTGCGCTGGGCCCTGCGCCGCCAGATGGAGGAACTCTGCCGCCACCGGGCTCCTGGCCGGCGCTTCCAGTGGCAAGACCCGCCCCGCAGTGACGCGGCCTTCCTGCCATTGCTGCAACCGATGCTGGAGGAGGAGCACCTGCTCAGCAACCCCACCGCCGTGCGGCGGACCGAGAAGCAGCTGCTGGGGATACCCCTCACCCCCGAAGACTGGGACGAGACGCCGCCGCCGCGGCCGCCGGACGGCCCCTGAGGCGAAACCCCGCCGGATCCTGCCCGGTGAGAGCCGACCCGCCCGGGCTGGTTGGGTTGCCCCGACCCCCCAACTCGGCGCCCCGTCAGGCGGACGCCGCCACAGCCGCGGCGGCCCGATAGCCGGCGGGCATCGCCACCTCCCAGGTCCGCTCACCGGCGGGTTCCTGCCCGGAATGGGCTTCCGCCTGAAGGCGCGCCAGCCCCGCAAGGCCCTCGCCTCGGGCCTTCAGCCGGGCCTCCAGCCGACACCAGGCGGCCAGGAAGGCGTCGCGGCGCTGTCCGGGTGGCAGCTGCTCCAGGAACTGGTATTCCACAGACGGCAGCACCCGCCTGGCCAGGGGCTCCCAGGCCAGGTCTGGACGGTGTCGCTCCACATCAACCCCGACCGGGCATGTGGCGTGGAAGGCCAACAGGATCAGATCGCCGGAATGGGCCACATTGAAGTGAGGAGCAGCATCCACCACCCCATCGAGCGCAGGCTTGCCGTGGGGGCCGTAGCGGAAGCGCAGCGCCGCCGGATCGCGATCCAGCCAAGCCCCAAGCACCTGCCGCAGAGCGGCGCGACCCAGCCGGTAGCGGTCTTGATCCTCAGGGCGGCGGAGGCGCTGCACACGCTCCTGTTCGCCGTGATCCAGCAGCGCGACCAGCGCCCTCGTGGTTTCAGCCCCTGCGGCAGCACGGCGATCGAGCAACAGGAGCGCCGGCGCCTCCTGATCCTTGGGTGTCCCCCAGGCCAAGGGGGGCACAGGCTGTCCTGGCCACCAGGTCATGGGACTGAGCGCCTCGCCCGAGGGGCGCTCAGCGTTCTCGCGGCGCTCCCGCCTCAAGATCCCCACACCAGCGGCTCGGCGCGGCGCCAGTAGCGCGAGAAACGGCGCAGATCTGGCGCGGCATGGCCCTCGAAGGGAAGCGCCACAAAGGGCTCGGGCTCCAGCATCTGCAAGGGGAGCACCTCCGCCACCCTTGCCGCACTGCGCAGCAGACGGGGATCCACCGGCCGACTGGTCACCAGGCCATCACAGCCGTGATGCAAGGCCGCCGCCAGCAGCTCGGTGGCGACATCCCCCTCGCGCACCGGCACCGGCAGCTCGGCCAGACAGGCGCGCAGAAAGCGGATCCGGCCTGGGGAGGGCGGCCACTCCCCCGCCAGGGAGGCCGGGCTCGCAGCCCCCTTCGCGGCGACAGCGGGGCCGGCGATCCAGTCGCTGTCGAGCACAGCCAGGGCTGGGCCATCGGGGTGGGCCAGGAGAGCGGGGTTCGCGGGACCCAGAGCCTCCTCATGCACCCACACCAGCGGCCGGCGGAACGCACGAACCGGGTTGACCGGCTGCGGCGGTCGCAGCTCAGGCGCAGGGATCTCCGGCTGCGGAGCGAGGGGAAGGAACAGCCGCTGCTGCAGCTCCTCGTAGCTCGCCTCAAACGGACACCCCGCCGTGCCGCCGCGGCCGGCCCGGGGGCAATCGCCGCAATAGCGGCCGCCGCTGAATCGTTCCAGGTTGGCCCGGTTAAAGATGTAGGGCTTGTGGCTGAAGCTGCTGGCCACCCACTGCCAGCTGAGGTTGTTGCTGGCCGGATCGCCGTCGAGCAGGTGCCGCAGAAACCAGCGGGCGCCAGCCTGCCAGCGAACCCGCCGCCAGTGCACCACGTAAGAGGCCAGCCACATCCGCGCATGGTTGTGCAGCCAGCCCGTGCCGATCAGCTCGGCGGCAAAGGCATCGATGCAGGGCAGGCCGGTGCTGGCGGCGGCGATGTCGGCCGGAAGAGCGGGGGCGTAGGTATCGGGCCGATGGCCGGTTTTCAGCGGCTCCCGGTCGATCCAGATGCCATCACCGAGCTGGCGCCAGATGCGCTGCCAATAATCACGCCAGCCCAGCTCACTGATCAGTTTCTCGCCGGCACGGCGCTGAGCAGGGCTCCAGGAGCGGCCGCCAGGGGACCCGGAGCCGCCGGCAGCCGAAGCGAACAGATCAGCCTGCACCACCCCACCGGGCTCGGCGAGCGCCTCCAGCCGGGCGAACACGGCCTCTCTCACCTCCGCCAGCGTGATCACGCCATGGCGGATCCAGGGTGAGAGGCGCGTCACGGTGCCATCGAGATGGTTGCGGCTGGCGCCATAGCGGGCGGGATCGATGGCGGCCAGGCGCTCCTCCGCTGCCCGGCGGCCACCACGGAGAACGGGCGGTGGCATCGAGGGCGAGCGGATCTCCTTGAAGCTAGGAGGGGGCTGGGGCTCTTGCCGGAGCCACCCAGGAGGCAGGACAAGGCAGAAAGCCTGAGACGCGCAACGGCCCCAGAGGGCCCCGCCGGCCGCTGGGGGAGAATCCCCCGATCGCACCCCAGCGTCGCCGGCGGCGCTCCCCCCATGCTCCTCGACCTGCGCGGCAAGAAGGCCCTCGTTACCGGCATCGCCAACAACAAGTCGATCGCCTGGGGCATTGCCCAGCAGCTCCATGCCGCCGGCTGCGAGCTGGGGGTCACCTACCTGCCGGATGAAAGGGGCCGCTTCGAGGGCAAGGTGCGCGACCTCACCGCCCCGCTGGCCCCCACCCTGTTCGAGCCGCTCAACGTGCAGGATCCGGCCCAGATCGAGGCGGTGTTCGCCCGGGTGGCCGAGCAGTGGGGCTCAATCGATGTGCTGGTGCATTGCCTGGCCTTCGCCGGCAAGGAGGAGCTCACTGGCGATTACTCCGCGATCAGCCCCGAGGGCTTCGGCCGGGCCTTGGAGGTGAGCGCCTACTCCCTGGCCCCCCTCTGCCGCTTCGCCAAGCCCCTGTTCAGCGACGGGGCGAGCGTGATCACCCTGAGCTACCTCGGCGCCGAGCGGGCCATCCCCAACTACAACGTGATGGGTGTGGCGAAGAACGTGCGCGTGAACGCGATCAGCGCCGGCCCGATCCGCACCCTGGCCAGCTCCGCCATCGGCGGCATCCTCGACATGATCCACAACGTGGAAGAAAAAGCCCCCCTGCGCCGCACGGTCACCCAGGAGGAGGTGGGGTCTGCCGCCGCCTTCCTGGCCAGCCCGCTGGCCTCCGGCATCACCGGCCAGGTGATCTATGTGGATGCGGGGTATTGCATCACGGGGATGTGAGCCACCGAGTCCCTCGCCCCGGCGGTTCAGGCGATTGCCATCACACCTCAATGAACAGATTGGAACGGCTGAATTCCTCTTCTTCAGGGGTGAATGCCGGGACCTGATCAAGCAATTGCGGATCGAAGCGGTAGGTGTCCTGCAAAAACGATCCATCAATCACCGCCTGCTCCAAGACATCAATGTGGTTGCGGGCTCTCAGACAGGCCTGGTCCAGGGCTGGGCTATCGCTCTTGTCGAGCAGCTCTTGCAATTCCAGACGTACGGTCGCCAGACGAGCCACGGGCTTAAGCAAGCCATAGATGGCCATGATGCGGTGGGTGGCAATGCTGATCTGCTTGAGGGCGCTGGCACGCGCCAGTTCCGAATCGATGCTTGGCCAGTAGCGAGTGGTGTAAAAAGCCTTGTCATCACGGTGATACCACTCCTCCGAACGCGCGATCGATGAAGATACCGTGTTGTGCAATTTCCAGAGAAATAAGCGCAACGAATCACCATCGACAACGGCGGCTAATTTTTCATCAATTGACATCAAAAAATTACTTGGATCCGCATCCTGGCCCAACAACAGATACTCCACTGGATACATCTCCACCTCCTTATTCTGCACCACGTAGGCGTTGAGGTGATGGCGACAGTAGGGGCAGGGATACATGGCAGCAAACAGCTTGAAAAAGTCCTTGAATTGGCGGATCAGCGCCGCCTGTTGATCCATGGGCTGGACGGCGACAATCTCAGCGGTGGTGTGGAAGAAGCGCCAGACGGCAGGACCGATGTAGTAAGGAAAACTGATTCGCATCTGCGCCTCTCTGACATCACTGCGACCCAGGTAGACATCGAGGAAGGAAATGTATTGTGAGAGAACGCCCGATTCGCGGCCAAACTCGAGCCTCTCACGCCTTTTCTGCACGCCGTTGAGATAGTGCTTACTGAGCCGCCAAGCCTGCAGGATCCTCAGCTTCTGCTCAGGTGTGCATTGGAGGAAGCTCTGCTCCACATCCTGCCCGTGGCGCGAAAATTCACCGGCGGCGCGGGCGCGTTCAAACCAGGCATCAAGGTCCGTTGCATTAGCAACCGTATTGCTGACGATATCAGCGGCGGTGCCGACACTGAAGGCGGCCAGCAATTTGGGCATGAAATCTTCGTACCAATACGCGACCGGCATCATGGCGCCATCCACAGTTTCCAGAGCATCGGAAACAACCACCCGATTCCACTTCTGTAGATAGGCTTTTGGATCACCTCCCTGCTGGTCCTGAGTCGAGGCGAACTCCTGCCGCAACTCCTGCTCGCGCAATCGATTCAGCTCGTGGGATGCAAGCACGCCTTCGACCAAATCCTTCAGAGATAACTGCTGCTTTTTCATCGTGATTGCAAATTCCACACCCGCCGCAAATTTCTCCCTCGCATTAGCTGATTTGCTACGAGCCGCCAACATCACCTCTGCCTCGGCCAGCATCTCTGGTGTTTTAGCAATAGTTGGCCAATTCTGAATCCGCTGCAGCAAGCGTTCGTACTCCTGACCAATGGAGTCCACCACGTCATCAAGCAACGGCTCGCAGCCTGGATCGACGATACCGAGGCCCTTGTAAAGGGAGATCGCTGTGACGACAAAAGGAACAAAGTCACTGATGCGATAAGGCAGATTGCGAACTTGCAGATGGGTTTCGTGATTGGCGGAAAAGCTTTCTCGGAAACAGCGATAAGCGGCCCCTTGAATGAGGCGAAACAAGCCGATCTGCATCTGAAGGCGCGAGGTACCTCGCACTTTCTCGTCGCCTGGGTGGAGGGCCAGCAGCGCTTGCAATCGCTCCAGCTCTGAATTGCTCGTAGCCGCAGATTGTGCCGGATCGGTCTCGAGCGTTCGCTGCGGCTGCGGGTCTGCGGGATCGGTTCCACCGATCAAGGCCTCCTTGGTGTCGGTGCCGGCGCCAGCGGCGCACGGCTCAACGCTGAGGCCGGCATGGGCCAAGGCGCCCTGTTCCTGATCAGGAACCAGCAGACAGAACTCCTCAAAGCCGATTGATCCACCCCCATCCAGATCGACTTCGCTGATCATGGCCTCCAACTCTTCATCGCTGAGGCCGAAGCGACTCATCACGCTCTTGAGCTCAGCCACAGTGATGCTCTTGTTGCCATTTTGATCAAAAATGCTGAATGCCAACCTCAGGCGGCTTTCACGATCTCCATGCCGGGCAAGCATCAGGGTCTGGAATTCGGCAAAATCAATGTATCCCGAACCATCAATGTCCACTTCCCGGATCAGTGATCGCAGCTGCGCCGTGCTTGTCGCCTGCCCGAGTGACTGCATGACGCTGGCCAACTCATCGGTAGAGATTTCGCCATTGCCATCCGCGTCGAAAACGCCGAAAGCCTTCCACAAGTCATCCACGGCCGCTTCATTGATCGGACGTGCTTGTACACTCGATTCCATTGGCACAACTTCCAGAAAGAGGCTGAACGCTCAACCATCCATTTTAGCGATCAATCTGGAGTGTGTAAGCGAAGAAAGTCGGGAAATTGAGTGTTAGCGGCAGGCAAGCGTTCAGGCCGGAGCAGACTCCGCCGTCGCCTCCGGCACGGGACGCGCTGGATCGTTGTGTGAGACGAGGCACCTGGATGGCCGCTTCGGCTTCATGCCTACCGCCCTACCGCCGGTCGCGAGCCCGACCGGCGCTGGTGTCCAACCAGGACTGGATCGTCGTCATGGCCGCGAGCCCAGTGGTTGGCGATGATCGGCCCAGTTGCAGCCTGCGCGGCCCCTGGCGCCCCGACCATGCGCACCGGAACGATCCACCGCGTCCACCGGCGAAACCAACGTGCGGGTGAAGCTCGGCCTCAATGGCAGTGGCTCCTGCCAGGTAGCCACCGGCGTGCCCTTCCTCGACCACATGCTCCACCAGATCAGCAGCCACGGTCTGATCGATCTGGAGATCCAGGCCACGGGCGACACCAATATCGACGACCACCACACCACAATCATCCCCGAGGGCTTCGCCAGGGCCCTGGAGGTGAGCGCCTATTCCCTGGCGCCGCTGTACCGCTACGCCAAGCCCCTGTTCAACCCCGGCGTTAGCGTTATCACCCTCAGCTACCTCAGCTCCGAGCGGGCCATCCCCAACTACAACGTGATGGGTGTGGCCAAGGCGGCCCTAGAGGCCTCGGTGCGCTATCTCGCCGCCGAACTGGGCCCCGAGAAGAACGTGCGCGTGAACGCGATCAGCGCCGGCCCGATCCGCACCCTGGCCAGCTCCGCCATCGGCGGCATCCTCGACATGATCCACAACGTGGAAGAA
>JAPLIE010000042.1 GCA_026389265.1 Cyanobacteriota bacterium | reverse complement strand
TCTTCTCTTGGAGTTTTGACACTCTTTGTTGCTCATCCCAGAAACCTCGTTGGCCCACTGTCGCAATCAGATCTGATTGCGTAATGATAGCCATGATTCCGCCAGAATCAAGTCCACTTAGCAATTTTCGAGGTGCCCTTTTGATCACTCTTGCTCCTTACGAAGACATGGCTTTCAATGCTTCCAACTTTTACGCTCAAGAGCAGGATGCCGTTTCCAGCATTATCGAAGACATCGAACTGCGCATTGAGCATGTCACTCGAGAGTATTTTAAGAACTTAGACAATTTGATGAAGTAAGCAGGCTCCCCGTACCTGGCTGCCCACGCGGTGCGAAATCAGCGTGTCACCCGGCGCAAGGGCTGCGCGAGTGCGGCTGGGCCGCACCCTTGCGCTCGCGTGGGTGGTTTTTCCGCCGCCGGGGGCTGTGGCATCGGGTTCTGGATAGCGAGGAGGCCTGCCCGCGGCTGCGGTGGCCTCGATCGCCTGTGGGATCGAGGAGGTGGCCGCTGAGTTGCTGAAGTCCCTCGGCGTGGCCCAGTGCTGCTGGATGCCTTGGCTTGGGCCGTTGCTCAGCCTTGCCAATCCTGAGCCCTGGTGCTGATCCAGCCGGCCTCGATTGATGCCATCCCGCCGGCCGAATGGCCGGCGTTTCGCGCCCCGGTTCGCTGCTGTCAGGATCCGCAAAGTCGGCTCACCGCAAGCGCTTTAGCCTTGCCAATAGTGCGCCTGTACTAGTACAATATAGCCAAGCCGGGCGGCCCGATTGGAGCCCTCTCCCGGTGCTTGTTCTTCATTCTGCTCGTTTGGTTTTAGGCCCATGGTTTCCTTTCCCCTGGCCGCCGCATTGGCGCCGCCTCCTTCTCGTTTGCAGGCTTCACCTTTGCCCTCCTTGGTGATCGTGGCCGGTGGAGGCCGTGATCTCGATTGGCCCTCCGATCAGGTCACCACCACCCTCCGCCTGGCCGCCACGGGCCGCCCGGTGCAGTGCCTTCTCCATGGCGGTGCCCGCGGGGCCGATGCCGCCATCGATCAGGCCGCCTCCCACCTCGGTTGGCCCGTGGAGATCCTCCGCCCCCAGTGGAGCCTTTATGGCCATGGCGCCGGGCCGGTGCGTAATCGCCAGATGCTGCAGCGCGCCTGCCAGCTGGCCACCGCCGGGCCCTCTCCAGGCCAGCCGCCTGCCGGATTGCTGGTGATCGCCTTTCCCGGTGGCTCCGGCACCGCCTCCCTGCTCCGTCAAGCCCATCGCCTCCAGGAGCGTTCGCCCCTTCCGATCGAGCTGATCGATCTAGCCGTCGCATAAGGGGGCAGAGCCCCCATGCGTTGGGGCACTGATCACTCGCCACACCTTCATCACCTCAATCCTGCTTCCCAATGTCTGTCGCTTTCCCCATCACCGCCCCGCCGCAAGAGGCGCCCCGTGGCCCCTCCCTCTGGGAGCTGGGCGCCGAGCTCCAGGCCGAAACCCGCTGGATCGCCCAGCTGGCGGAACGCCTCCACACCGAGGACACCGACGACCACGCCCTTGCCGTCGCTGATCTGGAGGAATGCCTCGCCGCAGAAGAAGGCCACCGCGAGGCCCTGGAGCGCAAGGCCGATGCCGTCTGCTGGGTGATCGGCCGCCTACGCGGCGATGCCGATTACCACCAAGGCCAGGCCAAGCGTTTTACCGCCCTGGCCCGCAATGAGGCCTCCCGGGCCGATTCGCTCGAAGCCTCCCTGCTCTCGGTGCTCACGCGCCTCTCACCGACCGCCACCAGCTTCCGGCTGCTCGATCACAAGCTCACCAGCCGCACCGCCGATTCGATCGTCATCGACGACCCCGAGGCCCTGCCCGCTGATCTGGTGACCCTCAGCACCTCCCGCAGCCCGGATAAGGGCTCGATCAAGGAGCGGATCAAATCCGCCATCGCCAAGGCCACCGCAGGACTCCCCCAAGAGCAGGCCGCTCCCTTGGCCTTCTCCCTCGCCTCCACCGCCGTGCCCGGTGCCCGGCTGCTCAAGCGCCGCCACTGGTCGATTCACTGAGACCCCAGGGCTCCTCGGCTCGCCAGCCAGGGGCCCACCTGTTCACGACTACCGCTACCAGCCCCATCCGCCATGACCACAACCCTCACCCCCGTTCGCTCAACCACCAGCCGCAATGCCCCCTCGGCCCTGCAGCTCATCCGCCAGGTCGTTGCCGCCGAGACCGACGCCATACCGGCCACGCCAGCTTCCGCACCAGCCGCCCAAGCCAGCCACAACAACCACGCCTCCCGTGCTCACCTCCACTCCCACCAGCCAGGTCAACCCGGCCACGCCTGCAGCGTTCAGCGCCGCCCAGATCGCCCACTCTCGGCGCCGCTCGATCGCGCCCTGGTTTCCTCACGGGAGCAGGGCCGCTCCAAGGTCAACTACCTCCAGAGCTGGGTGGTGATCAGCGAGGCCAACCGCATCTTTGGCTTTGACGGCTGGCAGCGCCAGACCCTCTTCTCGCGCTGCATCGCCCAGGCCGAACGGCTGATCGGCGCCAGGGGCACGGGCCGAGAACAAAAAAGCGGCTGGGGCGTGACCTACATCGCCCGCGTCCGCATCACCGTTTCGGCTGGCAGCCACGGCCTACTGATCCGCGAGGGCACCGGCGCCGGCCATGGCATCGATACCGACCTGGGCCTGGCCCATGAATCGGCCATCAAGGAGGCCGAAACCGATGCGATGAAACGAGCCCTGATGACCTTTGGGAACCCATTTGGGCTGGCGCTTTACGACAAGAGCCAGCGGCAGGTGAGTGGCAATGGCCAGCAACCAAGCCAGAACAGTGCCAGCCAGCAGCAGGGTCAGGCACCTGCACAACCTCAGGCCAGCCATCGGCCGGACGCCTATGCAGCGCCATCCAGGCGCACCCCTGCCCAGGCCAATCCGATCGCTGCCGCCTTCAACGGACCGCCACGGAATCAGGGGCAAGGAAGCAATGGCTCCAGGCACTCCACGAGCCCGGCTGCCATCGCCAGGCCCCAACCGGCGGCGAGCCATGCCTCAATCGGAACCACCGGCCCCGCCAACGAGGCCGCCCTCGATCCAGCCGCCATCGCTGCCCTGCAGGAGCGCATCCGGGCTCTGCAGCCGCCCCAGCTTGCTGCCTTCTCTCGCGCCTTCCGCACTGCCTTCCAGGTGCCCGACTCCACCCCCTCCATCGCTGGGCTGATCACCGAGCAGCGCCATCGCCTCTGGATTGAGGACTTCCTCGGCAGGCTCCAGAGCCCACAACTCCAGAGCCAACACCAGCAGGCCCGCAGCGCCTGATCGGATCAGACTCGCTCCACTGCGGCGGGGCCGGATTGGTCCCTCCTTTTCCCTTCATTCACCAGCGCCATGCTCCATAACCTCGGCCGAGTGGTGGCCACCGCCGCCGTGGCCGCCGACGTTCCCCACTCGCTGATCACCGCCCTGCTCGATCGCCATGCCTCCGGCGATTGGGGCGACCTCGATGCCGACGACAAGGCCGTCAACGAGGAAGCAGCCCGCACAGGCGACGGCCGCCTCTTCTCCAGCTACACCACCGCCGACCACAGCACGATCTGGGTGATCACCAACGACATCCGCGGCGAGGGTGAGGGGCCGATCACCACCGTGCTATTTCCAGACGACTACTGAGTGAGCGGAGGCCCCAGCAACCAGCGCCTAACGGCGCCTGCGACCGCCAGCGCATCACCCCCCACAACAGACCCCGGGCGAAGCGGCGGGCCCTTCCCAAGGCCGCCCCGCCCGGCAAGGGTCGGCCCCAGGCCGACTTGCGCAGCCCTTGCCCAGGGGCGCAGCCTGAAGGGGACCGGCGCGCAGCTAGCCCCATCGAAGGTTCTGAGCTGCCAGGGCTTTGCGGCAGCGCCTCTGAGCCGCTGGATAGTCGCCAGCCCGACGGTACGAGCTGAGCTGAAAGGGCGTCAGAAGGCCTTTATGGTTGTTGAGCACCCTTGTGGGCAGCGAAGCCATCTGCGCTCATGACCCCTGCTGATCAAGCCACCGAGAAGCTCCTGACTCCCTTTTCCGTCCGCAGGCGGGAACGCGGCGGTAGGAGCGTGGTGCAGGTGAGCAGCTCGGTGAGCGCCATGGATGCAATGCGAGCCCGGATCCGCGCCCAGAGCAAGAACGTGGCAGCCCACATCGCTTCCGACCCGGAAGCCAAGGCCTTCATCGACGATTGGGCCACGCCCGAATCCATCAGCCGCTGAAATCAGCGTGGACCTCAAGGCTGGGCAGATCATCACCGTCGACTGGCGTAGAGATCCTGACGATCCCGCTCAAGATCCCCATCCACCCGAGCCCAACAAGCTCAGACCTGCTGTGGTCGTGCAGGACTCCGAGCTGTT
>JAPLIE010000051.1 GCA_026389265.1 Cyanobacteriota bacterium | reverse complement strand
ACGCTCGTAGGGGATCACCAGCACCTCAAGGTCATCGCAGGCGAGCACGGTGGTTTCGGCGATACGGCCATGCAGCAGCGAACTCTTCTCGCCGAAGCATTCCCCCCGCAGCAGCACCCCCAGGCTGCAGGGCCGACCCGTGGCATCGGGCAGCACCAGTTCGGCCTCGCCGCTCAGGATCAGGTAGAGGCCATCGAGGGGCGTCAGGCGGTGCAGCACCACCTCATGGCTGGCATAGGAGCGAACCTCGCATGCGGCCAGCAGTTGTTCCAGCCTTTCGCTGGAGAGGGAGGCGAAGCCGGGTGTGCTCTTCAGCAACCGCAGCGAGGCCACACCCTGCTGAAGGGGCGTGGGGGCGGTGGACACATAGGGAACCTCCTGCTGCATCGGATAGGGCATCGTGAGGCCATGACGCTTGGCCAGATACCAGATGCGCCGGTTGATCTCATCCTGGATTCCGTCACCGGTGCGGTAATCGGGCGCAAAGACCTGAACCTTGTAGTTGATCGCGAAATCCCCATAACTCACCACCACCACATCCGGCGGCGGCGTGCTGAGAACAGCGGGAATTTCAAGCACGGCACCGATCAGCAACTGGCGCACGCGATTGGGGGGATCGTCGTAGGAGAAGGAGATCGGAACCTCCACCCGACGCAGGGATGTGGGACGGCTGAAGTTGGTGAACTGGCCCTTGGCGAGTTCCGAGTTCGGGATCACCCTCAGATCGTCATTGGTGGTCTGCAGGTGCACCGAACGCCAGTTCACCTCCACCACCTGGCCGAGGCTGTCGCCGATCTGCACCCAGTCGCCCATCGCGATCGGCTGCTCGAACAGCAGGGCCACGCCGGAGAAGATGTTGCCGAGGCTGTCCTGCAGGGCCAGACCCAGCACCAGCGATCCCACCCCCAGGGCGGTGAGGAAGCCGCCCAGATCGGCCCCCCAGACGCTGGAGAGCACGATCGCCGAGCCGATCAGCACCAGCAGGAAGCGGCCCAGATCGCGGAACAGCTTGGGCACCTTGGCCTGCCAGCTGCCCTGCGGTGCCCCCTCAAACAGAATCACGTTGAGCAGCGAGAGGGCCGCCAGAATCAGGGTGATCCACACCGTGGTCTCGCTGATCCGCACCCCCAACGCCGATCGGGGCCGCGCCAGCAGATCCACGAGCAGCAGATAGAGGGCCAGGGCCGGCAGGGTCCAGTTGCGCAGGATGGCCAGCGGCGCCACGAAGACCGGTTGATGGCGCTGCAGCCAACGGAGGGCCTCGCCGAGCAGGAGCATCAGCAGCGGGAAGCCCAGCACCAGCACGAACACCCAGAACGGATTGACCTGCCCGAGAGCTGCCGCCGCCGCGCCGCCCGGCCCGATCAGGGTTGCGCTCCCACCGGGAGTGGCAGCGCTGCCACCAGCGCCGCTGGAGGGCGCAGCGGCGCTGGTGGCAGCGGCAGCGAACAGGAGCGCACTGTTCATGCTGCGCCTCCTACAGCAACGGAAACCAGGGCAGGATCCAAGCGGGTCAGCTCCCAGATGGGGATGACACCCTCGCCCTTCACTTCAACCGGCGGCAGCGGCTCGAAGTTGTAAAGCCCATCGAGGGCCCGCCGCACCGGTTCGGTGACCTGGATCACGTTCTGCTTGGGGGAGATGTGGATGGCCCGGGCGATGGTCACGGTTTCGCCCCAAACGTCGTAGTAGAACTTGCCACTCCCCACCACCCCGGCCGCCAGGGCGCCGGCGTGAATGCCGATATCGAGGCTGAGCCGCACGCCATGCTTGGCGCTGAGCCGCTCCACCACCTGCAGCATGGCCAAGGCCAGTTCCACGGTGCGCTTCTCGTCGTCGATCCGCGGCACCGAAAGGCCGCAGACCGCCAGATAGTTGGAACCGGTGCTGCGCAACTTCTCGACGCCGCAGCGTTCAGCGGCATCATCGAAGGCCCCGATCAATTCATTGAGCACCACGATCGCTTGTTCGGGCGCCAGTTCGGCGGAGAGATCCTGGAAGCCCTCGAGATCGGCGTAGAGCACGCTCACGCTCGGATATTGCTCGGTGATCGACTGTTCCCCTTGCTTGAGCCGCTCGGCGGTGCGGGCCGGCAGGATGTTGAGCAGCAGCCGGTCGTTCTCCTGCAGCTGGGAGCGGATCGCCTCCTCCCGCTGCTGCAGGGTGGCTGCCATGCTGTTGAAGGAGCTAGAAAGCTCACCAAATTCATCGGCAGAATCGACCTTCACCTGCACGGCACTATCGCCGGCAATGATCTGCTTGGTGGCCCGCATCAAGCGCTGAATCGGCTGGATGAAACTGCGCGCCAGAGCCAAGGACATCAGGGTGAGCAGAGGGATCAGAATGGCGCCCAACAGCAGCAGGGCATTGCGTAGCTGGGTCACCCCCTGCAGCGCTTCGGCCTTATCCATCTTGGCCACCAATCCCCACTCGAAATTGCCAATCCGGATCGGCTGATAAGCCTTTAACGCAAGCTTACCGCGGTAATCGTACTCCTGAGCCTCACCGGTCTGGCCGGCGAGAGGCCGCCTTGCCCCATCGGATTTCACCTCTTGAATCAGAACCGGAGTATTGGCCCGCTTAATCGAATCAATCTTCTCTTGCGAAAATCCCTTAGAACGAAGGGTTTGGAAATATTGATCCGGGGTTTGCAGAAACGCCCTGAGGGAAGAGCGTAACTTGAAATCCTGGCCCACCAGAAAAGTCTCACCAGTTTTGCCAAGCCCCTGCTGCTCCCACTTCTTGTTATCGGTCATCACCCGATCGATCGCCTCAGGATTCAGCTGATAGATCAGGGCACCGATAAATTTATCGCCATCAAACACGGTGGTGCCGATGAAAAAGGCAGGCTCACCGAAGCTGGCCTTGTAGTGCTCCATATCCGAAATATAAACAAAATTGGGATCTCGTGATTTGCGGATCTCATCAAAAGTCTTGGCCAGGGCAGTATCTGCATAAATGCCGGTCTTGAGGTTGGAGCCCATATCCGCATCCTTGGCAACACTGTAGATAACATTGGCCGTATCAATATCAACAAGAAAGATATCGCGATAACCAAAAACCTCGGCGAGACGCCGAAAACGGTAGTTGTACTTTCGATGGACAGCGCTGTATTCACTGCCATCGCCGGCATCGTTCAGCAGGCCAGGTTGCTTGGGATAGGGGTTGTTTGCTGTGTAATGATAGCTAAAAAAACGATCCGCAGGCGTCTGGGGCAGGTAGGTGGCCAGGGCGGGATTACCCTCAACATTCTTTCTCAACTTCGGCATGAATACATCGTTGTAAAAGGCAAGCATTTTTTTCTGCTGATCTGGGCTGAGTACGGTGCTTTCAAGCTTGGGGAAGGCGGCACGGAAATCCTTGAGGCCATCAATCACCAGAAAGCCCTCGCCCATCGTGAGCACGTGGTTGCTGAGGAAGTCGAAGTAATTATTGATCGCCTCCGCGCGGCTGTCGCGCAGGGCAATCAATTGATTCGTGACCGCAGTGGTGAGCACTTTGCTGCCGATGTTGTAACTCACCAGGCCGGTGAGCAACAGGCTCAGCAGGCTGGCCAGCAGCACCATGGCCAGCACCTTGGACTGGACACCGAGTCGACGAAAAAGCTTCAGAACCATGGCTTAAAAAAGATGAACGTGGGAGCAAACTCAAGCAGGCTCAATCAGGCAGGCTCAATCAGGCGTGGCGCATCCCCGGGCCAGCAATCGCTGCCGGCAGGAATTCAAAACGGATAGATCCACATCAACGCAGGAGCTGCCGTCGTACTTAAAGGGATTATCAAGATCACGAATTAGCAGCAACAGATAGGTGAAGGAGGTGAACAAGAAGCAGGAAACCACCATGTTCTCACTGAATCGCTCAGCCCCGATCAGCAGCAGCGCCACAACGGCGCCCACCAGAAAAATCTCGAGCATCGCATAGGCAGGGCCCAGGAAATCACTATCTCGATTGCTGGCCATCCGGTTGACCAGGATGCGCATCCTTGCGAGCTCAGACAAACCTCGATCGACAACCGAATCACCGCTGCTCAGGCGCAGGTCGGCCAAGATCAAGTTGAGATCAGCAAGGCTGGCATCGATCACCTCAAAGCCAACCTGATTGGAGAGCCATTGACCCAGCTGCCCCAGCAGATCGGCAAGGCATGAGGTGAGTCTGGCGATTTCGAGGCCGGGTTGCAGCCTGGCCACGTAGTTGTTGATATCCTGAATCGATTCAATCGCATTGATGAACTGCGCCACCATGTCCTCGCTGGCGCTGTAAGCGCCCAGGGTGCCGCTCAACACGAACGCCAGCACGAAGGTGGATGCACCAAACAAGGAGCCCGTGAGCGAATCGAACTCCCAGGGTTCAAAACCAAGCGTGTGAACGCCAAGCTTGGCCAGGGCAAACAGGGCCGTGAGGGGCAGCACCTTGAGAAAGAGTCTCCATTTCGACGCTGCTGCAGGGGGCGCTAGAGGGGGCGCTTCAGGGGGCGGTAAACCAAACACGGCGGCCGTTGCTGCTTCCACGCTTGGGATACTGCCAATTAACTCCAAACCTAGGCAGGGCCACGGCTGCCGGCATGAGGAAAACCTTCGCTAAACCTCAGCCTGCCGGTGCCTGAGTCCGCCGCTGGGTTAGTCCGCCGCTGCCTCGGCGGGGCCGGGCTGCTCCCCGAAGAAGTCCTCCAGCCGCAGTTCCGGGCGGCGCACCAGGGCGAACAGGGTGCCGGCGTTGCCGCGGCAGACCCGCAGATCGTCATCGAGCACGGTGATGTCAAGCCAGGCCGGGAAGCTCTGGTTCACCTCCCGCAGCAGCTGCAGGCGCCGCTCGCCGATCCGGGGGCCAAGCCAGCCGCCCCGCACGAAGCGCACCGCCACCCGCTGCAGACCTTCCACCGAGATCCGCGCCTGCACGGCAATGCCGGCCAGGGGAGCGACCGGTCCGGCAAGCCTCAGCAGGTTCATGGCCCGGCCCCGCTGCGGATCGAGCAGCTGGAGGTTCTCCAGCCACGGCGCCACCGTGAGGTAGGGCTGCCGGCCGCTGCTCCAGCGCAGTTCCCACACCCCCGTGAGCCGATCGCTGTCGGCGGCCAGGTTGGCGGGCTGAAGGTGCTCCAGGCGCTGGAGGAGCTCCCGCACCCGGGGCGCCTCGGCGGCCGAACCGGGGTGGCCCCGATCCCGCAGCAGTTGAAGCAATTCGCTGCGGCAGTCCGCGGCGGATTCCGCCGGAATGCCTGTGCTGGCAACGCCCGAGGCCATGGCGGCGAACAACGTTCTTGAACTCGCATCATGGTGGACGGCGTTGGGCGATGGCGGGGCCGGTACGGCCGAGAAGCGCATCAAGGCGCCAGCACCCGGGCCAGCAGACCAAGCTCCCGGCCCCGTTGCTCGATCAGGCCCGAGCGCACGCTCCAGGGCTCCTTGGCAAACAGCCGCACCATGGCCCCCACCAAGCTGGGCAGGGGCAGGGTGTTGGTGATAAAGCCACTCCATTCCTCGCGGGGCATCGCGAAGAAAGTGG
>JAPLIE010000177.1 GCA_026389265.1 Cyanobacteriota bacterium | reverse complement strand
CAAGGAGCGGGCCCGCAAGGCGGTGGCCCGGGTGGCGATGGACCTGGTGAAGCTCTATGCCGAGCGCCACAAGGCGCCGGGCTTCGCCTTCCCCCCCGATGGCCCCTGGCAGAACGAACTGGAGGATTCCTTCCCCTACGAACCCACCCCCGACCAGATCAAGTCGATCGCCGAGGTGAAGCGCGACATGGAGAAGCCCCAGCCAATGGACCGGCTGGTGTGCGGCGATGTGGGCTTCGGGAAAACCGAGGTGGCGATCCGGGCGATTTTCAAGGCGGTTACGGCTGGCAAGCAATGCGCCCTGCTGGCCCCAACCACGGTGCTGGCCCAGCAGCACTGGCGCACCCTGAGCGAACGCTTCGCCCCCTACCCGCTCAAGGTGGCCCTGCTCAACCGCTTCCGCACCGCGGCGGAACGAAAAACCATCCTCGATGGTCTGGCCGCCGGCAACGTGGATGTGGTGGTGGGCACCCACCAGCTGCTGGGCAAGGGCACCAGCTTCAAACAGCTGGGGCTGCTGGTGGTGGATGAGGAGCAGCGTTTCGGCGTGAACCAGAAGGAGAAGATCAAGGCGCTGCGCAAGGACGTGGACGTGCTGACCCTCAGCGCCACCCCCATCCCCCGCACCCTCTATATGAGCCTCTCGGGGGTGCGGGAGATGAGCCTGATCACCACACCGCCGCCCCTGCGCCGCCCGATCAAGACCCACCTGGCCAGCCGCGATGAGGAGGCGGTGCGCAGCGCCGTCCGTCAGGAGCTCGACCGCGGCGGCCAGGTGTTCTACGTGGTGCCGCGGGTGGAGGGGATCGAGGAGGTGGCCGGGCAGCTGCGCCAGATGCTGCCTGGCCTGAAGCTCCTGGTGGCCCATGGCCAGATGGCCGAAGGCGAGCTGGAGAGCGCCATGGTGGCCTTCAACGCCGGTGAAGCCGATCTGATGCTCTGCACCACGATCATCGAATCGGGCCTCGATATCCCCCGGGTGAACACGATCCTGGTGGAGGACGCCCACAAATTCGGCCTGGCCCAGCTGTACCAGCTACGGGGCCGGGTTGGCCGCAGCGGCATCCAGGCGCATGCCTGGCTCTTCTATCCCGGCGATGCCTCCCTCAGCGAGGCGGCCCGGCAGCGGCTGCGGGCAATCCAGGAGTTCGCCCAGCTGGGCTCCGGCTACCAGCTGGCCATGCGTGACATGGAGATCCGCGGCGTGGGCAATCTGCTGGGGGTGGAGCAGAGCGGCCAGATGGAGGCGATCGGCTTCGACCTCTACATGGAGATGCTGCAGGAATGCCTGGCCGAGATCCAGGGCCAGGACATCCCGGCGGTGGACGACACCCAGATCGACCTGCCGCTCACCGCCTTCATCCCGGCCGAGTGGATCCCGGAGAACGAGGAGAAGATGGCCGCCTACCGGTCCGCCGCCGACTGCACCACCAAGGAGGCCCTGGTGGAGCTGGCCGCCGGCTGGACCGACCGCTACGGCGCGATCCCGGCGCCGGTGCAGAGCCTGCTGCAGCTGCTGGAACTGAAACTCGTTGCCAGGCGCTGCGGCTTCTCGCGCATCAAGCCGGAGAAACCCAACATCGCCCTGGAAACACCGATGGAGGAGCCGGCCTTCCGACTGCTGCGCCAGGGTCTGCCCCAGCACCTGCATGGGCGGCTGGTGTACCAGGGCGGGACCGGCAGCACGGCGAAGGTGCTCGTCCGCGGCCTGGGGGTGCTGCCGATCGAACGGCAGGTGGAGGAACTGATGGGCTGGCTTCGGGCCATGGCCGCTCAGATTACGGGCTCCGATGGGCTCCGGGATGGCCAGCGGGCCGAGGAAGCCACGGCGAGGAATGCGGCGGTGCTGACGGTGTGAGCGACGCCCTGAGCGGACGGGCTTGGGTGGGGAGGAGCGGAACCAGGGCACAGCGCCGCAGCCTTCACGAAACTTCGTTAAGATCCTGAGAGCGTTTGTTTAGACCGCCATGGCTGGCTATCTCGGAGATGTGATGGATATCGGCGGTGGCTTCGACATCTCTTCCCTCTCCACCGCACTCCTGTGCCTCGGCGCACTCGCTCTTGTGGTTCTGCTGCGCGAAAAACCCAGCAACGACGACGACGACTCCTCCCCCGGCGGCGGCCTGATGCAGCCCGTAGCCTGAGCCGGATGGCCTGGGTAGCCTCCGGGCTGACGAGGCGCTGATGATCGACCTTGCCACCTACAAACCTAGGGGAGACAAAAGGAACTCCTCGTTTTTTGATGACAATCTTCCTCGGGTGTATGAACGCCGTAACCAGGCCGGTCTGAGCCAGTTGGTGGGTGCCATGGCGGCCGTGGTGATCCAGGTGGACCACGGCGATGGCCTGGCCTACATGGCTGAACTCTCCCTGATGGGCCCCTATCGCTTCCGGGAATGCTGGTTGAATGAAAGTCATCGCATTCACCTGCTGGAGGCCGATCCCCGCTGGCCCAGGCTGATCCTGCTGGAGCCCCTGAGCCGGGGCTTCGAGGATGAAGCCACCCGCTGGAACCGCATGTACCCCCTGGCGGCAGCCAAGCCCAACGCCCGCTACATCGGCGAGATCTACAGCACCTCCTCCTGCCGGGATCTGCGCTCCGTGCTGGAGCCCCAGAACATCCGCTTCGTGTATCCGGATGAAGCCAGCAACGGCTTCTTTGCGCTGCCCCATCTCACCTTCACCTTCCTCTCGGACTTCACCTACAACCGGGTGGGCTATGTGGATGTGCCCCTCGACAGCCTTGCGGCCCTGGATCTCGGGGATCGGGTGCTCCTTGATGACGAGTCCCTCGAATTGCTCGAAGCAGCGGGCCAAAAGCACCAGCGCCATGGCCTAAGGGGTCGCGTGCTGGGCATCGATCACCTGGCTACCCGCGTGCTGGCTGGCGAGAGGGAGGATGCGCTACTCGAGTACCTCACGATGGTGCCCTATTACTTCTGGGGGGCTTACAACATCGCCGAGATGAACTCCTCCACCAATGTCACCCGGCATCCCTCGATCAGTGATGAAAAGCAATCACCAGCACGGGTCTTCACTGCGAACAACACGCCCTCCTATCTCAATTCCTTCGACAACCTGCCGATGCCCACCGAGGATTTCGTGCGGAACTACGGCAGACGCATGCACCACATCGCCTACGAAGTCGTGGACGGTGACATCCAGGGAGAAAAGAATGTGGATTTCGTGGTGGATGTGCTGCGTGATCTCGGCATCTCCTTCCTCGCCGATGTGGTGGGTGAATGCACGGAGCAGCCCAACCTTAAACAGATCTTCTCCAAGGCCTCTCCCTATTCTCTGCTGATCACCGAATACGTGGAGCGCTGCCTGGGTTACGACGGGTTCTTCACTCGCGACAACGTGGCTGCCCTGACGGCGGCAGCGGGAGAGGCCGAGCGTTATGAGCACGGCCATGTTTTCGACTGAAGGGAGCGGCGGGTACGGCTTCCCCGATCCCCGCTGACGGATGCCTCACTGCGGCGGCCCTGGCTGCGCGAGCCGGCTGGCTGCAGGCTGTGGTGATGCGGCCGATCTCCCTTGACCCGCGCCCGGTTCCCCCTCCCCCCCGCCACCGCCGCCCTAGCAGAGGCCTCGCGTCGTCCGGCCGCCTGGTCGATGGCCGTGGCTGCCCTGCTGCTCACGGCCCCGGTTCCAGCCGGTCTAACTCAGACCGTGGCAGCACCAGGCCGTAGGCCGCCCAGCTGGGCGGACATCGACAACCTCCGGAGCCTGCTCACGGCCCACGGCACCAAGGTGCTGCAGCAGGACTGCAACCAGCGCGGCCTTCAGGGCCTGTATCACGACCGCAGCGACACGATCGTGATCTGCCGCGTGCACCGCGATCCACAGGCGGTGTGGAACACCCTGGCCCATGAGGCCACCCATCGGATGCAGGCCTGTGCCGGCGGCAGCATCACCGACCCCGGCCACCATCAGGCGATGGCCCGGGCGCTGGCCAGCTACGAACCCCAGGAATGGCGTTCGATCGCCATCTACCCGCGGGAACAGCAGCTCAGCGAACTGGAGGCCCGCTACACCGCCCGCCTCCCACCGGAGCAGGTGCCGCGCCTGTTTCGGCGCTACTGCAACGGTTCCGGCCCATCCACCCTCTCTCGACAACCCTGAAGCCATGAACGATCTGCTCCTCTCCCTCGCCATGGCCGCCCTCGGCCAGCTCGGGGGCTATGGCGCGGCGCCCGGCATGGGCGGCGGCCCCGGCATTGGAATTGGACCCGGCAGCGGCTATGGACCAGGCATCGGCTACGGGCCAGGTCTGGGAGCTGGCCCCGGCATCCAGATGGCTCCGGGGGGCATGGGCCCCGGTATTCGGATTGGCATCCGCGGAGGGGGCTTTCCCATGGGGTTGCCCCTTCCCTATGGCGGCTACCCCGGGAGCGGCCCGGGCCCGGTCTATCCCGGTGGCATCAACCCAGGCACGGGTGATCCTGGCCAGGGATACCCCCGGGACGGCTTCCCAGGCCAGGGCACCCGCCTTGTTCCGGGCTATCCCACCACAGCCAGGCCCCAACGCCCCTCAAATGCAGGGCCGGCTCCCAGCAGCGAAGCCGAAGCCTTCGGGTTAGCTCCATACCGGTGAAACCTGCCCTCCTCAGGGGCGTTCGGGGCTGAGGTTCACCTGTCCCCGGATGCCCCGGGCGGGGATGCGGCCGCTGCCGCCTGGGCCTCCTGGCGCCAGGCGGCGGGCACGAGCACCAGGAACAGACCCCACCAGAGCAGCACCCCGATTGCAACCACCAGGGTCAGCCACCAGCGACCGAAGAGCAGCCAGCTGATGGTCACCACGGCCATGCCGGTGAGCAGGATCGACCAGGGTTGACACCACCAGGGCTTGTGGGACCAGATCGAGGGGCCCTGGCCCTCCGTCGTAACCTGGCCCAAGGGCAGATCCCGGGGCATTTTGGCCCCGGGATCTGGTTCACTTGACACCGACCGCAGCGGGCACGTTGGCACTGCCGGGCTTATAGGCCCGCTGCAGGGTCGCGCCGGTCTGGATCCCGCGGATCAGGGTGGTTTCGGCTACGCGGTATTGGGGATCCTTGCGGGTCCCGAGATCCTCAATGGTGAGAGCCTTGGCATCCTCCTCGGAGAGCTTGGCCGGCACATCGGGCACGATGCCGCGGTGGTGGATGTCGTGGTTGGCGGGGGTGAGGTATTTGGCGATGGTCACGGTCATGCCGGAACCATCAGAAAGCCCTCGCACCGACTGCACCAAACCTTTGCCGAAGGTCTTCTGACCAACCAGGAGCGCACGGTTGTTCTCCTGAAGCGCGCCGGAGAGAATCTCGCTGGCGCTGGCGGAGCCTTCATTCACCAACACCACCAGGGGCTTGGAGGTGATCGCCTTGCCCGTGGCCCGCTTCACGTCCTGGATGCCGTCGCGGGTCTTGGTGGAAACGATCACCCCTTCGTCCAGCCATTGGCGCGCGATTTCCACGCTGGCCACAAGCAGTCCGCCGGGGTTGCTGCGCAGATCCAGAACATAGCCCTTCACCCCCTGGGCCTCCAGATCCTGAAGGGCTGCACGCATATCGGCTGCGGCATTGGCATTGAACTGCTTGAGGCGGATGTAGCCCAGCTTCTCGCCACTCGGACCGGTATTCACCTGATGCTGAACAGCATGCAGCTCAATCAATTCGCGCACAAGGGAGAGCTGAATCGTTTCGGTCTTGCGCCGCAGGGTGAGCTTCACCGGTGTACCCGATTTGCCACGGATCAATTTCACCGCGTCTTCGGTGGTTATGCCCTTGGTGCTCTTGCCGTCGATGGCGGTGATCACATCCTTGGGCTTCACACCGGCGCGGGAGGCGGGGGATCCCTCAATCGGAGCGATCACCACCAAGTCCTTGGTGTCCTTATCAAGGCTCAGCTGGATGCCCACCCCGGAAAGCTCGCCGGAGGTGTCGATCTGCATCTCCTTGAACTCACGCGGATCCAGGAAGCGCGTGTAGGGGTCATCCAGGGTTCCCAGCATGCCGCGAATCGCGACATAGGCCTCCTTAGGGTTGTCATAGCTCTTGGCGAGCAGATCACGTCGCAACTTGCGCCAACGGTCCTGGGTGTACTTGCCGGTGGTGTCCAGGTAATCGCGGAACACGATCTGCCACACCTGGTCCATCACCTCCTTCGGACTGTCGGTGATGGCCAGACTTCCAGGGGCCAACCCCATATCGCGGGCCATGACGGCCGTGGCGGCACAGGCTCCCAGACCGAGAAGCACCACGAAGGTGGTGCGACCGCTGCGCATGCGGAGAATCCTTGAAGGGGACAGAAACTCCCTTCAAGGTAGCGCCGCGTCTTGCCAACCACGCGGGGGTCAGGGGTCAACCCAGCGTCCGTCCTCCCGGATCAAGGCGATCAGAGCTTCCACCCCCTCGGCTTCCGCCACCCGGCGGATCTCGTCGCGACCGCGATAGAGAGAGATGGTGCCTGGGGTCTTGCCCACATAGCCGTAGTCGGCATCGGCCATCTCGCCGGGGCCATTGACAATGCAGCCCATCACGGCGATGTCGAGGCCGGTGAGGTGGGCGGTGGCGCTGCGCACTTGATGCAGCACCTCCTCAAGGTTGAACAGGGTGCGGCCGCAGCTTGGACAGGCCACGTATTCCACCATCGTCTTGCGCAGGCCCAGGGCCTGGAGAATCGAATAGCAGACGGGGATCTCCTTCTCCGGCGCCTCGGTGAGCGAGACGCGGATCGTGTCGCCCAAGCCCTCCGAGAGCAGGGTGGCAATGCCGGCGGTGCTCTTGATCCGGCCGTAATCGCCATCACCGGCTTCGGTGACACCCAGATGGAGGGGGTACGGGAATCCCTCGGCATCCATCCGGTCGGCCATCATCCGGTAAGAGGCCAGCACCACCGGGGCGCGTGAGGCCTTCATCGACACCACGATGTTGTGGAAGTCGAGGCGATCGCAGATGCGGATGAACTCCAGGGCGCTCTGCACCATGCCCAGGGGCGTGTCGCCATAGGTGAACAGCATCCGCTCGGCCAAGGAACCGTGGTTCACGCCAATCCGCAGGGCCTTGTCCTGCTCTTTGAGCAGGCTCACCAGGGGCTCGAAGGTGGTGGCGATGCGCTCCCCGATGGCGGCGAACTCTTCGGAAGTGAATTCGCTGCGATTCGGATCGGGCTTATCGAACACGAACAAGCCCGGATTGATGCGGACCTTGTCGACATGCTGGGCCACCTCCAGGGCGATCTTCATGCCGTTGTGGTGCACATCGGCCACCAGCGGCACCGGGCGGTAGCTGTCTTCGAGGCGCTTGCGGATCTCGCCCATCGCCTTGGCGTGGGCCAGCGAGGGCACCGTGACCCGCACGATCTCACAGCCGGCCTCGTGCAGGCGGCGGATGCCGGCGGTGGCCCCCGCGATATCGAGGGTGTCTTCGTTGATCATCGACTGCACCACCACGGGGTGGTCGCTGCCGATCCAGATGTCGCCCACCCGCACGCTGCGGGTCTTGCGGCGGCGGATGGTGGTGGCGTAGCGGGGATCGTTGGCCCAGGCGGGCAGGGGTTCGGCAGCGGCTCCCGCCGCGGGGGCTGTGGTCCCGGCGGCAGCAGAGGCAGCGTCGGAGCGGGACGGGGCGGCGGTCATCGCGGGGGCTGCGCGTGGCCAAAGCCTGTCACAGCGGGCGGAAAAGTGGCGTAGGGCACCAACACCTTCGCCTGCATCGGGAAGTGGCGCCGGATGAGGGTCACCAGGGTGGCGCCGGCAGCTTCAGCAGAAGCGGCGATCAGGGCATCCGCCAGGCCGGTGCCGTGGCTGGAGCCTTCCTGCGCCAGGTGCTCAACATCGCCGCCAGCATCACGAAGCTTGAGCAACGCTTAACCGCATGGGAGGGGCCCCGCCTCGATGCGCCCGATCGCAGCCTGCCCTGCCCCTATTGAGCAGCCGAATCGTGGCCCTTCACGACGATGCCGCCACCCGGCTGGAGCGGGCCCGCACCTCCGCCGATGCGGACGACCTGCGCCGCTCAGGCCTTCTGAGCAGGCGTTTCTTCCACCCCCCAGGGATCGGCCAACTCGGAGGCTGCGGGTGGATCGAGCTGCGGCTCCTGTAGCGCCTCCGGCGTTTCATGGGTGGCGCCCCACAGGTCCGCCTCGCCCACATCAAAGCCGGAACCGCGGGCAATCTCCGCCACGGCGGCGGCATCGGCGGCGGTGCTGAGCGCCTTCTGGAGATCGGGGTCCACCTCCGCCTGGCGCAGGAAGGCCTCCAGCGCCACCGGCAGCGGCTCGTCCAAAGCGGCCGCTTCGAAACCGAGCTCAGCGGCGAGCGCATCAGCTGCGGCGCCATCGGCATCAGCGCCATCATCGGCGGCGCCATCCACAGCAATGCCATCGATTCCGCCCCCTGCGATTCCGCCGCCAGCAATTCCGCCCGCAGCGATTCCGCCGGCAGCGCCATAGCCGCCATAGCTGGAGCCGGTTGCTTCGATCACCACGGTGTAGCTCACCAACTCCAACGCCTCGGGCTCCTCATCGCTGGCCTCCCACACGTCTTGCGCTGTCACCCCGAAGCCGGCGACGCGGGCCAGGGCCGCGACCGCCTCCGCATCCGGGGCTGAGGCGAGCACCCGCTGCAGATCGGGATCGAGCTCCACCTGCTGGAGAAAGGCATCGAGTTCGGCCTGGGGACCATCCTGCGGGGTTGCCAGAATCTCGATGATCTCCAGCACCTCTGGAGGTTCGCCAGCGGCAGCTAGCAGATCCTCCTCGGTCACGGCAAAGCCGGCCGCATGGGCAATCTCTGCCACGGTGGCCGCATCCGGGGCGGTCGCCAGGGGGCGCTCCAGGGTGGGGTCCTCCTGGACCCGTGCCAGAAAGGCTTCGAGTTGCTGCAGGGACATCGGGTCGGCGGGCGCTACCTCCATGCCTAGCAACTCCGCTTCGTATCGCCCAGCTCCTGCCGCTCAGGCGCCGTAGGCCGGGGCAGCCCCTGCCCATCGAGGCGGCGCCGCACCGCCGCCAGGTCGGCGCGGGTGTGCCAGCGGGGGGAGCCCTCCGCCTCGGAGGCGTTGCGCAAGAGATAGGAGGGATGGAGCAAAGGCATCAGGGCCCGGCCCGCCAAAAGGTGCCCTTCGCCGGGCCGCCACTGGCCCCGCAGGCGGGTGATGCCTCCCTTCACCCCGAGCACCCCCTGCAGCGCCGTAGCCCCCACCAGCAGGATCAGGTCCGGATCCACCAGGGCCACCTGCCGCTCCATCCAGGGCCGGCAGGCGGCCAGCTCAACGGGGGTGGGGCGCCGGTTCTGGGGCGGACGGCATTTGATCGCATTCACGATGAAGAGATCCCGCTCAGGATCCAGGCCGGCCTCCGTCAGCAGACGATCAAGCAGCTGGCCGGAGCGCCCAACGAAGGGGAGGCCCAGCCGGTCTTCGTCAGCGCCGGGGGCCTCACCGATCAACAGCAGCCGGGCAGAAGGATTGCCGCGGGCGAGCACCACCTGGGTGCGTGCCTCCGCCAGGGGGCAACGGCGGCACTGGCGGCACTCCGTGGCCAGGACGTCCAGGGACTCCATCGTTCTGTCGTGCAACAGGCGGCGCCATCCTCAACGGATTGGCCCGCGCATGATGCAGGATGGCCCGATTGTCGATACGCGCCCGCTCAATGCCGGCCCCGATCAAGCTGTCCGCCCGGGCCGGGGCGCTCCAGCCTTCGCTCACCCTCGCGATCACCGCCAAGGCCCGCCACTTGCGCGCCGAAGGCCATGACGTGTGCAGCCTTTCGGCGGGCGAACCGGATTTCGACACGCCCGCCTTCATCCGCCAGGCCGCCAGCGAGGCCCTGGAGAGCGGCCACACCCGCTATGGCCCGGTGGCCGGTGAACCCGCCCTGCGGGCCGCCATCGCCGCCAAGCTCAGCGAAGAAAACCAGGTGCTCACCAACAGCGAGCAGGTGCTGGTAACCAACGGCGGCAAGCAGGCCCTCTACAACCTCTTCCAGGTGCTGCTGGATCCAGGTGATGCGGTGCTGCTTCCGGCCCCCTACTGGCTCAGCTACCCGGAAATGGCCCAGCTAGCCGGGGCTTCCGTGCAGTTCATCCCCAGCGATGCCGCCAGCGGCTTCCGATTCGATCCGGCTGCCCTCGAAGCGGCGATCACCCCCGAGAGCCGGCTGCTGGTGCTCAACAGCCCCTGCAATCCCACCGGCATGGTGCTGGGTAGGGCCGAGCTGGAGGCCATTGCCGCGGTGCTGCGCCGCCATCCGCGGGTGGTGGTGGTGTGCGATGAGATCTACGAATTCCTGCTGGCCCCCGGCCACAGCCACCACAGCCTTTCTGCCGTGGCGCCGGATCTGTCCCACCGCATCTTCATCGTGAACGGGTTCGCCAAGGGCTGGGCGATGACGGGCTGGCGAATCGGCTGGCTAGCGGGTGCCCGCGAGGTGATCGCCGCCGCCAGCGCCCTACAGAGCCAGAGCACCAGCAATGTGTGCACCTTCGCCCAGTACGGAGCCCTGGCGGCGATCACCGCCCCGCGCGACTGCGTGCAGACCATGGCCGAGGAGTTCACCCGCCGCCGCACCCTGTTGAGTGATGGTCTGCAGAGCATTCCTGAGCTGGAGTTACTACCTCCGGAAGGGGCCTTCTACGCCTTCCCCGAAGTCAGCGCCTGGGGCCTCGATTCGATGACCCTCTGCAACCGGCTGCTGGAGGAGGTGGGACTGGCCGTGGTGCCAGGGGTCGCCTTCGGCGACGACCGCTGCATCCGCCTCTCCTGCGCCGCCTCCGATGCCACGCTGCACGATGGGCTGGAGCGCCTGAGCATGTTCCAGGCCAGCCTCTGAGCTAGCAATGGCGCCGTGCAGTTATCGGCTCGATGGTGGCGACAGCTTTGTCATGGCGTCAGCTGGGTGCAACCGACACCGCAGCAGGGGCGGTTCAGTTGAACACCATGGCTTGGATCAGCCTGTTCAGATCGGCATCCGGGTCGGCGGAATGTGGTTGCCCCTGAGCTTCTAACCTAACTGGCTACTTTGCGAGGCCCCGCCCGTGCAGCTCCAGGACCTGCGCTCGGTTCCCCTCCACCTCGGAGCGGGCAGCGACATCCGCCGCAGCCTGGAGCGCCTGGCGGTGGAGTTCAACGCCAGCGGCTTCGTGCTCGGCGTGGTGGGCAACCTTTCCCAGGCAGCCTTTCAGTGTCCTGGCCAGGCCGGACCCACGATCCTGGAGGGCGACCTGGAAATCATCACCCTGCAGGGCACGATCTCGCCCCAGGGGGTGCACCTGCACCTGAGCTTCTCCGATGGGGCCTGCCAGGTGTGGGGCGGCCACCTGGAGCCCGGCACCCTGGTGCAGAAGGGGGCCGATCTGTTGGTAGGGCTGCTTGAAGCGGGCGGCGGAAGCGGCGAAGGCCCGTCCCTCCATTCCAGCCCCCGACAAGCCGATCGACTGCACCCCACCGACGGCGCCATCACCACGGCGCTGCAACAACCCGTGCTGCGGGAACCGGCCCAAGTGCCCGCGGGTGTCAGCGCAGGCCAGGCCGCTTCGGCGACCAGCGAGCCCCGGGTGGACATCGCCGTGTTGGCGGGCTGCCCATACTGCGCTCGCGCCCTGCGCATGCTCCGCACCCTCGGCATCCCTTATCGGGTGGTGCCCCCGAGCGGTGGCGGCTCTCTGCCCCAGGTGCACATCGATGGGGTGGCCATCGGTGGCTACGACGCCCTGGCCGACCTGCATGGCCGCGGTGCGCTGGAGCCCCTGCGCCGGGGATGAGGCTGCGCCGATCGTTAGATCAACCGACGCAGCGGTTCAATCGATCATCGATCCAGGAAGGGATCGGGCACCTGGCTGGCCTGGATCCGCGCCGGCAGAAACACATACCAGGAGAGCAGGGAAGTGCACTGGGCGGTCTGCGGCTTGCAGCGACCCTCGGCTCCCACAGTCTGAGGCCCCTCGGCGAGGCGGAAATCGGTGGGCAGAGCCCGCATGATGCCGATCGAGGAGATCGAGCCATCCACTGCGTCTTTAATAATGGCTGAGCGGAGCGCCTGCACTGAGGTGGTGCCCATACTCCGATAAGGGTAGTAGTTGAGCGTGGCGGTCTTGAGGAAATCAACGCCGGCGTTGGAATACAGATAGCGCGTCACCGCCCGCAAATCCACGGTGTAGCTCTTCGCCAGTCCGGCTCGGACCTCAGTGGCGGTCCAGCCGGAGCGCTTGAGGCCGCCTTCAAGGCCGCGGTCGGTCACCTCGCCGGTATCAACGAATGTGTCAAAGGCCTGCTGCTGGGTCGACCACACGGCACCACCAGTGGTCCAGCGGACGGGATTCTCGGCGGCAAAGGCTGGTGTCACGGCCATCAGACCTCCGGCGCCGAGCACGGCGAAGGCGCAGAGATTCTTGAACATGGATCCAATGCGGAGATCCTTCTCAACGTATGCATCGCTACAGGTTCTGTCAGCGGTGACAACGTCAGCTGCGCCCATTCGGCCCTGATTCCCCTCAGGCACCGGAGCTCAGGAGCCGACGATCGCATTGGCGCCCAGCTGTCGGGCATGGCTGCACCAGGTGGGGAACGCACCACAATGCCTCCCAGGATTGCCTTGTCCTCGCGGATCGCATCGCCCATGAGCGTGAAGATCGCCCATGAGCGTGAAGGTGGTGGTCACGGCACTGGGTTGAACCATGGCGGCGGAACGGCGCGGGGCGCGGCTGGAAGGGAAGACAAGGAAGACAGGGACCAGTCGGAACGGAGCAGCTACTGAAGGCAGAGATTGCAGACCATCCTGGAGAGCCTTTGCCTAGGGGCGATCCCGGTGTGGATGAAGGGAAACCCTGGGGTGATCAAGGCGGAAGCGTGACAGCCCATAGCGGGGAGTTGCGGCCGCGCTGGCGGCTTGATCAGGACGATCCCGAGGATCGAATTCCGGCTCGGAGGCAGCGGTCAAACAGACGGGCGCAGCGGGATTGGGGAACCTCGGAAGATCGGAGCGGACCATGGCAGCAATCGGCCCGCCGCACACTCCAGTCGGCGCCGCTAAGGGCTTCCGCTCGGATCTGGAGAGAGCTGAGCGAGTGGAGCTGACCAGGGATGAAGGGGGCCCGAGGGGGGAAGGGGGGGAAGATTTGCACGGATTTCCATGCTGATCCGGCCTGGATCCAGCCCGAGGGGCTTGGAAACGGTCCGGTGATTGGTTATGGTTGTGTTGTCGTGATGGGACAACAAGCATGCTGATCGGAAGTGAGCTCTTGGCCAAGGTCAAGGAGCTGGGCGATGTCTCCAAGTCCGAACTGGTGCGGGGCTGCGGCTATGTGAGCACCAAGAAGGATGGAAGCGAGCGCCTCAACTTCACCGCCTTCTATGAGGCGTTGCTAGAAGCCAAGGGTGTGAGCCTTGGTGAGGGCGGCGGTGCGGCCAAGGCCGGCCGCAAGCTCAGCTACGTGGCCACCGTGCAGGGCAACGGCAACCTGTTGGTGGGCAAGGCCTACACCGCCCTGCTGGATCTTCACCCCGGCGACGAGTTCGAGATCAAGCTCGGCCGCAAACAGATCCGTCTCGTGCCCGCCGGCTCCGTAGATGAAGAGTGATCGGTTCATCATCGATCAACAAGCCCGGAAGCTGGATTCAGGGCCGCACGACCGATCGCTGCGGCCGATCCACCGAGTTTTAGCCCCAGAGCATCTCTGATCATTCCGTGACTTCAATTGCCCCGCTCAGCCCAAAGCTGGCGGGGCTTTGGTCTGGTCACCCACCCCTGGCTGTGGTTCGGATGACAAGGGCGGCCCTGCCATCCCCATAGGGTCTGATCTTGACGATCAGGATTTCCGCCATGGCCAACACCTGGGCCTTCGAAACCAATCAGATTCACGCCGGCCAGGTGGCGGATCCAACCACCCACGCCCGAGCCTTACCGCTTTACCAGACCACCTCCTACACCTTCCGGGACACCAACCACGCCGCCAACCTGTTTGCCCTCAAGGAACTGGGCAACATCTACACCCGCATCATGAATCCCACCCAGGCGGCGGTGGAGGAAAGGCTCGCCGCCCTCGAGGGAGGGGTGGGTGCCCTGCTGGTGTCGAGCGGCCAGGCGGCGGAAACCATCGCCCTACTGAACATCGCCGAGGCCGGCGATCACATCGTCTCCAGTCCCTCCCTCTACGGCGGCACCTACAACCTGTTCCATTACACCCTGCCCAAGCTGGGCATCACGGTGTCCTTCGTGGACAATCCCGATGACCCCGCCTCCTGGCGGGCTGCGGTGCGGCCCAACACCAAGGCGTTCTTCGGTGAATCGATCGCCAACCCCAAGAACGACATCCTCGACATCGAAGCCGTGGCGGCGGTGGCCCATGAGGTTGGCGTTCCCCTGGTGGTGGATAACACCGTGGCGACGCCCTATCTGATCCGCCCGATCGAGTGGGGGGCCGATGTGGTGGTGCATTCCGCTACCAAGTACATCGGGGGCCATGGCACCGCCATCGGAGGGGTGATCATCGACAGCGGCCGCTTCGACTACGGCGCCCATCCCGAGCGCTTCCCGAACTACAACCAACCCGATCCCAGCTATCACGGCTTGGTCTATGCACGGGATCTCGGGGTGAATGGGGCCTTCGGCGTGAACCTCTCCTTCATCCTCAAAGCTCGCGTGCAGTTGCTGCGCGATCTCGGCTCCTCCGTGGCGCCATTCAATGCCTGGCTGATCGCCCAGGGGCTGGAAACCCTCTCGCTGCGGATCGAACGGCACACCTCCAATGCCCTGGCGGTAGCCCGCTGGCTGGAGCGCCGCCCGGAAGTGCTTTCGGTGAACTATGCGGGCCTGGAGAGCAGCCCCTGGCACCAAGCAGGTCGCAAGTACGCGCCGCTCGGCACCTCGGGCGTGCTGGCCTTTGAGATCCAAGGAGGCGTCGAATCAGGCAAAGCCTTCGTGGAGGCCCTCAAGCTGCACAGCCACGTGGCGAACATCGGTGATGTGCGCAGCCTGGTGATCCACCCGGCCTCCACCACCCACTCCCAGCTCACCCCGGAGGAGCAGCTGGCCTCCGGCGTCACCCCGGGCCTGGTGCGGCTCTCGGTGGGAATTGAAGCCCTGCGGGACATTCTCGCCGACCTCGAGCTCGGCTTCGAAGCCATCGGCGCCTGAACCTTGCCAGGAACCAGGAAGGGACCACCACCCGCCAGCGGGGCCTGGCGGGAGGGTGATCCGCTGGGGGAACGTCGCTTTGTTGAACTGGATGGCCTGTTGACGCAATCAGGATTCCAGTTTCCAAGCCTGAAGGTGGCCTACCAAAGCTGGGGGCGGCTGAACCCAGAGCGCTCCAACGCCGTCTTCATTGCCCATGCCCTCACCGGTGATTCCCATGTGAGCGGCAGCGTCGGGCCGGGGCACCGCCATCCCGGCTGGTGGAATTCCCTGGTGGGCCCAGGCCGGGCGATCGACCCCGGCCGCTGGTTCGTGGTGTGCGCCAACGTGCTTGGGGGTTGCCAGGGAACCACCGGCCCCTCCTCGCCGTCTCCGGATGGACAGCCCTGGGGCAGCCGTTTCCCCGTGATCACCGTGGCCGACATGGTGGAGGTGGAGCGGCGGCTCACTGATGCCCTGGGCATCGAGCGCTGGGCCCAGATGGTGGGCCCCTCCCTTGGCGGCATGCGGGTGCTGGAGTGGCTGGTGGCCCACCCCGATCGAGTGGCGGCGGCGGTGGTGATCGGCACCACGGCCGCCGTGGGGGCGGACCAAATCGGCAGCCATGGGGCCCAGATCGAGGCCATCCGGAGCGATCAGGGGTTTCGGGGAGGGGATTACTACGGGGCTGCAGCCGGGGAAGGTCCGCACCGGGGGTTGGGGGTGGCCCGCCGCATCGCCCAGCTCAGCTACCGCAGCCGCGCGGAACTGGAGCTGCGCTTCGGCCGAACGGCTCAGGTGCGGGAGGATCCCTTCGCCTGGAAGGACGGTCAAGCGGGAGGCCGTTTCGCCATCGCCTCCTATCTCGATCATCACGCCGACAAACTGGCGCGCCGTTTTGATGCCAACAGCTACATCACCCTCACCCAGGCGATGAGCCTCTTCGACCTGGGCCGGGATCGGGGAGGGGTGGAGCAGGCCCTCAGCCGGATCAACCAGCCCCTAACGGTGGTGGGGATGGACAGCGATCGCCTCTTTCCCCTCAGCCAACAGGAGCAGATCACTGCCCTCGCGCCCGGTGCCCAGAACCTGCAGATCATCCGTAGCCTGCATGGCCACGACGGCTTCCTGGTGGAGAGCGAGCAGCTGGGGGCGATCGTCCGCGATGCCCTTCGGATCTGTGCTCCGCCAGTGAGCCGGCCCTGAATCGTCTCGTCCACTTGCTGCAGATGTCCCCCACGCCCGTACTCGGCCCGCAACGCCTGCCTCTGCTGGCGATCACCGTTCTGGTTTTCGCCCTGGTCGTGGCAGCAGGCGCCCATGGTTGGCGACTGGGCGCCCTGGCGGGGGTCGGGGTGCTCTTTGGGGTGTCACTGTTTCACGCCAGCTTTGGCTTCGCCTCCGGCTATCGCCGACTGTTTGTGCATGGCGATGGCCGTGGTGTGCTGGCCCAGATCGTGCTGCTGGTGCTGCTGACCCTTCTGTTCGCGCCGATCCTGCTCAGCGGCGCGGCGAAGGGGGCCGTCGCCCCCGTGGCACTTCAGGCCGCCGTCGGGGCGACCCTGTTTGGGGTGGGCATGCAGCTGGGGAGCGGCTGTGCCTGCGGCACCCTGTACGCGATCGGTGGCGGCAGCGGCGTGATGCTGTTCACACTGATCAGCTTCAGCGCCGGGTCGTTCCTGGCAACCCTGACCCCGGGCCCCTGGCGCGCGCTGCCCCGGCTGGAGCCGGTGTCCCTGCTCGAACGCTGGGGATGGGGTGGCGCCTTGCTGCAGCTCGCGGTGCTGGGGCTGCTCGCCCTGGCACTCAATCGATGGCAGCGCCCCAGGCTGAACAAGGCCATTCCCGCCATGCCGCGCTTCTCCTGGCGAACCCTGCTGGTGGGGCCTTGGAGCCTGGCCGGTGGTGCTCTGGCCCTGGCTTTGCTCAGTGGCCTGACCCTGCTGCTGGCCGGTCGCCCCTGGGGCGTGACCTGGGGGTTCACCCTCTGGGCGGCCAAGCTGGCCCATCAGCTGGGCTGGGATCCCTCCAGCAGTGTGATCTGGCAGCAGGAGCGTTTCGCCACGGCTCTGCAGGCAGGTCTGTTCGAGGACATCACCTCGGTGATGAATCTTGGGATCGTGCTTGGTGCCGCCGCCGCCGCTGCAGCTGCAGGCAGATTCAGCCTTCGCATACCGAGCTCAGCCCCTCAGGTGACCGGCGCCCTGCTGGGGGGACTGTTGATGGGCTACGGAGCCTGGCTCTCCTTTGGCTGCAATGTCGGTGCCTATCTCGCCGGAATCGCCTCCACCAGCCTGCACGGCTGGCTGTGGATCGTGTTCGCGCTGCTGGGAACGGCCTTCGGCGTTCGGCTGCGCTCCCGCTTTGGGTTACCCGACTGAACGCAGATCCGCTTCAGCTGCCGCCAGATCGGCTTCCCAGTCGATGGGGCAGTGGCTGGGGATCTCCAGATCCCTTGCCTCCAGAGCTGCATGCCTGGAGGTGGCTCTCCGCCTGAGACTTCGGTCACGCTGCAGGAGAACAGTCTCGAGGCTCGGCCGGTAGAACATGAGGAAGTGAACCAACCAGCAGGCCAGGTGCGGATCGCAGGAGGCGCCGCTCAACGAAACCCCCTCGACCAAATGCAGGGTGGCTGCAGCAGGCAGCCAGCGGTCATCGCTGACCCAGCGGTTGACGCTGAACAGGGCGAGGGGCAGTCCCCGTCCGTCCAGGCTGATAGCCACCAGATGGGTCAGCGGGCGCATGGGCCTGGGGCGCCGGAACAGATGCAGATGGCCGTGTTCCCCATCGCCGCGATGGCAGTGGTAGTAGCAATGCGTGCCGCTGCCCGGATCCACGAGATCGCCAGGGGGGTAGTGCTGATCCTGCAGCGGTATCGATCCGGCGGTGAAAGCCCGAACCAGGGAACCGTGGCGTTCAATCAGGCACAGCCAGTGGTAGAGAGCCTTCCTTGCCGATCGATAACGGGCGAAGGGGTCGACCATCAACGGGAAGGCTCGCAACCCCCGTCGTGAGCACCGCAGCCAGCGGCGGCTGAAGACGCCCCCTTACCGCCACTCTGGGTTTTCGGCTTGGCCGATGGAGACTGTTTCAGGGGCTTGGTTTGGTGGGGCGTGGCAGCCTGGCCACGGGCTGCGGGACGGCTGGCACTGGCCGGACTCTGGGCCAACCTCGGCTGCTGCGCCGAGGCGGTATCGGTAGAGGGGGCGGCCAGAGCCGCAGCGGAAAGCACCGCGCTGGCCAGGCCGTGGCGCAGGCGCTCCACGAGCGGAAGGGAATGGGGGGTCATGAAGGTCCTTCGGAACAGAAACAAGGTTGACGGTTACAGCGTGCCATTGGGCCCATGCGACATGCCATGGACCGTGGGCTGCTTCAGAGCTGTAAACGCTTCACCTCCACTCAGTTCTTCAACGGCGTTTCGGGACCTGTCTGAACGGGATTGTTGGTCGTGCTGTATTCCGTCCAGGAGCCTTCATAAATGCGCACGTTCGGATAACCAAGGAGATGTTTCAGCACAATATATTGAAGGCTGGCTTCACGGCCGGTGCTGCAGGAGATGATCACCGTTTTATCGGGAGTGACCCCACGGCTCACAAAAAGCTGCCGTAATGCTTCGATCGATTTAATCTTGTGGGGATTCTTGAGTGCCTCCTCAGAATTGTTGGCTTCCGTCACCGACTGCCAGGTGATGTTGATGGCGCCAGGGATGTGGCCGTTGCGAATGAACAGCTGTTCCGTACCCTCAAACAACCCCTTCGGACGAGGATCGACAATCACGACATTCGGTTTGCCGACCAACGCCAAGACGTCCTTCAGTGAGATCGCCAGACCAGGGACGGATTTCGGATTGAAGACTCCTGGGCTGTAGGTGGGGAATGCCTTGGTCACCGGATGGCTTTGGGTCTTGTAGCCCGAGAAGCCACCGTCGAGAATGCCGATGCTGGGCACGCCGCTCTTCTCGAGGATGTAGGCAACGAGAGATGCCCCGAGCACATTGTTGCCATCGGAGTAGACGAGAACCTGATCGTTATTGGAGATCCCTGCCTTGCTCAGCAGATTGGCAAGATCGCGCGCAGGCCAGATCTGATAGGGAAGTTTGCCGTTCGGGCCGCGGAACGCCTGCTCCGAGATGTGAACAGCATTCGGGACATGGCCGCTGATGTAGTCCAAGGGAGGCACCGGACGCACATCAAGAATCTTCCACTGCCCACTGCTGACCCCGGCAGCGGCCTGTTCGGGGGAGATCAGTTTGATCACCCCGGCCTTGGCCGCCTGGGTGGCTGAAGCCAGAGACACAAGAATGGAGAGGGTTAAGCCGGTGCCGAAGCCAAGCAGATGTCGACTGAAAAATGCGAATCGGATCATGGTGTCTGGGGTCAGCTTCCTTGGATTCCTGAACGGAATTGGAGTTTCAGCATTATAGCCTAGTAGAGGCTAGTGAGCCCCGGAAGTCCGGTTTGTTGCTGCGGCAACACGACCTGTTAGCTCAGAGCACAGGTCAGCGGACCTCGCCGACGGCGCTGGCTTCGGCAATCTCAATCAGCTCACCTGTCTCCACCTGGTAGATGAATCCATAAATGGGAATACGACGAGGCACCAAAGGATGCTCGCGAATGCGACGAACATCGTCGACCACACTTTGGCGCTGGTCGCTGATCGTGAGCCAGTTGATGAAATCCCCGGCCCTGGAGCCCGGCCCTGGGCCAACGTCACTGAAACCATCAGCTCCAAGCACCGCCGTCTGCAGGCTGTTGGCCAGCAGCGAGCGGATCGCCGTGTCGGTGAAGAACTCCATGCCGCAGTTGCTGTGATGAATCACATACCACTCCTGGGTGCCAAGCAGCTTGTAGGAGATCACCAGGGAGCGAATGGCATCGTCGCTGGCGCGGCCACCGGCGTTGCGGATCACATGGGCGTCACCTTCCTGCAGGCCGGCATAGGCGGCCGGGTCGAGCCGGGCATCCATGCAGGTGAGGATGGCGATGCGGCGAGCCGGCGGAAGCGGCAGGGATCCCTTCTCCCCAAAGGATTCGCTATAACGCTGATTGGCCTGCAGGATGGCGGCGCGTTCAGCCATGGCCGATACGGGATTGCGGATTGGATGCATCCTGTTCCGAGGCCCTGCTGGTTAGCAAACCCGAGAAGACAGGCATCGGTATTGGCAGGCACGCCGTTTCAACACGAGAAAGCACAGAGTTGACAGGATGCCAGCTAAGCCTTCCGCAATTAAAACCATTGAGAGTCTTAACATTCACCGGGCAGGCTACTCTGCGACGACGGAATAGCACAATCAAGCCAGCAAAGAATCCCGTCCAGGTAGCATCAGAAAAGCAGAAATAAACATATCAATGCCAGCCACTTCTTTCTTTGCTTCGGCGGCCCCGAGAGCCAGGCGACGTGCGCTGCCCAAGCGGTGTGGCCTGAACCACATCGAAGCCTCGGGGCGAAGCGCTAACAACGACAGGAGTCGCTGTTATCGACGCTGTGACCCTTGGATCTGGATGCAGCCGTAGCCTGGCCGATTCGGGCGGGGGTGATCTCATGAGGGTGCTGTTCAAAGGCGTGTTCCACAACCAGGGTGTGGCGCCGTGAGCCGAGAGGGATGGAATCTGGAGGAGCTGGTGGACTCCCTGCGGGAGTGCCGCGAGCGTTCACCGCTCAACAACCGCAGCACCATCAAGCCGGCGGCGCTGCCCTCGCCGAAAGTGCTCACCAAGGTGATGGAGTCCCTCACGGCGGCGCTCTATCCCCGCCGCCTCGGTCCCACAGCCGCCGAACAGGGAGCCCTGGCCCTGAGGGAGGCTCGCATCGATGAATTCGTGGGCCTCACCCTTCACGACTCCCTCTTGGCGCTTCGGGATCAGATCCGCATCGAACTGGTGGCCCGGGCAACAACGGATGACAGCCCTGGCCTGCAGGAACAGCAACAGGCCACCACGATCACCGGCCGCTTCGCCGCCCAGCTGCCCCGCATCCGCACCCTGCTCGATTCCGACCTGATTGCCGCCTATCGGGGCGATCCTGCTGCCGAGAGCCTTGATGAGGTGCTGGTCTGCTACCCGGGGATGCAGGCGATCATCCATCACCGCTTTGCCCATGCCCTTCATGGCCTCGGGGCCCCTCTGGTGGCCCGCATCATTGCCGAGATTTCCCACTCAGCCACCGGCGTGGATATCCATCCAGGCGCCTCGATCGGTGAAAGTTTCTTCATCGACCATGGCACCGGTGTGGTGATCGGCGGCACAGCCGTGATCGGCGATCGGGTGCGTCTTTATCAGGCCGTGACCCTTGGGGCGAAATCCTTTCCCCTGGATGATCAGGGAGTGCTCGTGAAGGGTGAGCCGCGCCATCCCATCGTCGAAGATGATGTGGTGATCTATGCCGGGGCGACGATCTTGGGCCGGGTCACGATCGGCCAGGGCGCTCAGATCGGTGGCAATGTCTGGCTTACTCGCAGCATCGCAGCGGGCACCACCATCACCCAGGCCAAGGTGATCTCTGAGACGTTTGGGGAAGGCGGTGGCATCTGAACGGCCGCAACCTTGGGGGCTGAGCGGAGGGTCCTAAAGGGAATGGTGGTGGGAATGGTGGTGAGAACGCCGCCAGCCTTCGCAGGGGGGGAGCTCAACCGAGAGGCAGCCGCTCAGCCGGGAAACAGCCGCTCAGCCGGCCGCAGGAGACAGCTCAGCGGGCAGCCCCGCCAGGTCGGCGCTCACCTGCCAGAGGGCGGTAGCCAGCCGATCATCGCGGGCCTCAGCGCTGGGCTCCGCGGGCTCGAACCGCAGTCGCCCCGGGCCCAGAAGGCGATTGACGCCGTAGTGGAATCCAGCCTCCGCCTCGGGATCAGTGGCCAGGGCCGCTAGCAGGGATCCGGCCTGCTGCAGGCTGGCGGTGATCCGCAGCAGGTCGCGGGCCACCAGGGCAAAGAGCCGCTGTCCCCAGGGGTTGTGGCGGCGGCTGTAGCGGAAGAAGCCGCCTTCCTCGCGTGGGATCACCAGGCCCGGACTCCAGGCCAGCACGGGCATCGGGGTGCCCCGTAGGCGGAGGCGGCGCGCCAGCTCCCGGGCGAATAGCAGGTTGCAGAGCTTGCTGTCCTTGTAGACCTTCTCGGCATTGAAGGCCGACTGGCCATCCACCATCAGGAAACCCGCCCCGCCGCGCAGGCCCTCCAGGTTTCCCAGGCCCGCCGGTAGACTGGGCGAGGTGGTTCACGGCGATGGTGAGCTCGTGGCCCTGGGCGGAACGGCGTGGTTCGGGGGCCCCGGCCTCCTGGAGGCCGGCATTGAGCACCAGGGAGTCGATCGGCGTGCCGCGCGCCAGCAGCTCGGCGGCGCAGCGCGCAACGCTGGCCAGGTCGGCGAGATCGCAGACGGGAGCGTGAAGGGCAGGGGTTTCGCTGGAGCGCTTCGCCAGCAGCCGCTCCATGGTGGCCGCCGCGGTGGCCTGGTCCCGGCAAGGCAGGGTGAGGGCATGGCCCGCTTGGAACAGGAGCCGTGCCGCCTCGAAGCCGATGCCAGAACTGGCACCGGTAAGCAGGATGCGCCGGGGTGGCTGGACAGCCGGTGGATGGGAAGCCGGAGATGGGGCGGTCATGGCGGCACCCTATGCAAAGCCCACCCAGACTGAGGGGGCGGCCTCAGCCGGTCAGCGTCAGCTTCAGGCGCGAGCGGTCAGGGAGGCCAGGAGCCGCCGCCGAGTGGTCTGGCTCAGAACCAGAGATGCCGGAACCAGGGAGCTCAGTTCGCAAACCCGTAGAGGAAATAGCGTCTTCGCCGCTGCTCAGGGCCAGGGTGTGGCCGTCGGCGCCGGGGTCAGCCGCCGCGACAGCCTCGGGGCGCTCGGATTTGCCGGTGAGCGGCAGGGCCCGTTGGCCACCCCGTTCCAGCAGGGCCAGAGCAACCAGCTAGGGGCATCGGCCATGGCGGATCCGAACGGGGTGAGCACCACCTTGCAGAACGGCTCAACACGCGGCCGAGCACCGCTGCCTAGATTCCCGCCTCCGGAAGCAGGAAGCGGGTAGCGATGGCAAGCCAGTGGGAGAACTTCCTACAGAACCTGGGCGAGTGGCACGGCTCCTTCGCCTCCCTCGATGCCAACGGCACCGTGCGGGACTGCACCCCCTCAATCCTCAGCCTCACCCAGGGCAACGACGAGCGGTTGGTGCATTTCAGCCTGCGCCGCTTCGGCAATGGGCCCGACGCGCCACCCACCCGCGAGATCAGCCAGGAGTACCGCTCCCTCGGCAAACAGGTGGTGTTCTTCGACTCAGGATCCTTCTGCAAGGGCTCCCTGCAAGTAGCACCGGGCACGGCCTTCGGTGCTGAATTCGGCTTTGTGTCCGGAGACCGGCGCCACCGGCTCGTGCAGCTCCACAGCACTGAAGGGGCCTTCGAGAGCCTGGTGCTGATCCGCGAGTTCCGCGCCGGCAGCGGCGCCACAGAGCGACCACCCCTGGAGGCCGATCACCTGCTGGGCTCCTGGAGCGGTGAGGCCGCCACGATCAACGCCAACTGGCCGGAACCGGATATCTCCCCCTGCCGCATCGCCATCCAGCGCGATGGCAACGGAAGCCTCGCCATTCACACCCAGATCGGCGCTGTGGAAGAAACCAGCGGCACCGCAGCCGAGCGGCTGCTCCTGCTTCCTGACAGCGCCTACTGCCTGGCGCCACTGCAGGTGAGCCATCGGGAGGCGTTCACGGTGGAGGCGGGCTGGCTTCCCTCCCCAGGACGACTAGAGCGTTTGATCCGCCGCTACGACGCCAGCGGCGCCTGGATCTCCGCCACCTGGATCAGCGCCACGGCTGGCTGAAGCGCTTCAATCCACCAGATACGGATCCAGGAAGCTCAGCGGCCGCGCCATGGTGGCGGAGAACCCAAGAATGCCGCGGTCGCGGTAGCTGTAGAGGAGCGAGTCGTCGACCTCCAGCAGGAAGGTGCCGCCCCGCTGGGTGAGGAAGTCGTCGCACGGCACATAGGTGCGCCAGTGGCCGAGCACCTCAGCCATGTTGGCCAGCCGCACCGTGGCCAGCTCGAAGGGCCGCTGGAAACCACTGCCCCCCGCCCTCGCGAAGAAGGAACCTTTGAGGGGCGGCAAGGGCCCGGCCTGAATGGTGGTGTCATCGGGGATGCGCTGAGGAGCAGAGCGATCACCGGTGTAACCGCGCAGCACCTCGGTCAGGGTGCCGGGCGAACCGATGCCCGCGCACATCAAAAGCAGGGCTGGCCAGGCGCCGCCGGGGGTGGCCAGGCCCCCATAGAGCCCCAGGGCCCGGTGGAGGTTTGGCTCGGCGTCCACCCGTAGCCGCTCGCGAGGCAAGCCGGTGTAAGCGCAGAAGCGCTCGGCGCCGGCCTCATTGCCGATGGCGATCGCCAGCGGGCTGATGGCAGCGGCCTCCAGCCTGGGCAGCAGCGGCACCAGGGCCTGGGCGTATTCGAGGCTGTCGAAATCGCCGAGCTGGCTGAGCAACAGCACCAGACGGCGACGGCCAGAGCCCATGCCGTTCAGCGCGGCGAGGCGTTCCAGCAGGGGAGGGGGGGCTTGCATGGGGGCCACGGTAAGGGGCGCGGAAGGGGCACCCCATGGGGCCCGGGCAGCAGGTGTGACCCTGGAAGCAGAGCCTGGGAGGAACGCTTCAGCCCGGAGCTTCAGAGGCGTGGTTCAGAACCTTTGATCAATACAGAGATGCAAGAGAGTGGTTCAGCGCAGTGGTCCACGCCGGTGATTCAGCGCAGTGGTCCAAGGCGGTGGCTCAGCGCAGAGCGTCAGAAGCGACCTTGATGGCATGGGGTCCAGCCCCTGTTTCAGAGCAGCGGATGCCAGTGGCAGAGGGGCCCCTGGCCACCGCCGATCGCCAGGGCATGGCGCAGGCCGCCCTCCACGTAGGTCTTGGCGGCCAGCACCGCATCGACCAGGGCAAGGCCCCGGGCCCGGTGGGCGGTAATCGCGGCACCGAGGGTGCAGCCGCTGCCATGGGTGTGGGGGGTGTCGATCACCGCGCCCACCAGCCAGCGTCCCGGATCCTCACCCGTCAGGAGGTAGTCGCGACCCCGCAGCTCCGCCAGCCCACCCCCCTTCACCAGCACCGCTGCCACCCCCTGTTCTCGCAATACCGCGGCAGCCCGTTCCACATCGACGGCCGAGGCGATGGGCAGGCCACTCAGCAGACGAGCCTCGTGAAGGTTGGGGGTGAGCAGGTTGGCCAGGGGCAGCAGCAGGTCGCGGTAGGCCTGGATCGCCTCGGGCTCCAGCAGCACCGCCCCAGCCCGCGACACCATCACCGGATCGATCAGCTTCGGGATCGCCAGCGGCGCCAGGGCCCTCGCCGTGGCCTCGATCAGGCCGCGGTTGAGCAGCATGCCGGTCTTGAGGGCCGCCACCGGCAGATCGCTGAGCACCGCCTCGATCTGGGCCGTGAGCGCCTCGGGCGGCAGGGCATCAACCCGGCTGACGCCGCGGGTGTTCTGGGCGGTGATGCAGGTCAGGGCCGAGCAGCCATACACCTGCAGCGCCGTGAAGGTCTTGAGATCGGCATGGATGCCAGCCCCACCGCCGGAATCGCTGCCGCCGATCGTGAGCGCGATCGCTGGTAAGGCGCCTGAAGACTGGGCTGGGGGCTGATCTGGGGGCTGGGCTGAATCCTGAGCCATCAGGTTGCCTCCAACCGCCACAGGCTTGGTTGGGCCATGGTGGCAGGGCGTCGGGAGCCTGAGGATGATCAGCCGCTCCCTCGCCAATGGCGATCAGCAGCTCTGCCGCCAACAAGATCCTCAGCGCGGCTGGCTGCGGGGCCCTTGGGGCTAGGGATGGAGCCGCCTTGCAGAACGGGTCTCAGGCCGCCTGCAGGTCGAGCTGGCGTTCACGGGCGAAGAAGCCCTCCCGCCAGGCATCGCCCTTACGGGCCCAGATCCAGTGGTCACCGTTGAGGCGGCTGGAGAAGAAGCTCAACTGCTGCACGGTGATCAGATAGCCGTGGTCGGCGGCGATGGCCACGATGGCTTCCGGGCTCTGGGCATCGCGCAGCCGCTCCTGCACGGCGGTATTGAAGGTGGCCAGTGCGGCGAAGAGATAGAACTGATCAGACGCCATGATGGTTGCTTGGGGTGAACATGCCATCAAGGTATGCAGCGTTAGGGCGCCGGGAGGTGCCTGGATTCACCGCCCCCCATCGCTGAAATCACCCGGGCGGGTGGTGGAAATGGCCGTGGGCTGTTCCGGCTCCGAGCGGGTGATCTGCAATTCCCGGAAGCCCGTCTGCGGGTCGACAGCGCGGCGAAAGGTGAAGTCCGGCAGCCAGGCCACCAGCAGTTCGGCGGTGGTTCGAACCAGGGAGCCCTCCAGGAGATGGCCACCGGCCACCCGGCCATCCCCATCGGCCACGCTGAGGTGCAGGTGGGCCCCATCGATGCTCAGGCTGCCTGCCAGGCTGAGGATCTCGTGATCGCCCGGGAGCGTGGAGGCCCCATCGCGGCCGGCGAAGCGCAACCGCACCGGCGCCAGACTGCCGATGCCACTGATCACCACGCCGGCCCGTTCACCCCGCTGGACGGGCAGGCCGGCCAAGGCGAGGAGCAGATCGCTGCCGGGGGTGAGGCGGAGCGGTTCGAGCTTCATGGCTCCATTGGCGGCGCAGGGATCGGTGTCCCTAGTTGGCTGGCAAGCTAGAGGTGCCGTGAGTGACCGGCCCGAACCCGATGCTCCATCCCCCCTGTCCAGAAAGCCGGTGGAGGTTGCTCTCCTGATGGCCGGCCAGGGCAGCGAGGGCTTCGGGGGTCTGCTGCTGGTGGGGGGGCTGGTTTTAGCGCTGATCTACTGGAAGATCGTGCTCAGCCTCCTGCTGGTGGTGGGGATCGGGGCTGGGTTGATCACCCTGGCGCAGGCCCTGCGGGTGGCGAGGCTGCGCAGCATCGCGAAGGCGGCCCAGCGCCGCTTTGCCGGCGATGTGTGCCGCATCGATGAGCGCTTCGCCCTGGTCGAGGCGATCGACAGCGAAGCAAACGCACGCCAGGCCCGCCTGCTGCTGCACAGCGCCACGATCGAGCCCCGGAATGGGCAACTGGCCTTGGTGCGCGATGTGCATCGGCTCACCCCGCCGGTGGATCTGCGCGGCATCGCCAGCAACCTGGGCTTCGCCGATTTTCTTCAGGGGCAGGGCATCACGATGGTGAATGACCTTGCGGTGGAAGCGAAGGCCACCCAGGCCGCCATCACTTGCCTGCGGGAAGCCGAATGGGCCAGCCAGTCGCTGCAGACCATGGCGGAGATGATCGCCTCCACCCGCGACACCCTGGCCAAGGCCCGAGGCAACGAACTGCTGGAACCGGCGATTCCCCAGTTGGAGGAGGCCCTAGGAACCTTCACCCAGGAGGAGGACAAGCTGACCAGCCATCTGCAGGACTCGTTGCGGATGCTGGGCAAACTTCACGACTTCCTGGGCGTGCCGCAGAAGCTTCGGCCGATCCTGAACTTCGATCTCGATGGCCTGTTCGACCCAGCCCGCCGCAGCGACCTGGAGGCCTCCTTTCAGGAGGTGGTGAGCCTCAATCAGGCCTTCGGGGAGCTTTCCCGGGATCGGTTGATCTGAACGCTGGGTCGATCGGAGCGCCCGCCGTGGATCCAGCGCGCTCGCCCTTGAGCGGAGCAATCGCCACCGATCGGTTGCAATCGCTGGTCCGGGACAGAACGACCCGGGGCCACCATCGCATCCACGCTCTCGCCAGACTTGGACTGTACCCGAAGGGAAATTCCTGCGCTGTCACTGGTGGCGATCCTCCACAACCCACCTTCTCCGCTAACGATTGTTCCTCAGATCGACGCCCGCAAAGGCAGCCCCTCAAGACCTTGCAGCCCATCAGCGGCTCCCGGCTCCCCGGGAGCACGGAGCGCGCATGATCAGCGGTTCCTGTCTTGAACGCCCCCAGGTCGGCGGATCCGCTCCAGCACGAACAGGATCCAGATGATCGCCCCTTCGCCCCTTCCCTGTGCATCTGAGCATCGGCTGCCGGCTCCAGCTTCACTGCGAGTTGGCCACCCCCCTGCTGGCCCTGGTGCATCCCCACACCAGCCTGGTGAGCGATCTGGTGACCCCGGAGCGCCTGGACCTGGACCCGGATCGCACCGTTGAGGTGCTCACCGACCAAAGCGGCAACCGCTGGTGTCGTCTGCTGGCTCGCGGGGGCACCACCGAGCTCCGCTACGCCGCCACGATCCGCAGCCCAGACACAACCGATCCCGTGCTGCCCGCGGTGGGTGTCTGCCCGGTCGAGGCCCTGCCGATCAACAGCTACCGCTTCCTCAACTCCAGCACGTACTGCGATACGGCTGCCCTGATGGAGCTGGCCTGGAGCACCTTCGCGGGAATTCCACCCGGCTGGACCCTGGTGCAGGCCATCTGCGACTGGGTGCACGAGCGCGTCCGCTTCGACTACAACGCGATCCATCCTCACAAGCGGGCCAGCGATGCGCTCGCCGAGGGTGCCGGGGTCTGCCGCGACTACGCCCACCTGGCGATCAGCCTCTGCCGCTGCCTCAACATCCCGGCCCGCTACTGCACTGGCTACCTGGGCTACACCGGCATTCCCCCGGGCGAGGCACCGGTGGATTTTTCCGCCTGGTTCGAGGTGTTCCTGGCCGACCGCTGGCATGTGTTTGATGCGCGGCATAACTTCCCCCGCTGCGGCAGGGTGCTGATCGCCCGCGGCCGCGATGCCGCCGATGTGCCCTTCCTGCGCTCCTTCGGCGCCCACCAACTCCGCGGCTTCACGGTGATCACCGAGGCAATCCCCCAGGGATCCCACGAAGAGCCGGCCCACCCAGCCGAGCCGCTCCTGGAGCAGGCCGCCAGGTTCGGTTAATTGGCGACGCCCTTCCTTTTATGTAGCGACCATTGCATCGCAAGGCACCAGCCCTTGTGTTGGCTTAGTGGCAGTGATCTCCCCAACCCTTAAACCCGCCCATGCCCTCCCCATCGCGTCTCCAGGCCCTCCAGACGATTCTTCAGCGGCCTCCCACGCCGGTCGAGCCGGCGGCGCCCCTGGAGGAGATCTGGGCCAGCGATGTCTTCGGCCTCGAATCGATGCGCTCAGCACTGCCCAAGGGGGTGTTTCGCTCGATCCAGCGCTCCATCCGCGAAGGCCGCAAGCTCGACGCCTCGGTGTCCGACGTGGTGGCCCAGGCGATGAAGGATTGGGCCAGCGCCCGCGGCGCGCTGTATTACGCCCACGTTTTCTATCCCCTCACCAACCTCACCGCCGAGAAGCACGACGGCTTCATCTCACCCCAGTCCGACGGCAAGGCGATCGCCGAATTCTCCGGCAAGCTGCTGGTGCAGGGTGAACCCGACGGCTCCTCC
>JAPLIE010000027.1 GCA_026389265.1 Cyanobacteriota bacterium | reverse complement strand
CGGCGCCGGTGAGGGCCAGACAGCGCAGGGCATCCTCCGGGCTCCTCACATCCCCGTTGGCGATCAGGGGAATGGTGAGGGCCCGCTTCACCCGGGCGATGGCGGCCCAGTCGGCCTGGCCCTGAAAACCCTGCTCGCGGGTGCGGCCGTGCAGGGTGAGGGCCCGGGCGCCGGCGTTCTGGAGGCTGAGGGCGAAACCCACCGGATCGGCGCTGCTGCCACACCACCCCAGTCGGGTCTTCACCGTGACCGGAACCCGCACGGCCCCGGCCACCGCCGCCACGATCCGCATCGCCAGCTCGGGATCGCGGAGCAGGCCGCTGCCGCCACCCTTGCGGGCGATCTTGCGGACCGGGCAGCCCATGTTGATGTCGATCAGGAAGGCGCCACTGGCCTCGGCCCTGCGGGCGGCCTCCGCCATCGCCTCCGGGCGGTGGTCGAACAGTTGCACCCCGATCGGCCCGGCCTCTTCGGCCAGCTCCTCCACCTTGCCGCGCCCGTGGCCCAGCTCCAGGCTCGTGGCGTTCACCATCTCGGTGAACAGCAGGGCTTCTGGAGCCCAGCGGCGCACCAGGTTGCGGAAGATCCGGTCGCTCACGCCGGCCAATGGCGACTGCAACACCCGGCAGGGAAGCTGGCGGTCGATCCCGTTACCGGCCAGCCGCAGGGGGCCGGGCCAGACGGGTGGGCTCAGCGTGGGGACAGCCGGTGGGGCGGCCTGCTCTTGGGCGGGTAGGGCGCAGCCGCTGGGGTGTGGGCCGGCAACCGGGCTGGCGCTGGAGCGGCTGGTGGATTGGGAGGAGGCGATCATCGGTGCCATTCTCCTGCTCTCCCAGCCAGCGGCCGTGGTTGCCACTTCCCCTTTCGATCCCTTCCCCCTCAGTCGCGCCTTGCTGGAGGCGGTGCTCGCCGACCGGCTGAGCGATCGCTTCGTGTGCACACTGATCTGGCCGCGGCTGGGCTATCAGCCGCAGACAGCACCGGCTGCTGAGCGCCCCGGGGCCTGGATCGCCGGACCCGCCACACCGGCGGAGTGGGCCGAGGCTTTCCCGGAGGCGCCCGAGCTGATCGCCACCCGGCCGGCCAGCGTGCGCCTCACCCGCTCGATTCCCGCCGAGCACAAGCAGCTCCTCAAGCAGCAGCTGGGCTTTGCCGGCTACCGGATCGGCGAGCTCTATCCCCGCCGCACCCGCCGCGCCACCGCCGTGAACTGGCTCCTGGCCCACTTGGCCGAGCGGGGCGAGTCCCTGCCGGAGAAGGGACCCCTGCCGCCGCTGCTGGAGCCACCAGCGGATCCTGTGAAGGGCCATCCCGGCGATCCGCCGGTGGGCTGATGGCCCTCAGGGCCGGATCGTGACGGGCGTGCCCAGGGGCGTGTGCTCGTACAACCACCGGGCCCGTGCAGGCATACGGTGGCCTCCGGGTTGATACAGAGCATCCAGGGAACCCCAGTCCCGCCCCCGCATCGTGACGCTGGCGAACTTGCTGAGCACCGTGCTGGTGCCGATCGGGGTGGGCGAGCTGCTCCGGCCGCTGCTCACCGGCATGGTGCGCACCACTTGGTGCTGGGGGTTGTAGGCGTAGAGCTTCTGCTCCGAAAGGTCGATCAGCAGGCTGGCGATCAGCTCGACCATCGCAGGACCGGGCCAAGGCGGACTCCTTCAGCTTCTCGATCCGGCGGGGTTGTGGAGGGTCTCTGCGGCAGATCCTTCGTGGAGTGCCCTCGCCCCCGTGCGCGGTAGGGTCGTAATGATGAACGAATTGAAGGAATAAGTCCGTGCCACTGCCTGTGGTCGCCATTATCGGGCGCCCGAACGTGGGCAAGTCCACCCTGGTCAACCGCCTCTGCCAGAGCCGCGAGGCGATCGTGCACGACCAGCCCGGTGTCACCCGCGACCGTACCTACCAGGAAGGCTTCTGGGCCGACCGCACCTTCCGGGTGGTCGACACCGGCGGGCTGGTGTTCGATGACGACAGCGAATTCTTGCCGGAGATCCGCGAGCAGGCCAACCTCGCCCTGGCTGAGGCGGCCGTGGCGGTGGTGATCGTGGATGGCCAGCAGGGGATGGTTGCCGCCGACCAGTCGATCGCTGAATGGCTGCGGGGCCAGGGGGTGCCGGTGCTGCTGGCAGTGAATAAGTGTGAATCCCCCGACCAAGGCCTTTCGATGGCGGCGGACTTTTGGGGCCTGGGGCTGGGCGAACCCCACCCGATCTCCGCGATCCACGGCGCCGGCACCGGCGACCTGCTCGACCGGGTGATCAGTTTCCTGCCGGCCACCACGGAGGAGGAGGGCGAGGAGCCGGTCCAGCTGGCGATCATCGGCCGGCCCAATGTGGGCAAATCCAGCCTGCTCAACGCCATCTGCGGCGAGAACCGGGCGATCGTGAGCCCGATCCGCGGCACCACCCGCGACACGATCGACACCACCATCGAGCGGGAGGGCCTCACCTGGAAGTTGCTCGATACGGCCGGCATCCGTCGACGCCGCAGCGTGGATTACGGGCCGGAGTATTTCGGCATCAACCGCAGTTTCAAGGCGATCGAACGCTCCGATGTCTGCGTGCTCGTGATTGATGCCCTTGATGGGGTCACCGAGCAGGACCAGCGCCTGGCGGGGCGGATTGAGGAGGACGGCCGCGCCTGCGTGGTGGTGGTGAACAAATGGGATGCGATTGAGAAGGACAGCCACACCCTGCCGGCGATGGAGAAGGAGCTGCGCGCCAAGCTCTATTTCCTCGACTGGGCCCCGATGCTGTTCACCTCGGCCCTTTCCGGCCAGCGGGTCACGGCGATCTTCCCCCTGGCCAAGATGGCCGTGGAGCAGCACCGCCGCCGCGTCACCACCTCGGTGGTGAATGAGGTGCTGGAGGAGGCCCTGCGTTGGCGTTCGCCGCCCACCACCCGGGGCGGGCGCCAGGGGCGGATTTATTACGGCACCCAGGTGGCCACCCGTCCGCCCAGCTTCACCCTGTTCGTGAATGACCCCAAGCTCTTCGGCGAGACCTACCGGCGCTATGTGGAACGTCAGATCCGGGAGGGGCTCGGTTTCGAGGGTTCGCCCATCCGCCTGTTCTGGCGCGGCAAGCAACAGCGCGATGCCGAAAAGGAGCTAGCCCGTTCCACCAATCGCGGTCGCTGAATGGACTGGCTGCGCCAGCTTCCAATCGGCCAGTACGTCGATGACGGCGGCCCGAGTCGCGGCAGCTGGCTGAAGCGGATCGATCCGCGGCTCAAGCTGGCCTGGACCGTGGCCTTCCTGGTGACGCCGATCCTGGCCGGCCCCCTTTGGCGGCTGGGTCTGGTGGGTCTGCTGCTTCTGCTCACCCTGGTGAGTGGTCTGCCCCTGCGGATCTGGCGGCGCAGCCTGCCGCTGCTGCTGCTGCTGGCCGTGCTCGTGGGATTGCTCACGACCCTGCTGCCGGCAGGAGGCACCGGCCGGGCCACCCTGCAGCGGCCCCCTGAGGAGCTGCGGCTGGAACCGCCAACCCAGCCTGGATCCGGGGCGCCGCTGGAGCGCAGCGGCCTTGCCTGGGAGCTTCTGCGCTGGGGGCCTGTGCAGCTGGGGCCCGTGCCCTTCGGCCCGCTGGTGGTGACCCGCCGCTCGGCGCAATTGGGGATCAACGGCGCCACCCTGTTGGTGACCCTGATCCAAAGCGCCAATCTGCTGCTGCTCTCCACCACCCCGGAGGAGCTGGCCTGGGCGATCAGTTGGTGGCTCAGGCCCCTCGGCGCCCTCGGCCTGCCGATGGAGCGGCTGGGCTTCACCCTGCTGCTGTCGTTGCGTTTTCTGCCCCTGGTGCAGGAGGAATTGCAGAACCTGCTGCGCTCCCTCGCCACCCGCGCCGTGACCCTGAAGGGACTGGGCTGGAAGGGAGCCCTGGGCCTGGTGCTGGCCGTGGGGGAACGCCTGCTCGCCAACATCCTGTTGCGTTCCGAACAGGGCGCCGAAGCCCTGATGGCCCGGGGGGGGCGCTGGATCGCGCCGGATGCGCTGCATCGGGTGCCCAGTGGGTCCGCCTGGCCCACGAGGCTGGGTTGGTTGGCCCTGGGGACTCTGCTGCTGCTTCGCTGGCGATTGGGTGGCTCCTGAGGCTGGAGCTGGTGGCAAGGATCGCATCAGAACCCGGTGACCTTTAATAGCTCCAGCCCTGAAGGCCACGTGAGCGCTGAGCGTTATCTCAACCACCCCACCTTCGGGATGCTCTACCGGGTCGCTCCTGTGGCGGAAGGTCGTGATCTCTACGCGACCCTCTATGCCCAGCGCATCTTTTTTCTGGTCACACTCCAGAGCCGGGGTGCCAGCTTCGAGGTGATCCCGCTGATGGATGCGCGCCACTTTGCCGAACAAAACCTGGCTCGGTCCCGCCGCAGTGGTCCTGAAGAGCACAAGCGTTGGCGCGAGCTGTTCGATCAGACCTTCCTCTGAAGCGCCACCTGTGACTGCCATGGAGCCACCGCCTTCGGCGGGTGGGGCGGAAGGTCAAGGACCGGCCCCCGCTAACCCCGCTGCGGCGGGCACCCTTCCGGTCGCCGGTCCACCCACCGCTCTGGCGCTCCCCCTGCCCGCAGGCCTCGAGGCCGCCCTGCCGGAGCTGCGGCGGCGGCTGCCGGCCACGGCTCGGATCCTGGCGGTGAGCAAGGGGCAGCCGGTCGATGCCATCCGCCGCGCCGTGGCTCTCGGCCAGCGCAGCTTCGCCGAAAGCCGGCTGCAGGAGGCGATCGCCAAGCAGGAGGCCCTGGCCGACCTGGGCGCGCTCGACTGGCACTTCATCGGCCGCCTGCAGGCCAATAAGGTGCGCGGGGTGCTGCGCCATTTCGGCACCATCCACTCCCTCGACAGCCTGGAGCTGGCGGAACGGATGGCCCGGATCGCGGCCGAGGAGGGCCTCGCGCCGGCGGTGCTGCTGCAGGTGAAACTGCGGCCGGATCCGGCCAAGGGAGGCCTCAGCGCCGAGGAACTCCAGCAGCTCTGGCCCCGACTGGCCGCTCTGCAGCCCCTGCGGCTGGTGGGATTGATGACCATCGCTCCCCTGGGCTTGGAAGCGGCCGCCCGGCTGGCGTTGTTCCGCGACTGTGCCGCCCTCGCGGACGGTCTCGGCCTGCCGGAACGCTCGATGGGGATGAGCCAGGACTGGCCCGAAGCCGTGACGGCTGGCAGCACCTGGTTGCGCTTGGGAGGCGCCCTGTTTGGTCTGCGCTCCGCCTGAAGGCCTCCGCAGCAGGGGCAGACGGAGCCAGCAGCGCCCGACAAGCCCTTGCCTTCACTGATATGGGACGCTATTCAGGATCTGAGCATCACCCAGAGGCCTGCATCCGTGTCGTTGTTCTCCCGCCTGCGTGCCGTCGTCTCCGGTGATGACTACCTCGATGGCGACTACGACGACGAACTCGATTACGACCCCGGGGAGATGTCTGCATCGGCCCCTGCCTCCGCTTCCACAGGGCTGCGCAGCTCCAGTGCCCTGGCGCTGAACACCGACTTCGGCATCGACGATCCCTTCGCCGGCACCAATGTGATCGGCATGCCCGGCATCTCCCCAGCGGTGGCCGAGGTGTACTTGATGGAGCCCCGCAGCTTCGATGAGATGCCCCGGGCGATCCAGGCCTTGCGGGAACGCAAGACCGTGATCCTCAACCTCACGATGATGGAGCCCGATCAGGCCCAGCGGGCGGTCGATTTCGTGGCGGGTGGCACCTTCGCCATCGATGGCCATCAGGAGCGGGTGGGCGAGAGCATCTTCCTGTTTGCCCCCAGCTGCGTCACCGTGACCACCGCCGGCAGCGAGGAGTCCGCCTCCCCCACCGTGGTGCAGAGCCGACCGGCCGCCGCCGACTCCCAGGACGCGGCCCCCAGCCCCGCCTGGGGCCGGTCGGATGCCCTGGGCTGACGCCGGGGCGCCGACCCTTGCAGGCGATGCTTCGGCGCCAGGCTCCTTCGGCGTCGTGGGCCTGGGGCGCATGGCCCAAGCCCTGCTGCTTCCGCTGATCAGCGACGGGGTGATCGCCCCCGAGGCCGTGCGGGCCGCCGTGGCGAGCGAGGCCTCCGCCCGCCAGCTCGCCGAGGCCCATGGTTTGGCGGTGAGCACCAATCCCGTGGAGGCCTGGGGCTGTTCCACGGTGCTGCTGGCCGTGAAGCCCCAGCAGTTGGAGGCGGTCGCGGCCGCAGCCTCCCCGCCAGGCGATCTCCCGGTCCACCCTGGCCCGCTCGGGGAGACCCCCTTGGAGCGGCCCCTACTGCTCTCGGTGCTGGCGGGTGTCCGGCTGGAGCGCCTGGAAGTCCTCTTCCCTGGGTGGGCCTGTGTGCGGGCGGTGCCCAACACCCCCTGTCTGGTCCGCTCCGGCCTTACCGGCTTGGCTTGGGGCCAGGGGGTTGAGCCCAGGCGCCGGGAGTGGGTGCGGGGCCTGTTCGCCCGGGTGGGGGAGGTGATGGAACTCCCTGAGGGCCAGCTCGATGCCTTCTTGGCCCTCACCTCCTCCGGTCCGGCCTTCGTGGCCCTGGTGGCCGAGGCCCTGGCTGATGGGGCGGTGGCGGCGGGCCTGCCGCGGCTGCAGGCCCAGCACCTGGCCCATCGCACCCTGGCGGGTACCGCCGCCCTGCTGCACGAGCGGGAGCTCCATCCCGGCCAGCTCAAGGACATGGTGAGCAGCCCTGGCGGCACCACGATTGCCGGGCTGCGGGAGCTGGAGAGGGCTGGACTGCGGTCGGCCCTGATCGAGGCGGTGCTGGCCGCCGCCGCCCGCAGCCGGGAGCTCGCCTAGCTGGGATTGCCCTTGGCCTGCCCCAGGCGTGGCTCCGTGCCCTGCAGCAGCCGTTGCAGATTGTCGCGGTGCCGCCACACCACCAGCAGCGTGGTGATCACCGCCAGGACGAGGTAGGCGGGCCGCAGGCCACCGTTGCCGAACCAGCCGAGCATCAGCAGGGGCAGCGTGAGGGCCGCCACCACGCTCGAGAGCGACACGATGCGGCTCAGGCTCAGCACGCTGAGAAAGATGCCGAAGCAGGCAAGTCCCACCGGCCAGGCCAGGCCCAGCAGCATCCCCAGACCCGTGGCCACGGCCTTGCCGCCCCTCCAGCCGAGCCACACCGGCCAGATGTGGCCCGCCAGGGCCGCGAGTCCGGCGGCCACCACCCAGCTGTCCACCCCCCAGCTCCCGGGGCCGCCACCCAGCGGTTCCAGCACCGCCTTGGCGAGCAGCACCGCCGCGGTGCCCTTGAACACATCCACCAGGAACACCGCCAGAGCCGCCCCCTTGCCCACCACCCGCAGCACGTTGGTGGCACCGGTGGATCCAGAGCCTTCCTGGCGGATATCCACGCCAGCCAGCCAGCGGGCGGCCAGCCAGCCGCTGGGGATGGATCCGAGCAGGTAGCCCGTGAGCAGCAGGGCCAGGGGGGGCAGCGAGGGCATCGCGGGCGCAAGCGGCATCAATAGAGATCCTCCTCGCTGGCGATCTCCCCGGGGGTGGCGGCAAAGGCCAGCCAGAGGGGGAACTGCAGCACCGGCGCGGCCACGGCGGCCTCGCCCGCATCCACCACGATGAAGGGCAGTTCCCCCCGTTCTTCCAGCCGGTCGGCCCGCTCGATCAGCGCCTCGGCCCGCTCAAACAGCACGATGCCGCTGGTGGGGCCGAAATCCTCCCGCCCCAGGCCGAGGCAATCCTGCAGGCCCCGCCGCCATTCCCCCAGCCGTTCCGGTTGGCCGGCGAGCACCAGGGTCTGGAAGCGGTCGCCGTAGAGCTCCCCGAGCACGGCGATCGCCGCCGCCGCCACCAGCACGTTGCGGTTGCGGCTGCCGCCGCTGGGCTGGGCGCCGCGGCCGCCCTGGTTGAGAAACCACTCCTCCAGCAGGGCGGCACCGGCCGGTTCCAGGGTGCGCCGCAGCTTCCACGGATCGGCATAGAAATCCGGCTGGCCGCCGTAGCCGGCCAGGGCCCCGCGGATCAGGTCTTCGTCCTGGCTGAACTGCCCGGCCACGGCGGGCGCTGCCACGGTTTCCGCCGCCGTCGCGGCCTGGTCGAGGGGGGAAGGCTGCACCACCACCGGAGCCACCACCAGCTCGGCCTGCTCCGCCGCCGCCGCGAGATCCTGAAGAGCCCCCACCAGGTAGGCCTGGAAGCCCTTCACCCGGTTGGCGATCAGTTCAGACTGGCCGATGGCATGGGCAGCGATCTCCTGGCGGATGCGATCCCGCTGCTGCTCGAGGCCGGCGATTTCGGCCAGCAAGCTGGCGCGGCGCTCCTGCAGTTCGGAGAGGGCCAGCTCCACCAGGCTGGTGGCGGTGGCCGCCGACCCAGACGCAGTGGCCGGGGGATGGGGGCTGCCCCCGGGTTGGTCTGAAGGTGGCTTGACCGAGTCAGGGCTGGTGGGACTGGTCTCCTGACGTGACCCCGGCGCGTCCTGGGAGCCGCCTTCGCCTATGGGGAGGGGGCCTGCGGCGGGGTCGCTGTCGGGGTAGGGGGTCATGGGGCTGGGGTGGGGGCCAGATGGGCCAGGTGCCGCTCCAGCTGCTCCCTGAGAGCGGTTGGGTCGAACAGCACCGGCAGCAGATGGATGCTGCGCTCCTCACGGAAATACAACAGCACCGGCAGTCCCGGCCAGAACACCCGCCAGCTCAGCCAGGTGGCATAGGGGAAGCAGCGGATTTCCGTGTCTCCCCGCCACACCAACAGGGCGTCGTCGTTGAATTCCAGCCGCAGCAGACGGGCCTGCAGGAGCAGGAAGCCACCGAACAGCACCAGCACCAGGGCCAGCCAGCGGAAGCCACCCCAGCTGGGCTGCAGCGGCAGGCAGAGCGCCCCGAGCAGGCTCACGCCGAGAGGCACGGCGAAGCTCGGGGCCAGCTTCACACTCCCTGGTGAGCTGGGCTCGGCGCTGGACGACCCGGGCGGGTTGGTGCTGTTGGTGGGACTGGTCATCGAACCAGCTTGCCTTCCCAGGAGAAAATTAGAGTCGCATGCTGGCCTGGATCAGACCCCGAAGAGGATCTGGGTGAGCACCACATCCATCAAGGCCACGGTCATCAGGATCATCACCACCGCCCCGGTGGTGCTGGATCCCACCTCCTTCGGGCCGCCCCGGGTGGTGAGTCCCCAGCCGCAGGCCAGCACGGAGATCAGCAGGCCGAACACCAGGGCCTTGATCAGCATCGAGGGCACGTCGCTGGGTTCCATCCAGGTCCGCACCGAATTCCAGAACACCGCCGGGGGCAGGCCGTAGAGCAGGGTGCTGCTCACCTGACCCGACCAGATGGCCAGCAGGAAGAACACCAGGCACTGCACCGGCGCCATGATCACCAACGCCAGCACCCTCGGCACCACCAGGTATTCCACCGGGTCGGTGCGCAGCATGGTGATGGCATCGATCTGTTCGGTAACCTTCATCGTGCCCAGCTGCGCCGCGTAGGCCGTGGCCACCTTGCCCGTGAGCAGGGTGGCGGTGAGCAGGGGGGCGATCTCCCTGGAGAGGCCCAGGGCCAGCAGGCCGCCGATGGCAGCGCTGGCGCCCTGTTTGGAGAGCTCAGCTGCCACCTGGATGTTGAAC
>JAPLIE010000207.1 GCA_026389265.1 Cyanobacteriota bacterium | reverse complement strand
GATCCACTCGCGGGTGAAGCGGCGGAAGCGCCCCTGCTCGCCGGTGTCGGCGCGTTCGGCCAGGCTCTCCGGCTGGCCCAGCGGATCGTCACCGAACGCGGCTTCGAAGTCGGCGAAGTGCTCGCGGGTCAGGGTCGTCTTCTTGCCGTAGTTGGGCATGTTGGCGCGCAGGTCGTAGACCCACACCTCGCGCGTGTTGCCCTTGTCCGTCTCGCCGCGGGTGAAGAAGAGCACGTTGGTCTTGACCCCCTGGGCGTAGAAGATGCCGGTGGGAAGGCGCAGCAGGGTGTGCACGTCGCACTCGTGGAGGAGCTTCAGGCGGATCACCTCACCGGCGCCGCCTTCGAAGAGCACGTTGTCGGGCACGATCACCGCGGCGCGGCCATTGATCGTGAGCAGCGACTTGATGTGCTGCACGAAGTTGAGCTGCCTGTTGGAGGTGCTGGCCCAGAAGTCGTCCCGCTGGTAGGTGATGGCTTCGCTACCCACATCGCCCTCCTCACCGATCACCTTGATCGAAGACTTGCGCCCGAAGGGAACATTGGTGGCCACGATGTTGTAGCGCTGGGATCCCAGCTGCCGCAGGGCATCGTCGGTGCGCACGGGGAGCAGCTCGTCAAGCTGTTTGTCCACATCCCCAGGCGGCATGCCTTTGGCCAGTAGTTGGCGCCGCACCTCGTCGACCTGTACCGCCGTAGGCCCTACGTTGTGGAGCAGCAGGTTCATGGCACAGAGCCGAATCACCGACTGCACGATGTCGATGCCGTGCAGGGCCTGGTGGCGGAGGTGATCCCGCTGCTCCCGGGTCATCTCGCGGAAATGTTCCACGATGTAGAGGAACGTGGCGATCAGGAAGCCGCCGGTGCCACAGGCAGGATCGATCATTGTTTCCCCCGGCTGGGGGGCGAGGCATTCGATGCTCCCGTCGATCAGGGGCCTGGACGTGAAGTATTGGCCGGCGCCGCTCTTGGTATCGCGGGCATTGCGCTCCAGCAGGCCTTCGTAGGCATCGCCCTTGATATCGGCGCTGAGGATCATCCAGCGCTCCTTATCGAGCAGATCGGAGATCAGGCGCTTGAGTTTGGCGGGATCCTAGATCTTGTTCTGGGCCTTGCGGAACACCAGCCCGAGCAGGCCGTGTTGTTTGCCGAGGTGCTCCAGCACGCGGCGGTATTGGGTTTCCAGCTCCACGCCGTCTTTGCCCACCAGGGTGCTCCAGTCGTAGCCCTCGGGCACCGGAGATTCCTGATTCCAGGGCGGCTGGGTCTGCTCATGGGCGAGCTTGAGGAACAGCAGCACGCTGAGCTGCTCCAGGTAATCGCCATAGGAGAGGCCGTCGTCGCGGAGCACGGTGCAGTAGCCCCAGAGCTTCTGCACGATGCGGTTGGCTTCGGTGCTCATGGGGTGGTGTTTGTCATTGATGCGGCGGTGGGCTAGGCAGCTCAAGGTACTCACAGCACTCGAGAGCGAAGACAGGCGCCTGGGTGGTGAGCCCTCTGCAGTGGAGTATTTCTTCGATAGTTTGGGGATAGCGGGTATTTCTCGATTCAATTTTCCTTAAACAATCGACCATCATAGGACGATCGAGATGAAAGAGATCCAGCAGGAATGTGCCAGGTCTTACCGCTCTGATTCCAAACGGCTCTGTAGCCGACCTGGGGAAATCCTTAGTGTTCTGGGTGACGATGACACGGCATCTCCCGACAATCGCAGCTGCAAGGACATGCCTGTCTTTGGGGTCGCAGGTCAAACACTGTTCGAATCCGAACGGAACATCGACCATCGCTTCCGGAAAGGCTTTTCGTAGCTCCACTCCCAAATGGTTGATTCGTCCGTCATCCCAGCCTTTCCGCCTCAGATTTCTCTCCAATTCCGCCAAAATCCCGCTCGACCAGTGAGGACGGTACATCCCGTTCCAAGCGGCCTCAAGCAAGACATCCCGCAGGAGGGGCCCGAAGAGTGCGCATGTGTCTAGCAAGACCGGAAAAACTCCAGAAGCCCCAACAACGCTGGTAGACAATGAAGACGTCACTCTCGTGTTGTTTCCCCAAAATCATCGCCATAATCATCACACTCCTGATTGAGTGCAGCAATGGCATTGAGGGCCTTCCTGCTCTCATTACGCCGACGCTCACGAAGCGCTTCAACGTCAGCGAGACGTAGCTTGCGGTGCGTGCCTACTCGAACAAAGGGAATTTCATCCGCATCCAGCAATCTGTAGAGGTAAGGCCTGGAGATGTTGAGAATCTCCGCCGCTTGCTGCGTGGTGAGCAGGGTATCATCAGGAATCAAAGAGATAGCCTGACCATCCTTCAGGTGCTGAAAGACTTCCCGCAGCACCACGTAAATCTCTAGAGGAATATCCTCGGCAACGCCATCAGGCCCAATGAGCTGGAGCTGCTTGACTGGCTCAGCATTAACAAAGAATGTGCTAAATACACGCCTAGCATACTTGGCTCTTTCTAAAGTTGGCTCAAGTCTGCGCACAGAAGGGGAAATACTCCCCTCTCGTGGAGGATTCTGAGTGGCCATGATGATTCACCCCAAAGCGGGGCTCCAAAGGGTCAGGGAGCGGGCTGGGGCCCGGGGCACCAACGAGGGCGTCTCGTAACTGAAATAACAGTAACGCACGGGTTCCGGCAGGTGCGGGATGGTGTGCAATTCGTTGCAGCTTGCCGAGAAGCTAAGCGCCGCAGGGGTTCTCGATGATCAGGAGGCCAGGGCTGCTGGGTCTGCTCATGGGCAAGCGGAGCACGGTGCAGAAGCTCCAGAGCTTCTGCACGATGCGTTTGGCTTCGGCGCTCATGGGTGGTGTCAGGGGTGACGAGACGTTTCGCTGAGCCGGTTGAGCTCACGGTCCATCTGTCGCTGCAGCACCGGATCCAGGCGGGTGTAGGCCTTGGCGGCTGAGCGGACGAATTCAATCCGTTAGGTCAAGACTCGTGCGCCTGAGTTGGCGAGGCAGAGCCGGCTTTGAGCTCCTCCCAACTCACGCGGGGTTCGTTGGCCCGCAGGATCGCTTCCGACTCGGCGGTGTCCTCGGCGTCTTCCAAGGCCAGGGTGAGCAGGCGTCGCAGGGCGTCGCTGCGACTTACCGAAAGGTGCAGCTCGCCCTCCAGACGGGCGGCGTAGCGGTCGATCCGTTCCAGCAAATCCTGTGAAAGCCGCAACGCCTGGGGCGTGCCGGCTCCTCGCGCCTGGGCCATGGAGTGTCGTTGAGTGTAGTTGAACTTACTACGGTTTGGCTGTACTGGGGTGTGCTCCTCATCCCTGAACGCCAGGAGCTGGTGAAGCCGAGGAGTGATCGCTCAGTAGTGATAGCGCAACTGGGCGATTCAACAAGCTCAGCGAGCAGAACATTGATTTTGCATGCTTTATTCAGGATGTGCGGATCGACTTTGAGTCGAAGAAGATTCACCGCTCCGAGTTTGATGAGGTGCTCAAGGACATCCGCAGCTATATTCATGACATATTGAAAGTTCCCCTGCTGGATTGAAGGTGGTTTGCTATAATTGTGATCTGTTCCGAGATCAAGTCGATGGACCTAACAGCAATTCACCAAAGGATGGTCAGGAACGTTTTCCTGAATATCGAGATCCTGTTGAATGATGGTGTTCAATCGCTGAGTGAATATGACGTGCAAGCGTTTGCCTTCCTGTATTTTGCTCGGGCTCTGCTGAATACTCCCTTCAGGTGTGAGCGGGAGCGGGTGCGCAGAGTAGACTGCGTAGTCTACGAAGGGGATCATCCTCGAATCTTTTACGAGATGAAGATCTATTTCAAGCCCCATGAACGCATGACAAAATCTCTGTTTGATAAAGATATCAAAAAGATGGCGGAAATTTTAGCTGGCCATGATTCAGCTAGCGCTTATTTCCTGATCGCTGGCTCAAGAGAAGCGTTTGCAAGTGAAAGGCTTGATGAGTTTGATTTTATCTCCAGGCATCTTCGTGAAAACGACAGGGCTTGGCATTCGTATGAATATAAGAAGGATCGTCAGGTCCGTCTTCGGCCGAGCCAAAAGCAGCATCGTGGTCAAAGTGTCTTGATTACTTGGGAAATCAAGATCTGAGCCTCTGGCCTGAGCTATACCATCTCACCCCCGAAACGCCCTCTTCAAAATCGCCTGCCGCAACAGGCCGCAGCGGGCGAGGCTGGCAGTGACAGTGGCTTCGACTTGATCAAGGACGGAGAAGCGGCGATCAATCTCTTCCAGGATTCGCAGTTGTTCTGAAGCAGGCGGTAGAGAGATAGGGAGTGCTCTGACTTTTTGTCGCGCACGGCCTCTTCGTGGCGGTACTCGCTCACCACATTCTGGTGGAAGTAGGAGTAGGTGTGGCCGCCGGGGGTGGCGGTGAGCCCGATGATCGTGGCGTCGAAATAATCCAGCACCTGGCTCCAGAGGCTGTAGATCGAGCGGTGACATTCATCCACCACGATCACATCGAAGAATTCCGGTGGGATCCTGGGGTTATACACAACGGGCTGGGGCCCCCGCACCAGGGCGGCGCCATGCCCATCAAACGCCGATTCCTCCTCCAGGGCCGCATCGAACTCGGGCTCACCCTTGAGGATTGAATACAGGCGCTGAATGGTGGTGATCACCACCTTGTTCACCGGATCGATTCGGTTGTTGCTCAGGTTGACGACGTTGTACAGCTCGTGGAACTTGCGGCCGTCATCGGGCGTGGAGTATGCCTGGAACTCCTTGAGCGCCTGACGGCCCAGGTTGCCCCGGTCCACCAGAAACAGCACACGCCGCGCACCACCCTGAGTGATCAGCCGGTAAGACGCGGAAATGGCGGTGAAGGTTTTGCCGGCGCCGGTGGCCATCTGGAGCAAAGCCCGCAGCCGTCCATCGCAGATGCTCGCCTCCAGGTTTTCCACCGCCCGGATCTGGGCCGGCCACATGCCAGCACTGTTGAGCTGCTGGGCCAACCGCATCCGGCCCTTGAGGGTTGCCGCCAATGGCGCGCCTGGCTTGCCCGAGCGGCGCCGCACCTCAGCGCTCAACCACCCGCCGAGGGTTTCGGGCCGATGGAAGCTGAACACCCTTCGTGCGGTGGGATCAGGGTCGAGTCCGTTGGTGAAGAAGGTTTCGACTCCCGTGCTCTCGTACCGAAACGGGAGCGGCTGGACCGGCACCTGCAGCCCCGGCAGGGTTTCGCTGGCATAGGCGAGGGTCTGGGCCTCCACCCCGCCCAGGGTGACCCCCACCTTCTTGGCCTCCACCACTCCCACCAGCTCCTGGCCCAGGAACAGGCCGTAATCGGCTTCGCCGCCGCTGGTGGGGAGTTCCCGCAGGGCCACACCGGCACCTGAACTCAGATTCACGCCGCTGCGGTCGTGCACCGTCCAGCCAGACGCTTCCAGCAGGGCGTCGATCCGGCGACGGGCCTGGGCTTCGGGCTGGGATGCGGCATCAGGCATTGCCCAGAGCGTGGAGGAGTGGCGACGGATTGATTATGTCTGATTGGTCTTGTTCCTATAGCTTTTCCCCATCAAGTTCAAGTTCGCCTTCCAGTTCGCCATTAGGCAGTGTCAGCCGGAGCAACCGGCGCGCGCACAGCACACCTAAGCCAACGACTCCCCTTGTTCCCGGCTTGCATCCAGTAGCGCCGCCGCCGCCCCATCCGCCACAACCAGCGCCCGGGGGTGGAGCTGGATCCAGCTGGCCGGTAGTTCGGGTGTGGGTGGTTCCTGAAGTGCCCGGCGCAGCACCTCGGCCTTGGCGGCACCGGTCACCACCAGCAGCAGGCGTTCGGCGGCCAGGATCTCCCGCAGGCCCAGCGTGATCGCCTGCTGCGGCACCGCCTCCGGGTCGCCGCCGAAGGCTCCGGCGTTCTGCTGGCGGGTGGCGGGGCTGAGCTCCAGGCAGCGGCAGGGCGCATCGGCCTCGCAGGGAGGTTCGTTGAAGCCCACGTGGCCGTTGAGGCCCAGGCCCAGAAGTTGCAGGCCGATGCCACCGGTGGCCGCCAGCTGGGCCCCATAGCACTCCGCTGCGGCATGGGGATCCGCCGCCTGGCCATCGGGGAGATGCACTCGCTCCGGATCCAGCCCTAGGGGCGTGGTGAGCCGGCTGGCCATCTCCGCCACGAAGGAGCGGGGGTCGGCGCGATCGAGCCCCACGTAGGCATCGAGGTTGAAGCTGCACCAGCGCCTGCGCAGCTCCTGCCGCTCTGCCGGGGGCAGCCCGTTTACCTGGCGGGCCAGGGCGGCATAGACCGGCTCCATCGTGCGGCCGGTGGCCAGGCCGAGCGGACGCTCCGGCCGCAGCAGCCTCTCCCGTAGCAGCAGGGAGGCCACCCAGTCCGCCAGGCCGGCTGAATCGGCGAACCGCACCAAGGCCACCGGCTGGATGTCGCAGCCGTTCGCTCGTTCTGCAGATGGCTCCTGCTCGGTGCCGCCGACCTCCCAGCTCGCCTCAGCGGGAGGGGTAAGCCACCAGTTGGGCTCCTCTGTAGTAATGACGCAGGATCTGGACATAGCTCACGCCCTGGAGCGCCAGGCCATAGGCACCCCACTGGCTCATTCCTACTCCATGGCCAAAGCCCCGCCCGACCACCTCCAAGGCTGGTAGCGACGCCGTGAGCGGCTCCTGGCGGAGCTGGGCGGTGATCGTGGGATCCAGGGCCGCTGCTGGGGATCGATCTCCTTGCCCATCGGCGCCGGGAAGGGGCGGCGGCGGCAGCGGACCTCCGGCGGGCCGCCCGGCGGTGGATGGGCCAGCCGCAGCTCGGTTGCCGCCGCGGCTCAGGGCGGAGGCTGCGGCGTTGGCCTCGGCCGTGGCGGTGGTGATGCCCCCCGCCGGTCCGGGGGCCAGGGGGGGCTCGAAGCGGAACTGCACCAGGGTGCTGCGCAGGCCGAGCCGCTGGCGCAGTTCACTGCCGCTCAGGTCCAGGCTGCCCGCGGGCCCGATCACCCGCGCCCGCCGCACCCGGCCGGTGCTGGAGGCGGCGAGCACCTCGATCCGGCTGGCCCCCGCCGTTTCCTGGAAGGCGCGGCGCAGCTGATCCGGTTCGAAGCGCACGCTCCACTGGTGCCAGGGGGAGAGCTTGTCCTGGTCGGGCACGCTCACCAGGTAGGGAAGCTGGCGGGTCCACAGTTCACCGCTGTTCTCGGTGCTGCCGCCGCTGCTGCTGTGGAACACCGCGTCGATCAGCGAGCCGCCATGGCTGAGCACGAGGGATCGGGTGGCGGCCACGGCGGAGCGGGTGGAATCGGTTTCGGCCTCCGTTCCCCGGTAGACCTGGCTGGCCACCGTGGAGCGCAGGTCAAAGGGTGCTTCGGGCTTCAGCTGGGCCAGGGCGTAGGTGCGGGCCGCCACCGCCTGGGCACGCAGGGCCTCCGCCGGCCAGCTGGCCGGCATCTCACTGCCCACCACGCTGGCGAGGTAGTGCTCCAGCCCGATCAGGTTCACCGCCTGGAGTCGATCTCCCTCCGGCAGCACCCGCACCAGGCCTCGGTAGCGGCGGCGGCCCAGCCCCACCAGGGGCAGGGAGCGACCCGCGGGAGCGACCACCGTGCGCCAGGGCAGCAGCGGCGTGTCTGCCCCCCCCTTGCTGCCGCGACCCGAGGCGGCCGACCAGACGGCGCTCAGCCTGAGCTCCTGGAGTGCCAGCTGCTGGGGCGGCGCCACGGTCCCGTCTGCATCGGGCCGCTCCAGCAACAGCAGGGGGCCCCGCCGGCTGATCCGTAGCCGTTCGCCCTCCGGCAGAACTGTCAGCAGGCGCCCCTGTCCATCGCGCAGCTGCAGCGGACCGCCCACGGCCGTGGGCTCCAGCATCTCCGTCGCTTGCACCAGCAGTACCCGCACCAGCGGTTCCCGCTCATCGAAGCGGGCCAGGCTGATCTGATCGGGCGTCCCGCCGAACGGGGAGGGACCCGCGATCGCCACCAGGGCCGCTGGAGTGGCACTGGCGCCGAGCAGGGCCAGCAGGCCGGCCCCCCGTTTCCAGAAACGGGGGACCCGGCACCAGGGGAGGCGGTTGAGAATCGCCACAGCTGGAAACCAGGCGCAAACGATGCCCATTGTGGGGGCGCGGCGGCTGGCCCGCCAGAGCGCCGCACCCACCCCACCGCGGCTCCCGTGGCAGCATGCGGCCCTGAGGCCCTTCCCCTGTGCAGGTCACGTTCCTGGGCACCAGCTCAGGTGTTCCCACCCGGTCGCGCAATGTTTCAGCGGTGGCCCTGCGCCTGCCCCAGCGCGCCGAGCTCTGGCTGTTCGATTGCGGCGAAGCCACCCAGCATCAGTTTCTGCGCAGTGAGCTGCGGGTGTCGCAGCTGCGCCGCATCTTCGTGACCCACATGCACGGCGACCACGTGCTGGGCCTGCCCGGGCTGCTGGCCAGCCTGGGCATGGCGGGCAGCTGCTCCGGGCTTGATCTCTACGGCCCCGATCCCCTGCGGGACTACCTCGAAGGGGTGTTGCGCACCACCTCCACCCGGATCGGCTATCCGCTGCGCACCCACCGGGTGCGGGATGCCGCCCACAGCGGTGCCGTGCTGCTCGAAGACGACGACATCCGCGTGCGCTGCACCGCTCTCACCCATCGCGTGCCGGCCTTCGCCTACCGGGTGGACCGCCGGCCCCGCCCGGGCCGCTTCGATGTGGAGAAGGCCAAGGCGCTGGGGATCCCCCCCGGGCCCATCTACGCCGAGTTGAAGGCCGGTCGGGAGGTGATCCTCGAGGACGGGCGGGTGATCCGGGGCTCGGCCCTCTGCGGCCCACCCCGGCCCGGTTGCAGTGTGGTCTATTGCACCGACACCGTGTTCAGCGAGGCGGCGGTGGAGCTGGCCCGCGGCGCCGACCTGCTGATCCACGAATCCACCTTCTCCCATGGCGAGGCCGCGATGGCGATCGCCCGCCAGCACTCCACCAGCACCATGGCCGCCCAGACGGCCCTGGAGGCGGGGGTGCGCCGGCTGGTGCTCACCCACCTCAGCCCCCGCTACCTGTCCGGCAATCCGATGACCCCGGACGATCTGCTAGCCGAGGCCCGCGCCATCTTCCCCGCCACCGAGATCGCGAGGGATTTCCTCACCCTGGAGGTGCAACCCCTGGAGGAAGATGACCCCGTGGTTTCCGAGCCCTTTGGCTCCCCTTCCATCGCCTGAGATCCAACCGCGGGCCTGCAACAGTTCGCGTGATTCCCCAGCGGGGGGCCCCCCCCCCGTGATACAAGGTCTCAGTTGCGGTCTCACCGCCATTTCACCGGCTTCCTCCATGGCCCCCTTCCTCCCTTCAGCCATCCGCGCCGTCCTCCGGACCCTGCTGGTGCTCCCGTTGGCGCTGCTGGTCTGTTTCGCCGGTCCCGCCGCCGCCGCCCGCTGGGATTCCGCCACCCTCACGGTGCCGGCCCACCCCGATGGCACCACGGTGACGTTCAGCGAGAAGGAGTACAAGTCAGGCCGCAAGCTCTTCAACGACAGCTGCGGCACCTGCCATGCCGGTGGCATCACCAAGACCAATCAGAACGTGGGTCTCGACCCCGAAACCCTCGCCTTGGCCACCCCGCCGCGCGACAGCGTGGATTCGCTGGTGGATTTCATGAAGGATCCCACCTCCTACGACGGTGAATACAGCATCTCCGACGTGCACCCCAGCCTGCGCAGCAGCGATGTCTTCGTGAAGATGCGCGATCTCGATGACAACGACCTGCGCCTGATTGCCGGCTACATCCTGGTGGCCCCCAAGGTTCAAGGCATCCAGTGGGGCGGCGGCAAGATCTATTTCTGATCCTTTCGGCTTTCTGGGTCGATCGCCCGATCGATCGCCATTGAATCTCAGGGGTTCCGTACTGACGGGACCTCTTTTTTTATGCGGGCATTTCTCCTTGGCCGCTCGACCCGCATGTCGTTTCCCACGCCCTGGAGATGGAGATGCCCCTCAGGCCCCTTCCAGGGCTTTAGGGGCATGCCTTCAGGGCGATCCCATCGTTCGGTCTGAAGCCGGCGCAGTCAGCGGGGCTCGGTCGCTGCCGGCAAGGGGGCTGGCGGGGCACTGTTGGCCGCATCCAGGGAGGAGGGCTGTTTGCTGTACCACCACTCCTGAAGCTCGGGGCTCAGGCGCTGGGGGAAGAGGGTGATCACGGTGCGGGTGGGCCGGGCCCCCGGTTGGAGCAGCTCCACCACGTAGGAGGGGCAGCGCCGCGCCGCCAGATCCGCCACGAAGCGCCGGCCCACCCGGCGCCAGCTCGGTTCCTTGCTGTGCCAGGCCAGGCGGCAGCAGGGCCAGGGCAGCTCCTCCCGGTCGAAGAGGCGGCAGCAGGGGCCGAGCACCTGGAAGCTGTACTGGCCGCCGGGGCTGGGGTGAATGCTGCCGGCCTCCAGCAGCCGCGCAGCAGGCCCCCCCGTCAGGCTTGCGGCGCTGGTCGCCGGGCGGCCGGAGCTCGCCGCGGTGCCGCCGCTGGCTGGGGAGTTGGAGGGGGGGGATGCGGCGGACAAGGGATCCAACGGCAGCTTGACCAAGATGGCAAGCCGGGTCCTCAGGCTGCCAGAGAGGGGAGCAGCGACCAAGTCTCACCCGGGGTCGCGGTAGGGGGGCCCCGCCCGCCACCTGAAAGCCATCAGAGCGGGCGGACGGCGAGCCACGCTGCCCCAGGGGAGCACTCCTGGCTCTGGCGCGAGAGGCCGTCCAGGCGCGAGCTGTTGGGCCAGCTGAGGAGATCCCAGATCCGAGACCTTCTCCCGAGCCCATCCATAAAAAAAGCCACCCCCGAGGGGTGGCCGGAAGAAACAATGGAAGCGGCCTGGGCCGGGCTCAGTATAGCTCTTCCTCAGCGTGGGTCTTGATGGTCACGTCAGAGGTGGGGTAGGCGACGCAGGTGAGCACGAAGCCGGCCTCGATCTGGTCGTCGTCGAGGAAGCTCTGGTCGGACTGGTCCACGGTTCCCGCGGTCAGCTTGCCGGCGCAGGTCGAGCAGGCACCAGCACGGCAGGAGTAGGGCAGGTCGATGCCCTGCTCTTCAGCCGCGTCGAGGATGTACTGATCATCGGGAACCTCGATGGTCTTGTTGAGGCCCTCGCTCTCGTTGATGAGGGTGACCTTGTAGGAAGCCATGAAAGGGATTGAAGCTCACAGGCGGCGGGAAGCCAGAACCTGTAGGACCCGCCCTTCCTACATCCTCCCGGGGCCGATCCTGGCCTTCTGGCCTCCGCATGCCGGGAAGGCCAATCAAATCCTGGGCACGCATCAGCGTGACTTATGCAACCTCAGCCTGTGCCCGGATCACCATCAGCCCCCAGCGCTCCTGGCGGGCGGCCAGTTCGGCCCGCCACCCCTGGGCCGCCAGCGCCTCCTCCAGGGCCGCTGCCTGGTCCACCAGCAGGCCGCTCAGCAGTCCCACCCCGCCGGGGGCCAGCACTGTGTCGAAGGCGGGGCAGAGCGCGGTGATCACCGGGGCCAGGATGTTGCAGAGCAGTAGGTCGGCGGGCTGGCCCTCGAGCAGCTCCGCCAGCACCTCCACGCTGCCCTGCGCCACCCGCACCGCGTCCGAGAGGCCATTGAGAGCGGCGTTTTCGCCGGTGGCCATCACCGCCAGCGAGTCGGTGTCCACGGCCACCACCGAGGTCGCTCCGAGCCGCAGGGCTCCCAGACCCAGGATGCCGCTGCCGCAGCCCAGATCCGCCACCCGCAGGCCCGCCAGACCCGCCGCTCCTGCCGCCGCCGCCATCGCTTCCAGGGCCTCAAGACAGAGGCGGGTGGTGGGGTGGCTGCCGGTGCCGAAGGCGCTGCCCGGGTCCATGTGGATCACCATCCGCTCGGCATGCTCCTCGGGGAGGTGCAGCCAGGCGGGCAGGATCAGCAGCCGTTCCCCCACAGGATCGGCCTGCCAGTGCTGCTTCCAGCTGAGGCTCCAGTCCTCGTCGGGCTGACGCACCCAGGTGACGGCGGGCAGAGCCAGGCCAAAAGGTTCTCCGAGGGGCTCCAGGGCCCGCACCAGTTCGGCCCGCTGCTCCTCGGGCCAGTCGGCCTCGGGTAGCCAGGCCAGCACTTGCCGCTCCTCGGGAGCCTCGGGCCGGTGCCGTACCGCCACCCGGGGGATGCCCAGCTCCGGCAGCTTCCAGAGCAGCGATTCTTCCAGCTCCGCCGCCAGCGGCATCTCCAGGCGCCACCAGGCCGGGCCCGGGGTGACCTTGAGCGGAGGCTGTCCGCTTCCATCCACTCCTGCCAGGGTCTTCGTATCCCCCGCGGCTGGGCCCGGACTGGTGGTCAATGCTGATTCTCCGGCCCCCGCCGAGCGATCCTCGCTGCCGCTTGCGGGGCCCCCGGCGGCTGGAGTGGGGTTGCCCGTTTCCATCAGAGGGTGACCGGATGGGCTTCCTGGATGCCGTTGATCTGGTGGATCGTGGCCAGGAGGCTGGGAGGGATCGGGTCGTCAAGGCTGAGCACCATCACGGCGTCGCCCCGCACGATGCGCCGGCCCACCTGCATCGAGGCGATGTTCACGTTGTGCTCGCCCAGCACCGAGCCCAGCTGGCCGATGATGCCGGGCATGTCGCGGTGGCGGGTGAACAGCATG
>JAPLIE010000134.1 GCA_026389265.1 Cyanobacteriota bacterium | reverse complement strand
CACGCCAGTGAGCTCGGCCACCAGGTCGTTGAGGCTCTCCAGGTGCTGGATGTTGAGGGTCGAATAGACATCGATGCCGGAGAGCAAGAGCATCTCCACGTCCTGCCAGCGTTTTTCCCGTTCGCTGCCGGGCACGTTGGTGTGGGCCAGCTCGTCGACGAGCACCAGCTGCGGATGGCGGCCCAGCACCGCGGCTACATCCATCTCCTCAAGATCCACCCCCTGGTAGCGGAGACGCTTGCGGGGAATCTGCTCCAGGGCTTCAGCTTCAAGGGCGGTGTCCTTGCGGCCGTGGGTCTCGAGCAGACCAATCACCACATCGGTGCCCTCCCGCAGCGCCTCCTTACCCTCCTGGAGCATGCGGCAGGTTTTGCCCACGCCCGGCGCCATGCCCATGAACACCTTATGGCGGCCACGCCGGTGGGTGGAGCGGATCATCGCCTTGCGGGGACCGGAGGGCTCTGCCTAGTGGATGTAGAGGCCAGTTGGTCGAGGGCCAGATTGAACCTGAGCACGTTGACCACGGGCCCGATTGCCTGCAGTCCTAGGGGGCCTTCTTGGTGCTGGGGTATCAGTCGCTCCAGCTCAGCCAGCGGCAGCTGGCGTTCGCGGGCAAGCCGGGGCAGCTGCTGGCGGGCGGCCGCCAGGCTGATGTGCGGATCGACCCCGGAGCCGGAATCCAGCAGCAGATCGGCTGCGGGATCGGCGACCCCAGTGCTCTGCCAGCGGCTGGCGGCGGCGGCCACCCGGGTCGCCAGCTCAGGGTTGCTGGCGGCGAGGTTGGGGGCACCGGCCGGGCGGCCCTGCAAGTAGCGCGCCGAGCTGAAGCCCTGACCGATCAGGCGCGAACCCACCACCCGGCCATCCGCGCGCAGCAGGCTGCCGCTGGCTGCATCGGGTGCCACCAGCCGCGCCAGGCCTAGCAACGGCAGGGTAGTTACCACCACGGTGAGCAGCCAGAGCACCAGGGTGAGGCGCAAGCCCCGGAACAGTTGGGCAGCGATAGACATCAGAACTTCTCCGGTTGGGCGATCACGGCGAACAGGTAGCCCGATAGGGCCACGGTGCCGCAGAGCAGCAGCGCCAGGGCGTGGCTCTGGAGCGGTGGTTGGCTGTGGCGCAGCTGAGGAGCCACGACCAGGGTGCCGGCCACGATCAGGAGTGGCAACCAGAAGCGGATGGGCAGCATGCGGGCCATGGGATGGTTTGGAGCGGGGATAGATGAACGGGGATGGATGAAAACGAGAATCGAGGAGAATGGGTAACGGAACAGCCAGAAGGCGTTAAACCAGTCGCAGGGCGCCGAGGGCAAGATCGATCAGCTTGATGCCCACAAACGGAGCCACCACGCCCCCGAGGCCGAACACCAGGAGGTTGCGCCTGAGCAACTGTTCGGCGCTCAGAGGCCGGAACTGCACCCCCTTGAGCGCTAGGGGCACCAGGGCGGGAATGATCAAGGCGTTGAACACCATTGCCGAAAGAATCGCCGATTTTGGTGAGGCCAGCCTCATCACATTCAGCGTCTGCAGACCGGCCCCGGCGAACAGGGCCGGCAGGATCGCGAAATACTTGGCGATGTCGTTGGCGATCGAGAAGGTGGTGAGTGCGCCGCGGGTGATCAGCAGCTGTTTGCCGATCGTCACGATGTCGATCAGCTTGGTGGGATCGCTGTCGAGATCCACCATGTTGGCTGCCTCCTTGGCGGCCTGGGTGCCGGAGTTCATCGCCACACCCACATTGGCCTGGGCCAGGGCCGGAGCGTCGTTGGAGCCATCGCCGGTCATCGCCACCAGCTTGCCGAGCTTCTGCTCCTGCTCAATCACGGCGATCTTGTCCTCGGGCGTGGCCTCGGCGATGAAGTCATCCACGCCAGCCTCGCGGGCGATCACACTGGCGGTGATCGGGTTGTCGCCGGTGAGCATCACGGTGCGGATGCCCATGCGGCGCAGCTGATCGAAGCGCTCGCGGATGCCCGGCTTGATGATGTCCTTGAGGTAGATCACGCCAAGCACCTCGGCGCCCCGGCACACCGCCAGGGGCGTGCCCCCTAACCGGGACACCTGCTCGAAGCAGCCATCGAGTTGTTCGGGAACCGTGCCACCACGCGAGCGCACGAATCCCTTGACCGCATCCACCGCCCCCTTGCGGAACTCGATGCCCTCGGGGCTGTCGGTGCCGCTCATGCGGGTGCGGGCCGAGAATTCAATGCCACTGGCCTGCCCAGGATCGAAGGGCAACGCCGCTCCCTGTTTCTCCGCCAGCCGCACGATCGAGCGCCCCTCCGGCGTCTGATCGAAGCAGCTCGCCCCCAGAGCGGCCTCGGCCAGCTCCGCGCTGCTGTGGCCGCCCACCGGCAGGAACTCCTCCGCCAGGCGGTTGCCCAGGGTGATCGTGCCGGTCTTGTCGAGAATCAGGGTGTTCACATCGCCGCAGGCCTCCACGGCACGCCCGGAGGTGGCGATCACGTTGAACTGGGCCACCCGGTCCATGCCAGCGATGCCGATGGCGCTCAGCAGGCCACCGATCGTGGTGGGGATCAATGCCACCAGCAGCGCTACCAGGGTCACCGCCGAGGGGGCCTGATTGAGAAACCCGGCCAGCGGCGAAAGGGTGGCCACGGCGATCAGGAACACCTGGGTGAGCACCGCCAGCAGCACCGTGAGGGCGATCTCATTCGGTGTTTTGCTGCGCTCGGCCCCCTCCACCAGGGCGATCATGCGGTCGATGAAGCCCTTGCCCGGATCGGCGCTGATCCGCAGGGTGAGCTGATCGGAAAGGATGCGGGTGCCACCCGTCACCGAGCCCGCAACATCGGATCCGGCCTCCTTGAGCACGGGAGCCGATTCGCCCGTGATCGCCGATTCATCCACCGAGGCCACCCCGTCGATCACCTCGCCATCGGCGGGGATCACATCGCCGGCCTGCACCAGCACCAGATCGCCGCGGCGCAGGGTGGAGGAATCCACCATCTCCGTGGAACCATCCGGGCGCTGGCGCCTCGCTTCGGTGCGGGCCTGGGTGCGGCGGAGAGCATCGGCCTGGGCTTTGCCACGGCCTTCTGCCAAGGCCTCGGCGAAGTTGGCGAACAGCATGGTGGCCAGCAGGGTGAGGCTGATCAGGGCGTTGAAGCCCCGATCCGCCGCTGTGGCCCGCGCATCGAGCAGGTTCGGTACCAGGGTGAGCAGCAGGCAGAGCACCGTGCCGCACCACACCACGAACATCACCGGGTTGGCCACCG
>JAPLIE010000100.1 GCA_026389265.1 Cyanobacteriota bacterium | reverse complement strand
GGCGGTCTGCCGCACTGTCCAGGGACGCGGCATCGCTCGCGCCCTGCTCGCCGATGCGTTCGAGCGGGTGCTGCAGGCCAGCACACAGATCGGCGTGCGCGGCATCGTGGTTCATGCGGCCTCCGCGGAAGCCCGCAGCTTTTTTCTCCACATGGGTTTTGATCCCTCACCCATCGACCCCGACACCCTGCTGATCCGTCTCTCGGATGTGGCCGCCACCTTGCCGTTCTGATCTGTGCGGCGCAGGGCGTCGCTGGCCTGCAGAATGCGGAAGTCGGTGGTGCCCTCTTGCGTAGGCAAACTGCATCGCGCTTGCCGGCGTTGCAGCGGAAGCAGAGGGCCTGCAGATTGCTGAGGTCGTCGGAGCCGCCCCTGGCGCGTGTGAGCAGCCTTTATTTCACCGAGCCGCTGATCGGGCTGCGGTGGCGGCTGCGGTGGGCAAACACCTCTTCGCCGCGCTGCTCGCGGAAGGCATCGAGGCGCTGGCGGCACAGCTGCTGCAGCTCATCGCGCTCGGTGTCGCTCAGTTCGTCGCCGCCCAACAGGGCGTAGGTGCCCTTCTCGCAGCGGGTGATGCCGTTGCCGCTGAGCACCTTCCCCGCCATCCGTTTCACGCGTTCGGGTGGCGGCTGCCGGGCGGCCGGGCCAGGTTTGGTGTTGGGCGGCCCGTCAGGTGAGACCCTGATGCATCGGAGATGACCCTGAGAGCCGAAAAGGCATAGAATCTGCTCCGTATGGAGTTCGCGTTCGATCCGCTCAAGAGTGCCTCCAACCTTGCCAAGCACGGCATCGACTTCCTTGCTGCCCAGCAGCTCTGGAACGATCCGGAGCTCCTGGAGCTTCCGGCCCGCACCACCGGGGAGCCAACATTCCTGGTGATCGGCAGGATTGGCCTCAAGCACTGGTCAGCCGTGATCACTTACCGCGACCAGAGCATCCGATTGATTTCCGTTCGGCGGTCCAGACCAGAAGAGGTAGAGCTCTATGAACAGTTCTGATTTCGATCAACGTTTCGATGCCGGCGAGTCCGTGCTTGAGGCCCTCGACCTCGGCGGTGCCCGCCGCATTCGGCTGGAGCAGAAACGCGTCAATGTTGATTTCCCCGTGTGGATGATCGACCAGCTCGATCGTGAGGCCAGCCGGCTCGGTGTCACGCGTCAGTCGATCATCAAGGTGTGGCTGGCGGAGCGGCTGGAGCAGCGGACGTCTGCTTGAACCCCGAGCTGTGACTTCTATCCAGAAGGATGAGGCCGCACCCAAAGGGATCGAGCAGCCGCAGCGCTTCAGGCCTGGCCATCGAGCAGAACGCCCTCGCGGATGGCCTCGTATACCAGGGATCCTGGCTCCTTGGCTCGGCGGGCCACTTCGCTGCTCGAGTGGAGCACCAGTTCGACCGAAAGATCCGGCTGGGCCACGGCACCCCAGAGGTCAGCGAGCAGCGCAAAGCGGTCGCGTTGCGCCAGCCAGGCATCAGGCACGGTGATCAGAAGGTCCACATCGGAGTCGGCCCGGCCATCTCCGCGGGCCCTCGATCCGTAGCCGCAGGCTTCTCCGTAGCAGTACAGACGTACATCAGCAGCAGGGATCAACTGGCGAATGCCGGCAACCATGCCCGCCGCCCCAGTCCCTCTCCCAGCGGTGAGAGCTGGCCACGCAAGCAATTTCGGCCAAGCCGCTGGCTCCTCTGATGACAAAAGGCACACAGGGTCTTAGGGTGTTGTCATGAAGCCCTTTCGCTGGAGCTCAGGCAAGAACGAGGTCCTTCAGGTTCAACGAGGCGTTTCCTTCGAGGCCGTGGTGGTCGCGATCGAATCGGGTGATCTGCTCGACATCGTTGAGCATCCGAACCGCCTGGAAGCCTCCGCAAGGTCAACGGCCACCAAGGATCAGCGCATCAACATTCGCCTCACCAGTGAGGATCTAGGCGCCTTGCGTGCCCGTGCCCTGCAGGAGGGCATTCCCTACCAGACCCTGATCAGCAGTGTCCTGCACAAGTACGTGTGCGGCAGGCTTCTCGATCGCCCCTGAGCGTGTGGAGCTGCGTGGTTTTGGGCGGCCCGCCAGGCAGCAGCCCCTGCTGGGATTCCGCACGACCGAAGGTCAGGCCACCGCTCAGTAGTGCTGTTTGCGCTTGATAACCCCCCCCGAACGCCTCCGCGGGGGCACTTGTCATCACCTGTTCGCCGGGGATCAGATGCCAGTGCGCATGAAACACCAACTGACCGCCCGCTCACACCGCTCCAGCTCAGACTCCAGCAGCGCCAGGAGTTCTTCCCGCGAAGCCGGCAGCGGAAACGGCCCTTCCTCGTAGCGGGCCTCCACGGCAAACACCTGCAGCGCTGCCAGCCGCCCATCCAGCGGCTGCTCCGCCAGTGACGCCAGTTCCTTGAGATGGTGAAGCCGTGGCGGTCGCCGGTCGGCCAGCACCAGCCAGGCCTTCAGCGGTTTCTCCATCGCCTGCTGGGCGATGAACCCCCAGTCCTCCTCCGGGTAGGCCGCCTCCAGGCCGATACGCAGGCTGCGCAGATGCCGGCGCACGATCGCCAGCAGCAGGGCCGCGTCCTCAGCCGGCGACATGCAACACCTTTCCCTCGCGGGCAACATCGCCGAACACATGCCAGCGCGAACCGCTCAGCCGCGCGGCGTCTGCGGAGCCGGCCACCACCAGATCCACCCCGACCCCCAAGGAGCCCAGGACCAGGGAAAAGCGCTGCCAGCAAACCAGTTTTTCAGCTCCCGAGAGTTGCGGCTGGCGCACGATCACCGCAAGATCCAGATCGGAATCCGCTCGCGCCTCCCCGCGCGCGCGCGAGCCGAAGGCCACCACAGCCTGCACCTCAGGGTCGGCGCACAGCCGCACCAAGGCCTTTGCACACCGCTGGGAGTCGAGCCCTGGCCCGAGATCCAGCTCCGGCCCCAGGGGCTTTGGCGTGAGCCAGGGGATGGCCGGCGCCACGAACGGCGGGGCGGTGGACGGCGGGGCGATGGATGGAGAGGCGATGGACGGAGAGGCGACCATGGCCAAACGCTACCGCCACTCTTCCGGCTGAAAGGAGCACCTGTACAACCTGCCGAGCCTCTCGGCCACCCCCGCCACGCTGCGATGCCGGGTTTGCCGATGACTCTGCCGCGATCGGATCGTTTTCTCTTCAGCCTCCCCCCGCCGCGATCGGGAACCGCCAGCCGCTGCCGAAGGCGCGGCCGCTCACCTTCAGGGCCGGCGGTGCCTGGCGGCGCTTGAACTCGGCGCGCCGCAGCAGGGCGGCCACCCGCGCCACCAGGGCCGCATCGGTGCCGGCGGCCACCATTTGCTCCGGGCTGGCCAGCTCCTCCACCAGCGCCTTGAGGATCGGGTCGAGCACGTCGTAGTCGGGCAGCGAATCGCTGTCGCGCTGGTCGGGGCGGAGCTCGGCGCTGGGGGGTTTGGTGCGGATGGCGGCGCCAATGAGCTCCCCTTCGGCGGGCAGGCCCAGGGCGGCGCGGCAGGCGGCAGACTCCGGCGCATCGAGCCAGGCGCAGAGGCGGAACACGGTGGTCTTGTAGAGGTCGCCGATCACGGCCAGGCCACCGTTCATGTCGCCATAGAGGGTGCAGTAGCCCACCGCCAGTTCCGACTTGTTGCCGGTGGAGAGCAGCAGCTGGCCCTCCTGGTTGGCCACCGCCATCAGCAGGGTGCCCCGCAGCCGCGACTGCAGGTTCTCAGCGGTGAGGCCGGCCGGGGGGCCGCCGAGCGCCGGGGTGAGGGCCCCCTCCATCGCCTCCATCAGCGGCGCGATCGGCAGCGTGCCCAGCGCCAGGCCCAGCCGCTCCGCCAGATCGGCCGCATCGGTGAGCGACCCCTCCGAGCTCCAGGGAGACGGCATCCGCAGCGCCCGCACCCGCTCAGCGCCGAGGGCAGCGCAAGCGATTACCGCCACCAGGGCTGAATCGATGCCGCCGCTCAGGCCCAGCAGGGCGCCGCCGAAGCCGCACTTGCGGGCGTAGTCGCGCACGCCGAGCACCAGGGCGCGTAGCAACTGCTCGGGCGCCTCCGTTTCGGCCAGGGAGAAAAGCGACCAGCCGGGTGCCGGCGGATTGGTGGGGGGGCCCTGCGGCGCCAGGTTGGCGGCAGATTCCGCCGGAATCGAACGATCTGCGCTGCCCTGCGAGGCGTCCGGATCCCACACACTCAGATCCTCCGCCGACCAGGCCTGCTGCAGCACCACCTCCCCGGCCGCGTCCACCACGAAGCCGGCGCCGTCGAACACCAGCTCGTCGTTGCCGCCCACCTGGTTGACGTACACCACCGGCACCCCCAACCGGGTGGCGGCCCGCGCCGCCAGGCGGCGGCGCAGGGCGGCCTTGCCCTGGCCGAAGGGGGAGGCCGAGAGATTGAGCAGCAGATCCAGGCGCTGCGCCTGCAGATCGGCGATCGGATCGGCGCCCGCCAGGCGATGGCCCTGCAGCTCCTCCTCCACCCAGAGGTCCTCGCAGATGGTGAGGCCCAGCCGCCAGGTGCGGCCGTCGCTGACCAGCTCCAGCACCGACGGCGCCTCGGCGGGGCGGAAGTAGCGGCGCTCATCGAACACGTCGTAGCTAGGCAGCAGCCGCTTGCGGCCCACCACCCGCCAGCCGCCTGCCTCCACCAGGGCCACGGCGTTGTAGAGCGCCGGCCGCTCGGAACCGGGGATCGGATCGACCATGCCTACCAGCACGCCAGTCCCCGCCGGCATCGCCGCCGCCAGGTCCTCCAGCGCCCGGCTCTGGGCCTCGAGCAGGGAGGGGCGCAGCAGCAGGTCGCGGGGGGGATAGCCCCAAAGGGAGAGCTCCGGGGTGAGCACCAGCCGGGCCCCGGCCTCGGCGGCCCGGCGGCAGGCATGCAGCATCCGCTCGCCATTGCCCGCCAGATCCCCCACCAAGGCATCGAGCTGGGCGAGGGCCAGGCGCATCAGGAGGGGTCGGGTGGGGGGAGCGGCCCTTGCAGACCGTAGAGATTGTGCTCCAGCAGCACCGGCCGCAGGGCCGGCGGCACCTCCTGCAGGGGATCGCTCTGCTCCGGGTCCCACGGCCACGGATCGTCGGGGAGGGCTGCCGGAGCAGCGCCCGCTTCATCCGCAGGCGGATCAACGCCGGGAGGCTGCGCCGCGGAAGGCTGGGGGGATCCGGAGGACGCATGGGTCTCGGGACTGGTCCGGGGCGCGATGGCGACCTGCCGCCGCACCCGGCTGCTGGCGGTGGCCGGCACCTGCAGATCGAGCACCTCAAGGCGGGCGCCGAGCCGCCGCAGGGCATCGAGATCCGCGCCGCACAAGGGCCAGCCGCCACGAGGGGCGATCGCCAGCCGGCAGCCGGCGAGCAGCCGGGAGGCCTCGCGCCAGCGGGGGATCTGGGCCACCAGATCGCTCCCCACCACGAACACCAGCGGCTCGCCGGGCCAGCGCCGCGCCGCCCGCTCCAGGGTCTCGATCGCCCAGGGGCTGCTGAGCTCCTGCTCCAGGCTGAGGCGAGCGTCGTTGAGCGCCGCCACCAAAGCCCCCAGCAACTCGGCACGCAGGGCCAGGGGGGCGCCATGGTGCTTCTGGGGGTTGTCGCTGGCCCAGGTAGCTACGCGCGGATAAATGCTAAGCAGCCCCTGCAGCAGCACGCGATGGCCTTCGGTGGGGGGGTCGGCGCTGGTGCCGAACAGGGCGATCGCCACTGGGTTCAGGGCAGCAGGGGCGAGATCGGGCCATCGCCCGGCCCCGCCGCCTGCCAGGCCCGCAACCAATGGCGGGTGTCGGGGTCCTCGGCCAGCAGGCGCCGCAGCAGGGCGCCCGGCTGGCCCGCGGCGGTGGCGGAGCGCAACAGTTCGGCCGCCGCCAAGCGTCCCGTGCGCCGGGTGGTGTGCACCGCCAGGGCCGCCTGGGCCAGGGCCACCGGTGCCGCCGGCGCCAGGCTCAGCCCGCCGCTGAGCGGCACCGCCAGCACCAGCAGCTGGCGCAGGCCACCCAGCACCAGCTGCAGACCGAGCTGGGCTCCCCCCAGCAGGGCGTTGTGGCCGGAGAGGCGCGTCAGCAGCGCTCGGGCGCCGCGGCGGCCCATCGGCAGGCCGTAGAGCTGGCAGAGCTGCAGCACCAGGGCGCTGTCGCAGGCGATGCCACCGGCCAGATCCAGCAGCACCAGAGGATTCACCGCCACGCCGGCGGCCTTGGCCACGGCGAAGCGACCGATCAGTTCCTGGGCTTGGCGGCGCCCGTGTTGGAGCCGGGCACGGTGCAGGGCCTGGCTGAAGCGATCGGCGGCCCGCAGCGCATTGAGGGCGAGCAGTAGGGGGCCGTGCCGCTCCAGCAGATCAAGCAGGGCCGCCTCCAGCGGGGCGATCCGGGGGGCCACCGCCTCGCTGCGAACCCGGCCGTCGGCCAGCAGCAGCGGCTGCCGCGGCGCCGCCGCCACCACGATCGGTTCGAGATGGGCCGCTGCGGCAGGCAGGCGGCGGCGGATGCTGGCCTGAAGGGCCGGCAGCTCGTCGGCGGGCCAGCAGTCGCTGCGGTTGAGCACCAGCAGCAGCGGCTTACCGCTGGCGAGCAGGGTTTCAAGGGCCTCGATCTCCACCCGGCCCAGGTCGGCATCGAGCACCAGCAGCACCAGATCGGATCCCAGGGCCACCCGCGCCGCCAGCCGCGCCCTGGCGGCGGCGGCGATCTCATCGATGCCCGGCGTGTCCACCAGCTCCACACCCGCCAGGCCCGGTACCGCCCGCTGCCAGGGGCGAGCCTGCTGGTGGCGGGTGCAGCCGTGGGCCACATCGGTGGCGAAGCTGGCTTCCCCCAGCAGGGCATTGAGCAGGCTCGACTTGCCCACCCCCACGCGGCCGAACACCGACACGCGCGGCCGCCGCTGCTCCAGCCGGACCAGCTGGCGATCGAGGCCCGCCAGCTCGGGGGCCAACTGGCTGGCCTCCCGCGGGCTGAGCTCGAGCTCGGCGCGCCAGCGCTGCAGGAGCAGGCGACAGCGCTCCGGGGTGGGGGGAGCGACGGGCGACGGATCCAGGGCTGGGGCCTGCCGCTCGGCGCTGGAGGGCCGGGAGCCTGCCGCGGCGGTGACCTTCGGGGGGCTCGTCTGAGTCATGGGCCCAGCTCCGGGCCGCCAGGGGGGCGGCGCCGCCAGCCGGCCAGCATGGCCAACACGGCCTCCGGTCCGATCACCCCTACGAAACCGCCGAATTCATCCACCACCACCTTCACCCCGGAGCTGTTGCGGCGGAAGCTGGTGAGCAGGCGGTCGGCGCGGATCATCTCGGGCACGAATTCCACCGGATTCACCAGGTCGGCCACGCGGGCCTCCCCCTGGCCCTCCAGCAGCAGGGTAAGCAACCGCTCCCGGCTCGCCACGCCCAGCACCTCATCCACCTCCTCACCCAGCACCACCCACCAAGGGGCCGGCTGGCCCAGGAGCAACGGCCGCTGCTCGGCCAGGGTGGCGAGGCCATCGAGGGTGGGGGCGGCCACCCGGGGCACCATCAGATCGCGGGCGGTCAGGTCGTTGAGCTGGAACACCTTGGCGATCATCGCCGCCTCGTCGGCCTCGATATGCCCCTTCTGGGAGCCGAGCCGGGCCAACTGGCGGATCTCCTCTTCATCGGTGCTGATCTCATTCTCGGCGGTGATCGAAGGCAGCACCCGCTCGAGCAACAGCACCACCGGTGCCATCAGCCACACCACCAGCCCTACGGCCGGTGCGGTGCTGAGGGCCACGGGCAGAGCCAGACGGCTGCCGATCGACTTGGGCAGGATCTCCCCCAACAGGATCAGCAGCACCGTGAGACCCACGGAGAAGAGCGGCAGGGCGGGGCCGCTGATGCCGCGTTGGCTGAAGACCGAGGCGGCGAAACCGCCCACCATGATGCTGCCGAAGATATTGAAAATGTTGTTGGCGATCACGAGCACCGCCAGGGTGCGTCCGAGCCGTTGACGGAGTCGCTCGAGCTCGCGCGCCCCAGCCACGGCCCGCTCGCGCCGCGCCAGCTCATGCACCTTCACCGGGTTCACGGTGAGCAGGGCCGCCTCCACACCCGAGCAAACAAAGGAGCCCACCAACATCAGCGCCACCACCAGGGCCAGCAGCAGCAGGTCGTTCATCGGGCGGCCGGCGCTGCGGCCGGCTCAACGATCGGCACGGGGGCGGGAATCAGAGCTGTATTCGTATTTAATCGCTTATGCCCATCCCGCGCCGTAGGGATGGCCGGACCGGCGCATGGCCGGCATCGATCACGGCCCCGCGCCCAACCGGGTCAGGCCATAGGGTTGCGCCATCGCCACCCGGGGTTCCCGGGCCGCCCAGGCCTGCGCGCACCCCGTTCCATCCGCTGCCCGTGCCCCACGCCACCACCACCAGCTCCGATCCGGCCCTGTTCGCCGACCGGCGGGACCGCTTCCTGCATCGCCTCGGTGGCGCCGCCGCGGTGATTCCGGCTGCCCCCCTGGTGACCCATCACGCCGATGTGGAGCACCCCTTCCGCCAGAACAGCGACTTCTGGTATCTCACCGGTTTCGATGAGCCCGGGGCGGTGGCCCTGTTCCTCCCCCACAATCCGGAAAACCCCTTTGTGCTCTTCGTGGCACCCAAGGAAGCCAGCGCCGAGGTCTGGAATGGGTTCCGCTGGGGCTGCGAGGGGGCGGTGGAGCGCTTTGGTGCCGATCTGGCCCACCCGATCGCCGAGTTGGCGGAGCGGCTGCCGGGCTATCTGGAGGGGGCCGAAGGCATCGCCTTCCGGGTGGGTCGCCACCCGGCCGTGGAGCCCTTGGTGCTGAAGGCCTGGGGCAGCCAGCTGGATCGGGCTCCCCGCAGCGGCCGCGCCGCGCTGGGGCTGGTGGCCCCCTGTTCGCTGCTGCACGAGCTGCGCCTGCGCAAATCGCCCGAGGAGCTGGCGCGGATGCGGGAGGCGGCCCGGATTTCGGCCGAGGCCCACGAATTGGCCCGTCAGGTGGTGCGGCCCGGACTCAACGAGCGGCAGGTGCAGGCCGTGATCGAACAGCATTTCCTTGAGCAGGGCGCCCGCGGTACCGCTTACGGCTCGATCGTGGCCGGCGGCGACAACGCCTGCGTGCTGCATTACACGAGCAACAATGCCCCCCTGCGCGATGGCGACCTGCTGCTGATCGACGCCGGTTGCTCCCTCAACGACTACTACAACGGCGACATCACCCGCACCTTCCCGATCAACGGCCGCTTCAGCGGCGAGCAGCGGGCCCTCTACGAGCTGGTGCTGGCGGCCCAGGAGGCTGCCGTGGAGGCTGTGGCCCCCGGGCAGACGGCCGAGGGGGTGCACGACACTGCGGTGCGGGTGCTGGTGGCCGGGTTGGTGGATCTGGGCCTGCTGGCGGGCGCGGTGGACGGCATCATCGAGCAGGGTGCCTATCGCCACCTCTACATGCACCGCACCGGCCACTGGCTCGGCCTCGATGTGCACGACGTGGGGGCCTATCGACTGGGCGAGCACCACGTGGAGCTGGAGGAGGGCATGGTGCTCACGGTGGAGCCGGGCCTCTACGTGAGCGACCGGCTGCCGGTGCCGGAGGGCCAGCCCGCCATCGAGGAGCGCTGGAAGGGCATCGGAATCCGGATCGAAGACGATGTGGCCGTGACCGATCGGGGCCACGAAAACCTCACGGCATCGGCCCTGAAGGCGCCGGCGGCGATGGAGCGCTGAGCCCGCCGGGCAGCTTCAGGCTTGCGTCAGCAGGGCTTCGAGGTTGGCGAGCACCGCGGCGGTGGCCGGCAGGATTCGGTCCGCTCCGGCCTGGCGCAGCCTCTCCTCGTAGGCGTGGCGAGCCTCCAGATGCTCCGGGCCCTGCAGGTGGGGCGGCGCCACCGCCAGGCTGAGGAAGCGCTGCTGGGGGCAGACCTGCCGGGCCCGCTCCACGGTCAGCACATCGGCCACGGTGTCCCCCAGGTAGGCCACCGGCGGTGCGGCCGCCCCCAGGCCGCTGCCGGCGCCCTCGGTCAGCAGCCGCTCCGCCAGTCGGAGCAAGCCGGTGGGATCGGGCTTGTCGGGGGCATCCCCCATGGCGATCCGCGGCGGATCCAGCAACCCCAGCCGCTGCTCCAGCACGTAGCGCACCGAAGGGGGCTCGGCGCCGCACACGAAGCCCCAGAGGAGGCCGGCCGCGTTGAGTTCGGTGAAGAAGGCAGGTTCCACCAGCAGCGGCTCGCTGCCGATGAAGCCGCGCCAGAGGGCCGGGTCGCCGTCGGGGTCGCCACCGAAATAGAAGCCGCCAAACACCTCCACCAGCTCCGCCAGGGAGGGCAGGGGCGATGGCCCTGGCAATGGCGATGGCGAAAACAATGACGACGTAGCTCCTGGGGTTGCCACGGTTCGTGCCGGGAAGAGCGTTCCAGCAGACCGCGCTGAGGACTCCAGTCCGGCCGATCGTTTCGATGGATCACCGAATTGGGGATCACCGAATTGGGCGGCGTCGGTGCCTGTGCCTCGATACCGCCGCAGCAGCTCGAGAGAGGCCTCCCAGTCGTTGTTCCAGCAGCCCTCCGCCTTGAGAGCGTCGATCACCGCCGGATCGGGGCGCCAGCCGCTGTAATGGTGCACCGTTTCCACGATGGCGCGGCGGTAGCTTCCGCCTACATCCCGGATCACGCCATCGATATCGAACAGCAGAAGGGCGCGGGGAATCAGAAGGGGTATCCGAATCGGCTGGTAGGCTAATTGTTTGCTTACGCGCCCCTTGAGCCCCGAGACGATGACAGCATCCGAGAGCCCCGTTGATGCGGCTGAGCTGAGCGCTGCTGCCGGGGCCGAGCTTGGAGTTCCAGTGGCCACCACCGAAGGACGGCCGGTGATGCGCGGTGGCACCGCCGCCTTGGCCACCGCCACCATCGACGAAGACGGGGTGCCCTCCGGCTACACCCCCAAAGCCGATGAAGGCCGCTTCCTGCTCAAGATTCTCTGGCTGCCCGACAACGTCGCCCTAGCGGTGGATCAGATCGTGGGCGGCGGCCCCAGCCCCCTCACCGCTTACTTTTTCTGGCCTCGGGAAGATGCCTGGGAAACCCTCAAGGGCGAGCTGGAAGCCAAGAGCTGGATCACCGACAACGAACGGGTCGAGATCCTCAACAAGGCCACCGAGGTGATCAACTACTGGCAGGAAGAAGGTCGCGGCAAATCCCTCGAGGAAGCCAAGCTCAAGTTCCCCGACATCACCTTCTGCGGTACCGCCTGATTCGCGGCAGATTCCGATCTTCTTGAGGCGGCCCCTAGGGCCGCCTTTTTTGTTGGTCGGTCGGTTCAGGCAGGGGGCTGCGCGGACGCACCACCCTGCCGAAGGCGCTGGCCACCACCCGGGGAGGGTCGCTGTTGGTGTCGAGGGTGAAGGTCCGGGCCTCCTTCTGGAGCGAGCCATCGGGGTAGAAGAAGCTCACCACGCCGTCGAGGGTGAGCGAGCCGGCCGATCGGCCGGTGGGCTGGAGATCGGCCACCTCCACCCGGGTGAACTGACGGAAGAAGGCCGGGTTGAACTGGTCGGCAGCCTCGCCACGGAACAGAGCCCGAGCGGCGCTGAAATCCTGGCGGGAGAGGGCCTGGTACAGCGACTCCACCGTGCGCACGGCCGCCACCGCAGCCGCCTGGCCTTCGGCCTCTTGCTGGCTGCCGGGACCCTCGGGCAGGACAGGCGCCGGTGGGGTCTCCTCCGGTCCGGAGCGAGCGCTGACAGCGGCTGCTGGATCGCTCCCCACCGCAACCGGTGAGATCAGCCCGCCAGCGGCACCCGAGAGGCCCACGATCTCCGGCGATGCCGCCGGCTCAGACGCTTCGTGGCGCCCAAGCCCGATCGCCACGCCCGCGCCCCGGCTGGGCAGCGATGGAATCGCTCCCTGAAGGGCCGGACTGTTGCGTTCGGCCAGCCAGAACAGCACCCCCGCCAAGGCGAGCAGCAGCGCCCCCCCGAGGAAGCCGGCCAGGGCGATCGGCCAGGCCTTCAGCGCCGCGGCCCCGGCCCCGTCGCCGGGCGGTGGCGGCGGCAATGGAATCGCCACGATCGGCGTGGCTGGGGTCGGATCGGTGGGGGCACTCCCATCGGAGGGGCCGCTGGCAGGGAGACCCAGCAGACCCTCAACCACGGCCTCCATGCGATCGCAAAGGGGGGTGGCGAACACCTCCCGCAGCTCCTGCAGGAAGCGAAGCCGGCCGCGGGGTTCGGAGAGGGGCGGGGTGCGGCCCAGCTCACTCAAGAAGGCGGGCGAGAGCAGCAGGTGGCGGAGGGGCGGCACCAGGGCCAGCTGCTCGTGCTCGCAGAGATCCCCCACCAACGCCTGCAGGCGACGGGCCTCCAGGAGCAGGCCCCGGGCCCGCTCCTGGAGCAGGATCTCCCGCAGCCGCACCCCAAGCTCGTGATCGGACATCAAGGGGAAGGGCGGCGGGAGGTGGGGCTCATGGCGGGGTGGATCGCTGGGGGAGCGGCAGGAAGCCAGAGGCTCCCCAAGGCCGACCGCAGGGCAGGACACAGCCCGAGGGACGACAGCTCATTCTGACGGCCCGCTTCGGGATGGTGCTCCAGGAAGCTGGCCGCGATCAGGGCGCCGAGCGGATCGCGGGCGCTGTCGATCAGGAGTGTCTCTGGCCGGAGCGTGCCGCGGCGCAGCCCCTGCACCTGGCTGTGGCGGGTGTGCAAGCTGGGAACCAGCAGAGCCGGGTCGCCGCAGAGGCGCCCCACCTCGCGGCGCAGCGGCTCGCGGCCGGCCGGCGGCAATCCCGGCCGCGGCGGCGCAGCGGCCGGGGCTGGGGCGAGGGGGAGCCGCTGCCCCAGGGCAAGGCCAAGGCCGAGCAATAGGGCCAGGCCGCCGGTGAGCAGGAGCGGGACCACGCCGAGAGGGGGCTCCTGGAGAGGGGGCCGGGGATCCGGCACCGGCACCGGTACCGTCGCCGCTGAAGGGTCGGATGGGGGCGCCGCCGCCGACCCGGCCTGCCAGCGCCCGATCGCCACACTCACATCATCGCCGCAGCCCTCGGCACTGATCCGATCGAGGGCCTCCGCCAGGAAGGCGTGGACCCCTGCCACCCCTTCGCCGGTATCGGAGCCGCCGATGTCGGAATCGGCGCTATCGGAAGCCACGGTGTTGCAGACGGGGGCGGTGGGATCCGGCCCGGCCGCCAGCCACGCGGCCAGGGCCAGGAAATCGGCATCACTCGCACAGGATTTGCGAATGCCATCGGTGCTGAGCACCAGGGAAAACGGGAGCAGCTGGTCCTCGATAGGCCACACCCAGGAACGAAACCAGCCGCCCTGCGCCGCCCCCTCCTGGCAGAGGCTGGCGGTGGCCTCCCCCGCCCCGGGGGCGGCTACCTCCTGGCTGAGCAGTTCAGCCGCCCCTGCCGGATCCACCCGCACCAGATCCCAGTCACCCAGACCGGCCAGGGCCCACCAGCGCGGCGTCAGCAGCAGCAGGCCCAGCGTGGAGCCATAGGGAACCGGCGAGAAAGGGACGCCGCCCTCCCCCCCGCCGGGACCCGCCAGCCAATGCTGCCGCACCGCCGCCAGCCAGCGCTGTTGCAGGGCGATGGGTAGGTCCTCGGCCAGCCAGCGCCGCAGGGCCATCAGATCCGCGCCCGCCAGCGGGGGCGTCCCGGCCGGCAGACGGGTCAGAGCGGCCCCCACCACCTCGGCGGCGGCCTCACAGGCCAGGGCACTGCCCACATCACTGTGGTGGTAGGCCTGGCCCCCATGGCCATCCGCCACCGCCAGCAGGGTGAGGGGCAGGCCGCCCGGCAGGGTGAAAGCCCGCTGGAGCGTGGCGTCCTGGCACGGCTGGCCGCGCCGCCGATGGGCGGAGCCCCGCCTGGAGCACACCCCAGCAACCAGCCAGCGCCTCACCATGGCCCGCTCACCACTTGAGGGGGTCGGGTTCGTCGAGCGGATCGAGCTCGGTGGGGGGAAGATCCGGCAGGGGTACGGCCTCCTGGCTGGCGGCGGCATCCGCCAAGCGACTGGCACTGCTGGAGGCGGCCCCCACCACCGCCGTGGAGGCCCATTGGATGTAGCGGGCGAGGGTGGTGGCGTTGGCGGCCTGCAGGGGGCGCCGCGGCGAGCGGCCCGGCCCATGGCGGGGCATCTCCCCACTGGCTCCAGGCACCTCGCCCGGCGGCAAGGCCCCGCCGGCGGATCCACGGGAGAGGTCCGAACCGATGAAGCGCTGCAGCACCTCCCCATCGGCGTCATGACCCATGGCGATCGCCAGCCGCACGGCCCGCCGCGCCCAGGGCTCGGCCATCAGGGCGGCCAGCCCAGCCTCGAAGTCGTCGGTGGGCTGGCCATCGGAGATCAGCACTAGCACCGGCGGCAGGGCCCGCTGCTCCATCGGGGGGCTGCGCAGCTCAGCGGCCAGCAGTTCGAGCGCCTCCCCCATCGCCGTCACCCCCCCAGCCCGCAGATCGACCCACTCCAGCTCTTCCACCGGAGTGGGGGTGGGGATGTGCCAGGCGGCCCGGTCGGCGAAGCGCACCGCCCGCACCAGCACGCGGGCTTCGGGGTTGTCGTGGGCCACCGCCGCCATCCCCGGCAGGGACTGACGAATCGCCTGATTGAGCGACTGGATCTTGCCCTGGGCCTGCATCGAGCCGGAACAGTCGCAGAGGTAGATGAAGTGGAGCGGTCGACTCGCCAGCCGGACATTGGGGAAAGCCATCGGGGCGCTACGCAGGGTCTGGGGCGGGCCTTCAGCGAGGTGACGCTGCCACCGACGGTTCACCAGGCCGTTCGATCGTGACCTCCCCGTCCGGTGTGGTGAGCGTCGCCGCTTGGGCGAGGCTACCCGTTTCGCCGGGAGCGACGGCAATCGCCTGGCCTTCCTGCAGCGTCAGGGTCCAGGAATGGGGTGAGAGATTCTCCAGACCCAACAGATGGGGGCGGCGGGGGTGGGCCACCATCCGGGCCAGGGGATGGTCCAGGTCTTCGGCCAGGAGGACATCGAAATGGTGGGGGTGGAGTTCGTTGCCGGCCGCCACGGCCACCAGGCCCGCCGCGGTGCGCAGCCGCATCGGCGGCGGCAGGGGGGCTCCGCAGGAGCGACACAGCCCGCTGAGCCGGACATCCAGCAGATTCTCCTCGGCGCAGTTCGGGCAGAGCCGCCGTTGGTCAAGGGTGGCCGCGAGCTGCTGGCACCATTGGCCGGTGAGGGTGCGGCTGCGGGAATCGCTCAACCCCGGGCCGAAGGTTCGCTCGAACTGTTGCTGGAGCGCCCGGGGGTAGAGGGGCCAGGTGAGCAGGGCCGCCGCATGCTCGATTGAATCGGGGCGATTACGGTCATCGCGCGGGTCGAAAACAAACAGCGGTTCCTCCGCATAAAGACGGCGGCGGGCCGGGAGATCCAGGCAGGGAATCGCGCGCTCCAGGGCGCCCTTGAAGGGATCGTGGCGGGTGAGCAGGTGGAACAGCAGAACGGCCAGGGAGAAGAGATCCGAGCCGCCGTCGGGGCGGGAGCGGCCGAGGGCCACCTCCGGCGCCATGAAGCCCCAGGTGCCCACCACGGCACCGCCACCGCGGCCGCTCACCTCAACATTGTCGTTATCGCCGATCAGAATCCGACCCCGGCCCGCGTCGAGGAAGACATTGCCGAGTGAAACGTCCTTGTAGCAGAGGCCCAGGCTGTGCAGGGCATGGAAGCCGCGGGCCAAAAAGAAGGCGCTGCGCAGCACGTTCTGAAGGCTGATCGTGAGCCGGCCGGCGGCGTGTTCCACGGCCCCCTGGAAGCCGGCCGGCCGCAGGGGCATCAGGTAGCCGAAACCCGAGGCCGCACCGCCGAGCGTGGTGGCCTCGGATCCGGTGGGGCGCAGCAGGGCCAGGGGCCAGAGAAAATCGCCGTTGGGGGAACCCCGGCGGATGCTTTCGGCCAGCCGTTCCGCCAGGCCCGGATCGCGCCGCAGAAAGGTGGGGAAATACCACTTGAGAGCCAGGGCCTCCTCACCAACCACCACCTCGAACACCTGACCCTGGCTGCCGCCCCCCAGCCCCCGCACAATCCGCACCGGGGCATCGATCCCGGCGAAGCGGTGGCTGGTGGCAAGGGGCAGGATCCAGGCCATGGGAGAGATCAGGCCTCTGGGTCCTGACCGAGGGCCCGGCGCACGCCCTTGCGGTGGGCCAGGGCGGCGGGTCGATCGGCGAAGCGATGGCGATGGGCCCGGCCGTCCCGCAGGGTGAGCAGAAGAATGTGCTCCTGCCGGCGGCCCAGCAGCAGCGCCAGGGCCAGCGCCGCCGCCTGCCAGGGCCAGAAGATCAAGGGAAAAGGCAGCAGCAGCAGCCCCCCCAGGCAGGCCAGCACCCACCAGCTGAACACCTGGGGATGCAGGGCTTCGCTATGCACCTCCACGGCGCGGATCTGATCGAGGGGAAGGGCCCTACCGGCCACCGTGATCGTGCCCTCCAGCGCCGCCGGGCTGACGGCTTGCGGCGCGGCAGGGGGATCGGGCTGGAGCATCTCCCGGGACGGGTTCACCCCAGCAGCAGAAGGCGGAGCCGCCGAGACTGGACCGGGGCCAGGGGCAGGCGGGGGGACAGCCCGGGCGGCGGCAGGCCGGGACGGGCTGGCGAGTGCCCCATCCGAGGCGGGAAGGGGAGGGAATGCGGAAGGGGGGGATGCGTCCCCCAGAGTCGACGGGGCCATGGGGGGGGCGGCAGGTTCGGGCGCCCCCTGCAGGAATTGCAACCAGGGCCCCCTGCGGCCCAGCCGGATCCGGTCGCCAGGGGCCAGGAGCCGGCAACCACTCAGCCGTTCGCCCTCCACGTAGGTGCCGTTGCTGCTCCCCAGGTCGCACACCAGCCACTGGCCGACGCCGCCGGGGCGCAACTCAGCGTGGTGGCGCGAGAGGCCGGGTTCCTGGGTCAGGCAGAGCCGATTGGCGGCATCCCGGCCAATCGTGAGGGGGATCGACCGATCCAGGGGCACGGCGGCGGCCGAGCGATCCAGCCACACCAGGTGGTCAACGGCATCCATCAGGGACCCTCCCTCCAGCGCTGGACTCGCCCCGGCCGCACCAAGGCCAGGCCCGCCAGCAGCAGGGCCACCAGCACCATCAGCAGTAGAACGAAGCCCGGAATCGCCCCAAGCGGTGTGGTCACAAAGGCCGCCCTAAGGGCATAAAGCCCGATCGTGAGAGCGATCCAGATCCGGAATGGGGCCCAGGGATCCCGCCGACGCTGCACCGAGAGGGTTCAATCCGCCCGATTAGCCTATGGGGCCCAGGCCCCGCCCGCTTCGCCGCGATGGCCACTTCACCGCCGTCCCCGGCTCCGGGAGCGGCCTCCGTTCCCAGTCCGGGCCCTATGGGCCCAGCCCCCTCACCACAGCCGGATCCGGCGGGCTCGCTGCGGCCTGTTGAAGGCCAAGGGCTGGCGAGGCCGACCCAGCAGCCAGGGGGCATACAACCAGTACGACCCCACACCTCCTCCGGTGCCGGCCGATCGATACCGTCCACCGGTGCCGATGGCGTGGGAGCTCGCAATCACGTTCGCGACAGAGATGGCGATCAAGCTGGCGACCCATCGGCTGGCCGCTCCCCGCCTCCTCCATCCAGAAGCCGTTCGCGTGCAGCGGGCCTCCCTGGGCCGGCCAGGCCGGGGCCTCGTCTGCTGGCGGAGCTGGCACCCTGGCGGGAGCTCGGCCGGGCCCTGCTGCATCCGGCGCCCTGGCGCGAGCGACGCCAGGCTGTGGAGCAAGCCTGGCAGCAGCTCAGCCACCACCAGGCCCAGCTGGAACTCTGGGAGGGTGAGCGCTGCACGGGCCGCCTACCCCTGGCAGACGAGCGGGTGCGGATCGGTCGGGATCCGGACTGCGAGCTCCCCTGCCAGGCCACTGGCATCAGCCGGGTGCATGCCTTCGTGGAACGGGAGCGGCGCGGCGACCGCGACCACCGGCTGGAGGATTTCAACTCCGCCAATGGGATCTTCTGGCGTGACCAGCGGATCCGCTCGATCGGCCTGCGCCATGGCGACCGGATCCAGCTGGGATCCCCCCTCAAGGGAGCCACCCCCACCCTGCGCTACCGCCACTCCGCCAGCCCCCTGGAGCAGCTGCTGCGGGCCGTCGGCCTGGCCTCCTTGATCGGTTCCGCCCTGCTGGTGGCAGCCCTGCTCGGGGCCAGCAGCATCGCGGGCGGTTCCAGGATCCGTTTCTACGGCGGCCCCCTCAAAATCGTGGCGGCCGATTTCCGCCGCATCGATGCCCGCGAGGGTGCTGCCACCGCCCTGCCCAGCCTGGCCGACTACCCCAGCCACCTGCGCCTGGCCCTGCTCGCCTCGGAAGATGCCCGCTTCGGCTGGAACAGCGGCCTCGACCTGTTCGGCACCCTGCGCTCCCTGGTCAAGGGAACGGGCGGCGGCAGTGGCCTCACCCAGCAGGTGGCCCGGCTCTACGACCCGGCCGTCGGCAACGACGTGAGCCTGGGGCGCAAGCTGCGTGAACTCTGGGTGGCCTGGCAACTGGAGACCGGCTACAGCAAGGGCCGCATCCTCAAGATGTACCTCGACCGTGCCCCCCTGGGCCTGGGCACCGAAGGCTTCGAGCAGGCCGCCCAGCTGTATTTCCGCAAGTCGGCCCGCGAGCTCGACCTGGCCGAATCCGCCTTCCTGGTGGGCCTGCTTCCCAGCCCGAACGGCTACAGCCCCTGCTTCGCCCCCCTGGCGCCCGATCAGCCGGTGGACAGCTGGGCGCCCCTGCAGCGCCGCAACCTGGTGCTGGGGCGCATGCACGAGGAGGGCTTCATCGACCAGGACAGCCTGCGCGACGCTCTTCGCCGGCCCCTGAACATCGATCCCACCGCCTGCCGCGAATCGAGCCGCGAGAGCTACCCCTATTTCAGCGACTACGTGCGCGGCGAACTGGAGGGCCGCCGCTTCGGCCTCAACCTCGACCCCCAGCGGGGCGGCGGCAACTACGCCGTGGTGAGCACGGTGGATCCCCGCCTGCAGCAGCTAGCCCAGCGCGAGGTGGGCCGCTTCCTCGAGAAGGAGGCCCGACCGATGGGCCTCAACCAGGCCGCCCTGATCAGCCTGGATGTGCGCAGCGGCGCGATCCTCGCCTACGTGGGCGGCGGCGACTACCGCAAGAGCAGCTTCGATCGCGTTCAGGCCCTGCGCCAGCCCGGCTCCACCTTCAAGCTGTTCACGTTTCTGGCGGCCCTGGGCAAGGACATCGAACCGGCCGAGCGGATCAGCTGCGCGCCGCTGGGTGGCGTGGCGGGCTGCAGCCATGGCGCCGGCGACAGCGATGGCAGCACCAGCCTGGCGGCGGGATTCGCCAAGTCGGAGAACGTGGTGGCGCTGCGGCTGGCGGATCGGGTGGGACTGGAGCGGGTGATCGCCCAGGCGCGGCGGCTCGGCATCAGCACACCCCTCCATGCCGACCACAACATGGTGCTCGGCGGGGATGCCACCTACCTCTACGAGATGGCCCGCGCCTATGCCGTGGTGGCGAATGGCGGCCGTTCGGTGCCGATGCATGGCGTACAGCGCATCATCGACCTGGGCCTCTGTGCCGACTACAGCAAACCCCAGGCCTGCCCGCCGCGGGCGATCACCGACCCCGTGGGTGAGGAGGCTCGCCAGCTGATCGATCCCGCTGTGGCCGCCGGCATGGACCGGCTGCTGAGGGATGTGGTGAGCGAAGGAACCGGCCGGGCCGCCGGCGTGGTCGCCGATGCCCGCGGCAAGACCGGCACCACCAACGACGGGGTGGATGTGCTGTTCATCGGCTACTCCCCCGCCAGCGGCATCCTGACCGGCGTGTGGATGGGCAACGACGACAACCGCCCCGCCGAGGCCGCCAGCAGTGTGTTGGCCGCCAAGCTGTGGGGCCGCTTCATGCAGGCGGCCCAGGGCGAAGCGAGAGCCGCCTGAGCAGGCCGGCTCAGCCCGGCCGTTGCCGCAACCATCCCTGCAGCAGCACCGATCCCCAGCTCAGCAGCGACCAGCCCAGACCCAGCATCAGGCCCCACCACCAGGTCGAGGCCAGCAGCCGCTGGCTGGGCCTGCAGGGATCGCCGGGGTGGGCACGGGGCAGGATCCAGGCGAGCTGCAGGCTGCCCACCACCACGAGCAACACCCAGGCAGGAACCGTGATCTCACCGAGCGCAAAGCCGATCACCCGCCAGCGCAGCAGGCTCAGCCCGGCCGCCAGACCCACCAGGGCGCCCACGGCACCGGAGGCGCCGCCCCAGCGTTGAAGGCGCAGGCCCAGGCGGCGGGCCGTGAGAGCAGCGAGGGCCAGGCAGGCCAGGGTGGTGAGCGCGTAGCGCAGCACCACCTGATCGAGCGCCAGGGGAGTGGGCCCGAGGATCAGGAGCAGCAGCAGCACGTTCACCAGGGCTTCCCCATGGCGGCGGTGGAACCAGGGCGCGCTCACCCACCGCCAGGCCAGCCGGGGTTGGCCGCTCTCCTCCTGGTCCAGCAGCGCTGAACGGCGCAGGAGGCGCAAGGGCCCCGGCAGGGTGGCGATCTGAAGAACAGCGAGCGTCAGAGCGAGCACCAGTCCCGCGCTCCACTGCCGGGGGGCCAGCAGCTGCCGGTCGAGCACACCGGCCAGCCAGGCCAGCACCAGGGCCATGGCAGCCGCGAGAGCCAGGCCGGGTCCGAGCGGGATGAGATCGCGCCGGAGCTGCCGCAGGTTCAGCACGGGCACAGGTGAGGCGACGGCTCCCGGTTGATCGACCGCACCAGGTTGCAGGCCCTGCTTGGCAAAAGGGAGCTCCGCCCCTGATGGGACGGTCGACGGATGCAACGCTCCTCCAGGCCCAAGGTCCTGGGCCAACTGGGCCGAGATCGCAACCCGGCCTGCCGCGGCGGTCCGGGATCCTCCGGCGGAGCGAGGGCTAGCCGCCGCTCCAGAATCACCGCCGTTGCTTTCCTCATGGGCGGAGGGCGCCAGCCCCCCAACCCCCAGCCCAACCTCCAGCAGATCGACCAGCTCGGCCAGCACCGCGGGCGCATAGGTGCTCTGGAGCTCCACCACCAAGGCAGCCAGGGCCGCCCTTCGCGCCGTGCCGCTGCCGGCCAGCGCCTGCAGCAACAGCGGCCGCCGGGCCAGATCCCGCACGGGGCCCGCCAGGGTTTGCTCAGCACCGAGCACATCCACCAGGCGGTTGCCGAGGGCCACGCCGTTGTCGAGGCCAGGGATCCCAGCCTCCAGCCAGCCGGCCAGTGCCAAACCCAGGGACCGCCCGCTGCCCATCAACCGTTCCGCGTGGGGCGAGCTTAAGCAGGCCTGGTGCACAGGCCCTCAGGCAGCCGGAGGCCACGGCCGACCAGGGCACCAGCCGCTGCCGCTCAGGCGACCTGGCCTGAGTCGACGTTGCCGACCCCAGCACCGGCGGCGGCGGCATCCCGCTCGAACTGCGCCGCTGCCTCGACCGTGGGAGCGGCCGCAAAGAGAGCCGCAGCCACCGAGGGGGCCAAGGTGAAGCAGCCCACCCCGGCAGCGGCCAGCCGGGTCAGGTCCGTGGGATCACGCAGGCTGGCCACCAGCAGCCGGGTGGTGGCGCCGACCCCATCGAGGGCTTGCTGCATCGCGATCAGATCGGCGTGGCCATCACGACCAAGGTCGCCGATGCGGCCAAGATACGGGGCGATGTAGCGGGCTCCGAGGGCTGCCGCCACCAGCACCTGGGGAACCGCGTAGCAGGCGGTGAAGGTCAACGGCACCTCGGCATGAATGAGCCGTCGGGCGGCTTCGGCACCAGCGCGGGTGATCGGCAGCTTCACCAGCACCCGTCCCGGTGCCAGCGCCGCAAGGCCTGCCCCACAAGCCGCCAGGGCTTCGGCATCACCGCCCCAGGCCTGCAGATGGATCTCCTGCATGCCCCTTTCCAGCGCCTCGCGGGTGAGGCGTTCCAGTTCATCGAGGCGGCAAGGTCGGGCCGCCCGGAGCAACAGGGTGGGATTGGTGGTCACCCCATGAAACAGACCGCTGGGCAACCATTCGGCCCAGTCGGCCGGATCAGCCGAATCGAGCAGCAGTCGCAGTTGCATGACACGAAGCCGGGGCGCCTGTTCCGTAGGTTGTCGGCGCCGGGGGCGCAGGACAACCAACGTAACAGGCGCCCCGGCCTTTGGGCGGGGGGT
>JAPLIE010000198.1 GCA_026389265.1 Cyanobacteriota bacterium | reverse complement strand
GCTGGATCGGAAGCAAGGAACGGATTCCCAAAAGTGGTGGCGGGGGCGAGATTTGAACTCGCGACCTTCGGGTTATGAGCCCGACGAGCTACCAGGCTGCTCTACCCCGCGGCAGGGAGGGAACCAATAGGGGAGTGGTGGATCACTCCTGAAAGGTGTCGGTTGAAACCAACAGGTGCATCCTACCAGCCCACCCTCCCCCCCGATGGCGGCAGCGGTTAGTCGAAACGGAGCTCGCCGCGCACCTCCAGCTGGAGCTGCGGGCCGAGCTGGAGGAAGCTCTGTCCCAGCTCCTCCAGGGTGGCGGGCGTCAACCACCCCAGTTGCTCCAGCACGTGCAGGGCCACGGCGTGCTTGGCCCGGGACGCGCCATCCTCCACCTTGATCCCCACCCCCATCCCCTCGCCAACGCGACTGAGGCACTGGATGCCTTCGGCTCCTCCCTTGCTCACCACTTGGCCATGGGCCAGACGCATCAGGGCTGTATCGAAGCGGCCTTCCCCGGCCACCAGTTCCGGATGGGCGAGCATCGACCGGCTCAGCCGTTCGAGATCCGGATGTTCGCCGGCCCCGAGGTGGGCGAAGAGCAAGGCCATCTGGGCGAGTTGCAGCTGCAGGGTGGGGGCTCCGCAGTCGTCGCGGGCCACAACCAGCTCCGCCGCCGGAATGCCGAGGAGTTCGGCCACCCGCTTCACCACCTCGACCTGCAGGGGGTGGTCAGTTTGCAGGTAACTCTCCAGGGGCCAGTGCATCTGGCGGCAAGTCGCAAGGAAGGCGGCATGCTTGCCCGAGCAGTTGTGCTGCAGGGCACTGGTGGCACCGGGGGGAACCGGACACTGCAGCCGACTGGCATCCAGATCGGCCCCCCAGAGCAGCCGGAAGGCCTCGCGGGCATGGGCGGCAGTGCCGGCATGGGAAGCGCAGGCGATCGCCAGCCCCCGCTCCCCACAAGCGATGCGATCGGCGGCGCCACTGGCCACGAAGGTGGTGGCCTGGAAGGGCTTGAGGGCCGAGCGGATGAAGCTGAGCTGTTGGGGGTCCCCAGCCCTCATCAGCACCCGCCCCCTTTGATCGCAGACCACCGCATGGACCCGGTGATGGGATTCGGGGATGCCGTTGCGGAGAAGCCGCACTTCCAGGGAAGGCACACCAGGCCGGGGAGATCCCGAAAAGCCGGAGGACAGGGTCATGGCGATGGGGATGGGTCCTCAGAGGGGTAGAGAAGCTCAGAGAGCCTGGCAGAGTCCCGCTCCCGCCAGGAGCAGGCCTGCGGCCAAGGCGGCACTGAGGCGCAGGCGACGCATCACCGGATCCACCTGGAAGCGCGCCACCAGCAGATCCTGCTGGCGCCAGGCGATCGGTTTCTCCCACACCTGACCGTCGTACCAGCCCGATTCTTCGTACTCCACGGTTTCAGCAATGAGTCGCTTTCTCACGTAGGCCCAGCCGAGCCACTGGCGAGAGAGCAACAGAAGCGGCAGCAAGCCGGCGGCGGTGGCGGCCGCCATGCCGAGCCGCAGCGGCTCGTGGCGGAGCGTGAAGCTGCCGCCGGCCACCAGCAGAGCCACAGGCAGTACCAGCAACCAGCTCAACGCAAGGGAGCGGATCAGGGGCAAGGAACCGCCAGCGGGCCAGGCGAAGAACCAGGAGCGCAGCATCTGGCCGTATTCCTCCAGGGGCCGCTGCTCGGGGGGCACGGGACAGGGGGTGTCCTGCACAGGAAGGCGGAAACCGGGGTTGGCCATGGGCGGAGATCAGCCTCCCGGCGCCTGGGGCTGGGGAGCCAATGGACTCACGTAGCGCTCTTGGTCGCCATGGCCCCAGAAGGATTCGAGGTCGTAGTAAGCGCGCTCCTGAGGTGTGAGCACATGCACGATCAGCTCGCCGTAATCGAGCACCACCCAACGCCCCTCGGTCTGGCCCTCCCGGCGCAGCGGAAGCCGGCCGGCCTCCTGCTCAAGGGTGTCCTCCACCGAGCGGGCGATGGCCCGCACCTGCACGTCGGTGAGGCCGTTGCAGATCACGAACCAATCCGCCAAGGAAGAGATCTCCTCCACCCGGATCAGGCGGATGTCCACGGCCTTGCGGTCATCACAGGCTTCAGCGGCGAGGCGCGCCAGGGTATGGCTGTCGCTGCCACTGGCCCGAGGGGCTGGGGTGATGGCCGACGCCCTGGCCGGCGAGGGGGCAGGTTCAGCCATAAACGTTCTCACTGGTGACGGACTGGCGTGATCCCTGCTGTTCGGCCATTTCGGCACGGGCCTTGCCGGCACTCTTGCGCAGGGCTTCGAGGCGATCTTCGTAGAAGGAGCGGCGCTTCTTTTTGCGGGTTTGCTCCACAAGTTCCTTGAGGGCCCCGCCAAGGCTCTTGTAGGCGTTCGGCAGGCTGTAGCCGAAACGACAGGCCAGGTCGATGGCCCGCTCATCGGCCATCACCGCATCCTGAAGACGTTTCTCGGAGTTGTTCTTCAAATAGAGGCGATATCCGGCGAAGCCGGAAAGGCCTAAGGCCATGAACAGGAGCATGGCGTCTTGCACCCACAGTTCACCGATCGCCCCTCCCAGGCCGATCGCTAGGGCCGCCATCTCCCAGCCGTCCCGTGGAACGGCGTCGTTCTGGATCCTCCCCACCTCATGCCAGAACAGCAGGTTGCGGTGGTCGAGGGCCAGAGCATCCCACTTCTCCAGGTCGACCTGGATCTCCACCTCATCCCGGCCGATCTCCTCGATCGTGATCAGGGGGGGATCCACGGAGGCGGAGGCTTCCACGAACACCCAGCTCTGCATCTCCGGGGGCAACAGCCCCTTCAGGCGCTGGAGTTCGCTCATCGGCGGCAAAGGCTGCAATCGCCTCAGATTAGCGATCGTTGCGGGGAGCCATGGATCCGGTGCTGGTGGGATGCCCGACCCGGGCGGCGCCCATGAGAGGCTGGGCACGTTTGGCTAGATCACACCCATGCCCCGCCGCACGGATCTCAGGCGCATCCTGCTGCTGGGTTCGGGGCCGATCGTGATCGGCCAGGCCTGCGAATTCGACTATTCCGGCACCCAGGCCTGCAAGGCGCTGCGGGCCGAGGGCTACGAGGTGGTGCTGGTGAACAGCAATCCGGCCTCGATCATGACCGATCCGGATCTGGCCGACCGCACCTACATCGAGCCCCTCACCCCTGAGGTGGTGGCGCGGGTGATCGAGATCGAGCGGCCCGATGCCCTGCTGCCCACCATGGGAGGTCAGACGGCCCTCAACCTGGCGGTGGCCCTGGCCGAGAACGGCACCCTGGAGCGCTACGGGGTGGAACTGATCGGGGCCAACCTCGAAGCGATCCGCAAGGCGGAGGATCGCTTGCTCTTTAAGGAGGCCATGGCCCGCATCGGCGTGGCGGTGTGCCCCTCCGGCATTGCCAACAACCTCGAGGAAGCCGAGCAGGTGGGCGAGGACATCGGCACCTACCCGCGCATCATTCGGCCCGCCTTCACCCTGGGGGGCAGCGGCGGCGGCATCGCCTACAACCCTGAGGAATTCCGGGCGTTCTGCAAGAGCGGCCTGGAGGCCAGTCCCGTCAGCCAGATCCTGGTGGAACAGTCGCTGCTGGGTTGGAAGGAGTTTGAGCTGGAGGTGATGCGTGACACCGCCGACAACGTGGTGATCGTGTGCAGCATTGAAAATCTCGATCCGATGGGGGTGCACACGGGCGATTCGATCACCGTGGCCCCGGCCCAGACCCTCACCGACCGCGAATACCAGCGGCTGCGGGATCAATCGATCGCGATCATCCGGGAAATCGGTGTTGATACCGGCGGCTCCAACATCCAGTTCGCCATCAATCCCGCCAATGGGGATGTGGTGGTGATCGAGATGAACCCTCGCGTCTCGCGCTCCTCTGCCCTGGCCTCGAAGGCCACCGGGTTTCCGATTGCCAAGATCGCCGCCCGCCTGGCGGTGGGCTACAGCCTCGATGAAATCATCAACGACATCACCGGCGCCACGCCGGCCTGCTTCGAGCCCACGATCGACTACGTGGTGACCAAGATTCCGCGCTTCGCGTTCGAGAAGTTCCGCGGCAGCCCAGCGGTGCTCACCACCTCGATGAAATCGGTGGGCGAGGCGATGGCGATCGGCCGCTGCTTTGAGGAGTCCTTTCAAAAGGCCCTGCGTTCGCTGGAAACCGGCCTGGCTGGCTGGGGCTGCGACCGGCCGGATCTCGCCTGTGACGCTCCCGGGGAGCGCAGCGAGCTGGAGCGCGCCGTGCGCATCCCTTCACCAGATCGGATCTTGGCGGTGCGCACCGCCATGGTGCGGGGCTACTCCGATGCCGAGCTCCACAAGCTCAGCGCCATCGACCCCTGGGTCCTGGCCAAGCTGCGGGGCCTGATCGAGGCTGAGCAGCGGCTGCTCACGGACCGCCGACTCGAGGATCTCGGGGCAGGAGAGCTGTTGGAGCTCAAGCAGCTTGGCTTCTCCGACCGGCAGATCGGCTGGGCCACCGGCCACGGCGAACTGGAGGTGCGCGGCCATCGCCAGGGGCTGGGTGTCAACGCCGTGTTCAAGACCGTGGACACCTGCGCGGCCGAATTCGCTTCCAGCACGCCTTACCACTACTCCACCTACGAACGTCCCCTGGAGCGCCTCGGTGCCGATGGGCAGCTGCAGATCCAGCCGCCTGCCGATGAGGTTGAAGCGGAAGGCCGCCGCAAGGTGATGATCCTGGGCGGCGGACCCAACCGGATCGGCCAGGGCATCGAATTCGACTATTGCTGCTGCCACGCCTCCTTTGCCCTGCGGGAGGCGGGCTTCGCCACGGTGATGGTCAACAGCAACCCCGAAACGGTGTCGACCGATTACGACACCAGCGATCGCCTCTACTTCGAGCCCCTCACCCTCGAAGACGTGCTCAATGTGATCGAGGCCGAGCGGCCTGAAGGGGTGATCGTGCAGTTCGGCGGCCAGACGCCTCTTAAGCTGGCGATCCCCCTGCTGCGCTGGCTCGCCACCTCCGCCGGGCTGGCCACCGGCACCCGCCTCTGGGGCACATCCCCTGAATCGATCGACCGGGCTGAAGACCGCGAGCAGTTCGAGGAGATCCTGCGGCGCCTGGAGATTCGCCAGCCCCGCAATGGCCTAGCCCGCAGCGAGGTCGAAGCCCGCAGCGTGGCGGAGCGGATCGGCTACCCGGTGGTGGTGCGGCCCAGCTACGTGCTCGGCGGCCGCGCCATGGAGGTGGTGTACGACCAAGAGGAACTGAACCGCTACATGGTGGAGGCCGCGGCGGTGGAACCGGACCACCCGGTGCTGATCGATCAGTACCTGGAGAATGCCATCGAGGTGGATGTGGATGCCCTGGCCGATGGCAGCGGCGCCGTGCTGATCGGCGGGCTGATGGAGCACATCGAACCGGCCGGCATTCACTCCGGAGATTCGGCCTGTGCCCTGCCCTCGGTGTCATTGAGCCCCGAGGTGCTGGCCACGATCAAGGGCTGGAGCCGGGATCTGGCCCTGGCCCTGGAGGTGCGGGGCCTGATCAACCTCCAGTTCGCCATCCAGCGGGATGGGGCCGGTGAAGAGAAGGTGTTCATCATCGAGGCCAATCCCCGCGCTTCGCGCACGGTGCCCTTCGTGGCCAAGGCCACCGGCGTGCCCCTGGCCAAGATTGCCAGCCAGCTGATGGCTGGCCGCACCCTGGCTGAGCTGGGCCTCACGAGCGAACCGGTGCCGCCGCTGCAGACCGTGAAGGAAGCGGTGCTGCCCTTCAAACGTTTCCCGGGGGCCGACACCCTGCTGGGTCCCGAGATGCGCTCCACCGGCGAGGTGATGGGCATCGCCTCCAGTTTCGGGTTGGCCTACGCCAAGGCGGAGCTGGCGGCTGGTGAGGCGCTCCCCACCGGGGGTACGGTGTTCCTCTCCACCCACGACCGCGACAAGCCTGGCCTGGTGCCGGTGGCCCGGCGCCTGGTGGAGGAAGGCTTCGCCCTTACCGCCTCCGCCGGCACGGCCCGGACCCTGGCGAAAGCTGGCCTGGCTGTGGAGCCGGTGCTGAAGGTGCATGAGGGCCGCCCCAACATTGAGGACGCGATCCGCTCCGGCCAGATTCAGCTGGTGATCAACACCCCGATCGGCCGCCAGGCCGCCCACGACGACCGCTACCTGCGCCGCGCCGCCCTCGACTACGCCGTGCCCACCGTCACCACCCTGGCCGGTGCCCGCGCCGCCGTGGAGGCGATCGCTGCCCTGCGCCGCCAACCGGAGCTGGAGGTGGTGGCACTCCAGGACATCCATCGTCCCTGGGGGGCAGGAGTTGGGCAGTGATCGCCAAACCTTCTTCCTACAGGACGTGGGCAGTGATCGCCAAACCTTCTTCCTACAGGACGGAAATCGATGGTTTGAGAGCCATCGCCGTGATTGCGGTCATTGTTAATCACATCAATAAAAGCTTTATACCAGGAGGTTTCCTGGGTGTTGATATTTTCTTTGTTATCTCAGGCTATGTGATTACAGCCTCTCTGTACCGTCATCGCTTCGAAAATTTCAGAGATTTTGTTGGCAGTTTCTATCTGCGACGCCTGAAGCGTTTGCTTCCGGCTCTGATTGTATTTGTTGGCGTGCTTTCGATCCTGATCTGCCTGGTCAACCCCAGTCCCGGGCTCAGCCTTCAAACCGGTCTTGCCTCCCTGGTTGGCGCCTCCAATCTGGTTCTCTATCGGCTGAAAACAGATTATTTTGCCGGCTCAACCGAGCTCAACGTCTTTACCCATACCTGGTCCCTTGGAGTGGAAGAGCAGTTCTATCTGTTGTTCCCATTCATTTTCTGGTTCAGCGGCTTAGGCTCAAAAAACAAGGGAGGCTTAACACGTTTCGCCATCATTATGGCAATATTGTCCACTGGTTCATTGGTTGGTTTTATCTGGCTGAAGCTGAAAAGCCCTGAAGCAGCATTCTTCTTAATGCCACCACGCTTCTGGGAAATGGGCCTTGGATGTCTGTTGTTTGCCTATGAGCAGTTAAGAATCACTGGTCCAGTTCCCTCATTCATAGCCTGGCCCTCCCTTGCGGTTTTGATTGTCTCACTTTGGCTTCCTGAGAGTGCCTCCCTGCTGAGCACTCTGGTCGTGGCCTTTTCAACAACGCTGCTCATCGCATCCCTCGCCAGAAATCGCACGGCAGTCTCGCTGCTCTCAAGCTCCGCCCTGGTTGGTGTGGGTTTGATTTCTTACTCGCTTTATCTCTGGCACTGGGGGGTCCTCTCATTGAGCCGTTGGACCATTGGTATCCATTGGTGGACGATACCGTTTCAGGTTTTGCTAATGCTTGCCCTCGCCTACAGCTCCTATCGCTGGGTCGAAAAACCGCTGAGGGCCGCATCATGGTCAGTTCAGCCTATCTACAGCTTCCTCTATGGAGCTATTGGTGTTACTTCAATGGCGGCATTGATCGGCATACTGGCGGCGCCGATGAAGGGTAGGCTTTTCCTGGGCCAAACGAACGAGCTTCAAAACGATAGCCGCCTCAAGACTCAACGCACAGTCGAACTTTGCAATCTCTTCGACGATCCTGAATCTGTGAGCAGTGAATCTGGCACCTGCGGCTTCCGAGCTGAGAAGGGGAAACCGATGGTTTACCTAGTTGGTGATAGCCACATTCATCAGTATCGACATGCGATTGCTACTTACACTTCGCAACATGGCCTCGGCCTGCATGGAGTCTGGGGCAATGCTTGTCCATTTCCCGATCTGACAGCCTGGGCATCGTCAGCTGATCCCAGGAAAAAACTATGTCAGCAACAGCAGCGAGTCATGACAGATAAGCTGCTGAGCGTAGTTAAACCAGGTGACATAATATTTATAGGAGACTACTTAACGGCTTATTTTAATCCGGTCAATGCCGGCCCCGCCTTCAAGGAAGCCATTCAAGATTACTCAGCCAGGTTGCGAGAAATTTCGGAAATCCTAGTTGCGAAAGGTGCAACTGTTGTCATTTACCTTAATGCCCCCAGGTTTGATGGGTTGGAAGGAATGTCAGAGGGTTACTGCTTCCCCCAATGGTTCAAGCCTGCCTTGAGCCCGAATTGCACCGTCGAGGCCAAGCCATTTCTAGCTAGGCGGGAACGCGACTTTGGTTGGATCAGGAGCTGGGCTGATGGTAAGCAACGAGTTGTTTGGGATGGAGTGGACGCAACGACTTGCGGGCCAGTGAACTGCATTGCAGCACATTATAAAGATGAAGCCCATTTCTTGGATTATTATTCATTCCATATGTTTCAACGGTTTCTTAGGCTTCATCCTCATTTATTGCCGTCTTAGCGGGCGCTCGCCTGTTGTGATCGGCTCACGATAGAATCATCAAATTCTGATCTTCTCCATCGTGAGCAGCAGCACCCTCTCCGCCCCGATCGCCCCCGGCACCGACTGCACAGCCGCCTTCCGCGCCGCCTACGAGAACCGATACACCTGGCAGCCTGGCTTCGGCGGCTATCAGGGAACCTGCGTTTGGGAGCAGGGAGACCGCCGCGTGGAGGGCCGCTTCCGGGTCGGCGCCGACCTGAAGGCCAGCGTGGAGGGAATTGAGGATGAGGCGGTGCACAAGGCCGTGGCCTCCCAGCTGTGGGAGGTCGCGATCCACCGGGTGCGGCGGCCCTTTGAGCAGACCCATGCGGGCAACACCTTCACCGCCGGGGACACCGACGTGGTGGGCACCGAGGTGATCGTGGGCGGTAAAGGCCAGGGCGACCGCTACCGCATCAAGGACGACGTGGTGACCATGGTGCATCGCCACATCCACGGCTCGGTGGTGACGATCTTCACTACCGAGGTGCTGGACACGGGCGCTGGCTACCTCAGCCACACTTACACCAGCCAATACAGCGATCCGGCCAGCGGCGAAACCCGCGGTGGCCGCAGCAGCTTCACCGACACCTTCATCCCGCTGCCAGGGGGTGGGCCATGGGTGCTGGCGGAGCGGGTGGTTGTGAGTGAGCCCGATGGCGCAGTTGCCGAGGAGGGCTCGATTGAGGGGCGCCAGATCTTCCGCTTCGAGGATCTGGCACCCCTCACCTAAACGTCCATGAACCTCCAGCCTGACTGATTCCTCCGCCAAATGGTGAGTGGAGGAATGGTTCCGTCCATCCGCAGTCGGTAGCCCAGGGGCCACCGACTGCGGAGCTTCACTCGCCGTCTGGAAGGGGGGTGATCGTCTGCAGACGGTCGTTCAGCTGCATCGCCATCGATTGACGGCCAACCGCCAGAACCTTCAGGGTGTCCTCGTGCATGCGCAGCTGGGCGTCAGCTACCTGCATGCCCCGAACGAGTTCCTTGATCTCATCCGGCAGGGAATTGAGGTCGTAGCGCTTGCCCTCGAAGGTGAGCACAGGTGGTTGCTGGTCGGGGGTTTGCACGGTGGATCAGGAGAAGACTGCGCAACCTTAGGCAAGGCTGGGATCCGCCAACCTTGCACCTCGCTGGCTCTGCGGCCGCCACGTCCAAGCCCATTGCCACGAGGAAGGAGGCCGGGTTGGCACGAATGCCTTCCGGGCCTTCGCGAGCTCCGATCGAACCCGGCAGCAACACGGGTCAGCCCTCGATCCGGATCAGCTGGCGCTGGCAGAGGTCGCGGTAGCGTCCGCCGCGGGCCATTAGGCTGTCGTGGTTCCCCTCCTCCACAATGCGACCGGACTCCAGCACCAGGATCCGGTCCGCCTCCTGCACCGTGGAGAGCCGGTGGGCGATCACCAGCACGGTGCGGCCTGCCATCGCCTGATCCAGGCCACGCTGCACAGCCTCCTCCGCCTCGGCATCGAGGGCGCTAGTTGCTTCATCCAGCAGCAGCACGGCCGGGTTGCCGAGCACCGCCCGAGCGATGGCCAGGCGTTGTAACTGGCCTCCGGAGAGGTTGCTACCCCCCTCCTCTAACCGCGCGCCGTATCCGCTGGGCAGGGCCTCGATGAAGCCATCGGCATTGGCCAGTCGCGCCGCCTCCCGGATCTGCTCGCTGCTGGCCGGCCGGCCGAAGGCGATCGCCTCGGCCACCGTGCCGGAGAACACCCGGCTTTGCTGGGGCACAAGAGCAACGGCGCGACGCAGCTCGCGGGCCTGCAGATCGGCCAGATCCTGGCCATCGAGCAACACCCGACCCCGCTGGGCCGTGTTGAAGCGCAGCAACAGGGAGAAGAGCGTGCTTTTGCCAGCCCCGGATGGACCCACCAGAGCCACCACCTGGCCCGGGGCGATTCGCAGCGAAATCTCGTGAAGGACGGGTTTATCCGAGGATCGCCCGCAGGCGCCGCAGCGAAGCCTGGCCCTGCTGGAACTCGTTGTAGTTGGTGGTGAGGTGGGCGATCGGATCGATCAGCATCAGCAGGGCTGCCACGTAGCTGCTGAAGCCGGCGCTGCTGAGGCCACCGCTCTGGATGCGGGCAGCACCGATCAGCAGTACCGAAAGAATGCCGGCGGCCTCGATGAAGCCCACCACCGGGTGCTGCAGGGCCAGCAGCCGCAGGGTGCGGTAGCGGGCCCGGCGGTGCAGGTCCACCTCGGTGTCGAAGCGCTGCTGCAGCCAGGGTTCGGCGGCAAAGGCCCGCACCAGCGGCAGCCCGCCGATCGCTTCGCCGAGCAGGGAGGCCAACTCGCTCACCTGCTTCTGGCTGCGCTCGGCTGCCCCCATCACCCGCGCGCCGAACAGGCTCACCAGCACCGCCACCACCGGGGCCAGCAGCAGGGTGGCCAGGGCGAGGGGCCAGTCGAGCCAGAGCATGTAGCCCAGCACCGCCACCAGTTGCAGGGCGCTGGGGATGCTGTCCTGGAGGGTCTTGTAGATCACCTCCCCCACCCGGTCGGCGTCCTCGGTGAGGCGGTAGGTGAGGTCGCCGGCCGAGAGCTTCTCAAGGGCGCCGAACTCGAGGCGCTGCAGGCGGGCGAAGAGCTGACGGCGCAGGTCCTGGCTCACCGCCAGGGCGGGCCCGGCCAGCAGCGTGTCCTGGCCGAACTGGGCGGCCTTCTGCACCATGAACACCGCCAGGGCCAGGCCGATGCTGCGCAGCACCGCCTGGAAATCACCGGCTCCGATCGCCGGAATCAACTTGCCGGCCAGGGAGGCCAGCAGGGGCCAGCAGGCCACGAACACAAGCATGCAGAACCCCCCGGCCAGCAGGCGGGACCGATGGGGCTTGAGCAGCGGCCACAGCCGGCGAAAGCCGGCCGGCGAAGGGGCAAGCATCGGCGCAGCCTAGTCCTGGGGTGCAGAGTGCCCCCGGCAGGACGCCCCTGGGGAACGGAGGCCATTGGGCCAGTCCCCGGGGATGGGTTTGCTGTGCCAACTTCATGCCAGCCAGCGATGAAGGCCGTGAAACTCGATCAATACCTCAAGTGGCATGGTCTGGCCGCCACCGGCGGTGAGGCCAAGCAGCGGATCCAGCGGGGTGATGTGAAGGTGAATGGGGCAATCGAAATCCGGCGGGGTCGCCACCTCTCTCCCGGTGATGCGGTGGAGATCGATGGCAGGGAAAGGATCGTGATGCCACCTGCTGCGGAGGCTGCGGGGCTGGAGGCCCCGGATCGCCAGTCCCCGTCTGGGAGTTGATCGCAACGAGCGGCCGAACGGAGCGACGCTGGTCCTGCCATGGCGACCGTGGCAGCTTCGGGCAGAGGCTTCCTCCCGGGCGCAGAGCCTGGCCGGTAGGCAGCGCAGCGGTTAGGGGAAAGCAGGGCTAGCGGTGCTGACGAGGTTTTAGCCTTTGTCGATTGTTGCTTTGTGGGGAGCTACCGGTGCGCAGGACCGTCATCGCGGGGAACTGGAAGATGCACATGACCTGCGCCGAGACGCGGGAGTTCGCTGCAGTCTTGCGTCCCCTGATCGCCGATCTGCCTAGCAATCGCCAGGTGGTGCTGGCGCCCCCCTTCACATCGATTCCCACCCTCTGCCGCCACCTGGAGGGGGCCGGCGTGGCGATCGCCGCTCAAAACGTGCACTGGGAGGAGAGCGGGGCCTACACCGGCATGGTTTCGGCCCCGATGCTGGTGGAGCACGGCGTCAGCCACGCGATCGTGGGCCACAGCGAACCGCGCAAGTACTACAGCGAGACCGACGAGCAGATCAATCTGCGTGCCCGCACCGCCCAGCGCTTCGGCCTGATCCCGATTCTCTGCGTGGGTGAGAGCCTCGATCAGCGCGAGGCTCGCGAGACCGAACGCGTGATCCACCGCCAGATCGAGCAGGGCCTTGAGGGCGTCGATCCGCTGCGGGTGATCGTGGCCTACGAGCCGATCTGGGCGATCGGCACGGGCCGCACCGCTTCGCCGGAACAGGCCGTGACCTTGAACATGGCCGCCGTCAAATTGATGGCCGAGCACCGCAAGACGACGCTCGCCCTGCGCGAGTACCGCTCACCCATCACACCGAAGCAGGTCACGGTGGTCCGCCAACAGAACGTATCCGCCGGCGATCAACAAATCGCGTTGGTTGAAAGTTGCCCCGTGCCGACGTCGACGGAAAAAAATCATACCGACAGCGAACAAGGAAGTAGGGCTATCGCCTATGTTGAACCAGAAACCATTATCCCCCAATCCGAAACGCGTGGCCGCCGGAAAGCTGAACCGGTTACGTCGCCGAGGTCTGACCGACGCCGGTCGGCAGCGGTTGAGGCATAGCGCGGAGATCAACCGTCCCTGGCGGTATTCCACGGGCCCGACGACGCTCGAGGGGAAGGCCCGAGCCGCCGCGAACGGCAAGAAACGTCAGATAAGTTCGCAATCCGTTCGCGGACGACGCGCCGATCTGGCCGAGCTTACTGCGAGCCTCAAAAGCATGCGCGATCTTCGCCGAGCGATCGTGGGAACCCAACCGACCGTCACCGCCGTATTCGAGGGAGCCTGAAAGAAATGACGACCATTTCCGCAAACGTCGGCCACATCATCGACGCGTTGATCGCCGGACTGGGCGTCGCGAGGCAAGGCTTGAGCGAGCAATGCGAAGCGGCTCTGCGCGCCTTGGGCGGTCGGGCGATACCCTATCTTCAAACTGCTGCCGCCGCCTCGCCCCGACGTCGGAAACGTATCGAGGCGATCGTGGCAATGATCGACGAATGCCAAGACGTCAATGGCGATACCGGTTGCTTCACCTACCGGGCCCTGGTGCTTGCGGCCGCCGCGCAGGACGAGCAAGACAATCCCAAGCTGATCCCCGCCCTGAAGCAGCTGGGGCCGACCGTCGTCGACACCCTGGCGCGGGAGGCCATCCTCAATCGCAAGAAGCCGTCCGTATGTCTGCGGGTACTGCGAGCGATCGAACAGCTCGGGAGCACGGTCTGTTCGATCGAGACTCAGCTGGATAGCGTGCTGCTGACGACGTCCAAGAATGCGGCGGTGCGGGAATTGGCATTGAAGCTGTTCTTGTTTACGTGGCAGGGGCCGCGAAATCTGGAAGCCGGTGTGAGCGTTTGAGGCCCATCGCGGCGGCCATGCCCGCAATCCGCCATCGCTTCGTCACACGCCGGCGGCCGTCGTCAGTGGTCGTGGGGGTGATGCTGGAGCCGTCGACGCCGCCGTGCGAACCATAGAGGGTGAAGTTGTCGACGCGGCGACCGGGTGACCTCGACGATCACCCGGTCACCAACGATCGAGTTGGTCTGTTCGCAACTTCAGCGCGGGCTTTCCGACAGGGACTCATGTCCTTGCGGGCACTTCATCACGTACCAAGTCTTCGCGTTGACAATCTTCGTCTGCCCCGTCCAGATTGCATTGTAAATGTCGAACGGACACTTGCCCCCGATTGGGGATTCGGCCGCGCACGAAACGGGCGAACGATTACCGGCAAGCCAAGCTCCCGTCACGACTAATAGGATCGCCGTCGCCAATAACTTCTTCATGGTCGTCATCTCCGGCCTGCTTACTGGGGCAGGCGCCCATGGATAACACCGTCGGCCTAGTTGGCCGGTGCCGTTAGGGCGTACGACGCCTGATCGAGCTGCTCACCATCGGCTGCACGTATCGGCCCGATGCCGAACTGAATTCGGCGACTAGCGGAAGAGCACCGCATCTTGCTTGGCAATCAGCCTATCCGTCTGCGGATGCGGGAACAAGCATTGGGCTAAAGCCCTCAGATAGTCTTGCCGTCGCCTTCGCTGCTCCGCAAATCGTTCCGTCGAAGACCGGCGATCAAGCCGTCGCTCCGCCGACTGGACGTGCACCTTCGGGCCGCCGACAATCGCTGATCGTCCTTAATCCATCCCGCCGGAG
>JAPLIE010000110.1 GCA_026389265.1 Cyanobacteriota bacterium | reverse complement strand
CCAGTGCTCCGCCATCACCTCGGCCACCGAGCAGCCGCGCACCGCCAGGATGTTGAGCCAGAACAGCACCGCCCAGAGGCCATCCTTCTCGCGGATGTGGTTGCTGCCGGTGCCGAAGCTCTCCTCGCCGCAGAGGGTGATGCGACCGGCATCGAGCAGGTTGCCGAAGAACTTCCAGCCCGTGGGCGTTTCGAAGCAGGCGATGCCCAGCTCCTTGGCCACCACATCCACTGCGGCGCTGGTGGGCATGGAGCGGGCCACGCCGGCCAGCCCTTCGGCATAGCCGGGCACCAGGGTGGCGTTGGCGGTGAGCACCGCAAGGCTGTCGCTGGGGTTCACGAAGCAGGCGCGGCCCAGGATCATGTTGCGGTCGCCGTCGCCATCGCAGGCGGCGCCGAAGGCGTAGTCGGTTCCCTCCAGCAGCAGTTCGGCCAGCTCATGGGCGTAGGTGAGGTTGGGGTCGGGGTGACCGCCGCCGAAATCCTCCAGGGGGGTGCCGTTGCGCACGGTGCCGGCCGGGGCGCCGAGCAGCCCTTCCAGGATCCTGGTGGCATAAGGGCCGGTCACGGCATGCATGGCATCGAAGGCCACAGCGAAATCGCTCTGGAGCAGGGCGCGGATGCGATCGAAATCGAACAGCTTCTGCACTAAGGCCACGTAGTCGGCCACCCCATCGACCACCTCCACCACCAGCTCACCCAATCGCTGCTCGCCGGGGCCATCCAGGTTCAGCGGGGCGGCCTCGACGATGCGATAGCTCTCCAGGATCTTGGTGGCGGCATACACCGCATCGGTGAGCGATTCGGGAGCTGGGCCGCCATTGGCGCCGTTGATCTTCACGCCGAAGTCGCCTTCGGGGCCGCCGGGGTTATGGCTGGCCGAAAGGATGATGCCAGCGATGGCGCCGCGGCTGCGGATCAGATTCGAGGCGGCCGGGGTGGAGAGGATGCCGCCGGTGGTGGTGATCAGCCGGGCCACGCCATGGGCCGCCGCCATGCGGGCGATCACATCGATGGCGTGGCGGTTGCCGAAACGGCCATCGCCGCCCACCACCAAGGTGCCGCCGGCAACGCCGGGGATCACCCGCAGCGAGGCCTCGATGAAGCTTTCCAGGTAGTGGGGGATCTGGAATTGACGGCTGCTCTTACGCAGGCCCGAGGTGCCGGGCTTCTGGTCGCTGAAGGGCTGGTCCAGGGCCACCTGCCGCACGGTGTTGGCGAGGTCGGGGCTGGTCATCGGCGCGCTCGGCAGGGTCGGCGGGGCACCAAGTTAGCCCTGGCCGCTCACCGCCCCGGTTCAGGGATTCAGCGCCTTGAAGGAGAACGGTTTGCCGCCGGGATTGGTGGTCGGCTGGGTTGTATCGGCCACGTAGGGCTGGCGGCAGTAGGCGGCCACATCGCGGCTCGCCTTATCGATCGGATCGCGACGCTCCGGGCTGTTCTGCGGTGTTACCACCGAGAGCTGGCGCACGCTCCAGAGGGCGTCCTTGCAGGCGGTGGAGAGCCGGGGGTGATCGAGCAGCGGATCAGCCAGGCGGCGCGCCTTGTCGCAGTCGGCCTGGGTGTTGTCCCGTCCGCAGCTGAAGGCGGTGAGCTGCACCTCGCGGAAGGTGGTGGCCGGCGGGTATGGGGCCTCGGCGGCCCAGGCAGGGCCAGCCGCGAGGCTCGTCGTCAGGCCCGTCGCCAGGGTGAGACCGGCGCTCAGCCCAAGGCTCAGCGATGCCAGGGGGACGGTGCGGCGGAGCGGGACCATGGCGAGGGAACGGCACAACATCGGAAATTCATCATGCTGGGCCCTCGGGCAGCGGCAGGCCTGTCCGCAGGGTCGGTTGTCCGGCCTGCCAGCGCCGCGACAGCAGCGGCCCGCTCACGCTGGCGGTCGCGGCCAGCAGGCGCCGTAGCCAGGGTTGCCGGCGCAGCAGCTCGCCCCGGCCCAGCTCCTGGCGCTGCAGGGCCTGCACGGCGCGGATCTCGGGCAGCCGGGCTTCGGCGATCGCCACCAGGGTCTGGTCCAGTTGCTGAAGACGCTTGCGCCGGCCCGGGATCTCCTCGGTGGCTGGGTCGGGAGACGCCTGGCCTGATCCAGTTGCGCCGGGATCCCCGTAGCTGCTGCCGATCAGGCCGGTCGCTGTTGGCTGGGGACCATCACCGTGCAGCACCGGCAGCAACAGTTCAGCCGCCACCAGCGCATCCCGCAGCGCCATGTTCAGCCCCTGGGCCCGCAGCGGACTCATCGGATGGGCGGCATCGCCGAGCAGCAACAGGCCCGGCCGCTGCCAATGCGGCGCCAGCCCTGAGCGCACCGTCAGCCGTAGCGGCGGCCCGAGGCTGCTGGTAGGAAGGCTGCGCAAGAGCGCCGCCAGCTCGGGCGGAGCGCTGCGGGCCCAGCGTTCCGGCCAGGGGATGGGGGAGCCAGCGGCTCCGCGCTCCTGCAGCCATCCCAGCCGCACGCCGCCGCGGGCCGTGCCGAACAGGGCATAGCTGCCGGCGTCGCCGATCAGGGTGGCGAAGCGACCGGCGATCCAGGGCTGCAGGTGGGCCGCAGCTTCGTTCTCCAGCTCGAACCAGAGCACCTCTAGGGGCGGGTTGTCCTCCTCCAGCTCCAGACCCGTCAGGCGCCGGATGGTGGAGCCGCGGCCATCGCAGCCCACCACCAGAACGGCGGGCAGCCGGGTGCCGTCGTCGAGCACCACGCCCGCCAATCGCCCTGGGCCCCCGCTCTCCGCCAGGGTGTCCTCAGGCTCCAGCAGCAGCTCCTTCACCGCCCGGCCACGCCGGAGGATCAGATTCGGGCAGGCCAAGGCCTCCTCCAACATCCCTTCCAGCAGAGACGGCGTGTCGATGAGGCTGCAGCGCGCAGATCCTCCGATCGGTTCGGCCACCGAGAACAGAACACGGCCCTCAAGGAGAAAGCTCCAGCCCCGCAGCTCCTGGCGTGGCAGCCTGGTCAATAGGAAATCCAGGCCCATGCGGTTCAGGGCCGCCAGACCGCTCGGCATCAGGCCATCCCCGCGGATCAGGGCGCTATGGCGCCGCTGACTCTCTACAAGCTCCACCGCCACCCCGGCGCGAGCCAAAAGGAGGGCGAGGGCGGTGCCGGCCGGACCTGCGCCCACCACCACCACGGGCAGCGGCGAGATGCTCAGGTGAAGGAGTTGTAGTTGCGGTCGGCTTCGTTGACGGCCGGGTCGGTGCCGAGCAGCCCATGCCTCTTGGTGAGCAAGTAATCCACCAACTCCTGTTGCAGGGTGAGCAGCTCACTGGTGCAATCCCGGAAGGCGGCGCGGTGGCGGATCTCATCGTGCCGCGTGTGCAGATCGCGCAGCATCAGATTGATCGCATCCAGGCGAGCGGAATGGCTGCGGGGGGCGATCACCGGATCCATCGCTTTGGGCTAGGCAGATCTATTGATCCTAGTCCCCGCCGGTGGAGTAGGCCGTTGGCGAGCCCTTCGCCCGCGCCAGCAGCTCCCGCAGCACCGGTTCAAAACTTCTGCTTGCCTGAGCGCCGCTTGCCTGAGAACAAGTTGCCTAAGCGCCAGCCAAAGGCCAAGCCCCGTTGGCTGCTGCGCGGCAGGGCGCCAGAAAGGAAAGCGAAGCCGGCCGCATAGAGCAGCGATGAGAGAGCGATGCGGGCGGTTTCCTTGAACAGCCGATCCGGCTTGTAGGAGGCCTGGGCCTCGATGCGCTGCTGGAGGCGATTGGCCGCCTGATCCGCTCCAGCCAGCAGCTCCAGGCGCAGCTGATCGATCGGGGTGCGCAGCTGGGTTGGCGTGAGGCCTGCGTTAGGACCCACCAGTTGATTGAGCTTGGCCTGGATCTCCTGCGGGCTGGTGGCGGTGCCGATAGCCTGCCGGAGATCGGCGAGCTTGCGGGCCGATTGGCTGCTCTGTTGCTCGGCATTGCTGGTGACCGTGCGGTAGAGACTCCAGCCGGCGAAGGCCTGCAGGGGGATCAGCAGCAGGAAGCCGATCGCGGCGGCCAGGGCCCAGCGGCGGAAGGCATTGCGGCGGGCCCGCAGCCGTTTGCTGCCTGGATGAAAGGCCAGGGCCAGGGAGGTGAGGAGGGCACCCACTAAGGCCAGCGAAGCGTTGTTGATCAGGTCTGCGGCGAAGCCCAATTGCCACTGGGGATCCAGGATCTTGGCTGGCCAGGCTCTAATGACGACTGTGGCTAGAAAGATCCCCAACAACGCCAGCGAGATGGCCTCGAAAACACCGGCCAAAGAAGGATCGGTGGTGATGGGGGTGGAGGCTGGGGATTTGGATTGCACGAATGGAAGGATTCCAGCAGCATGAAGCTAGCGCTTGTTTGGGTAGGTATAGCTGCTGTTGCAGCCAAGAGGTCATGATTGAACGTGATCTTCTCCTTCTCCAGCACTTGGTAGGTTGCGTCTTCCAGGGATGAAAACGGCCCGAGGACTGAGCAGAGGTCGCTTCGATTTGTGCCGATGGCGGTTTGTCCTTGCTGTTCAGCACCTCGTGAAGCTCCGTCGTCACCGCTGAGCTAGCCGGGTCAGGCGGGCCGCCGCTGGCTCCACCGCCTGCACCTCCGGCCGCTGCCGGCCGCTGCCGCAGAGGCGTTGCTGCTTCAGTCGTTTGCGCTCCAGCCGCGCCGTGACCCCCAGTTCGGCGCCCCGCCAGAGGCGATCGATCTCCGCCTCGAAGTGGGCCGCCAGCAGGGGGGAATCGATGCGGAGCAGGGTTTCATCGTTTTGGAAGGCGGCGCTGGGGCTCCAGTTGAAGGAGCCGCTGATCACGCTGCGGCCATCGAGCACGGCGATCTTGTGGTGCAGCTTGTCGCCGCCGGCCAGCCGGGGGGTGCCTACCCCCTCCAGCGCCTGCTGCCAGGGGCGATTGCCGGCCTCCAGGAGGCAGCGGTGATCCGGCTGGCTGATCGCCAGCAGGTCGAGCACCTCGCTGAAGGAGCGGCTGGCGAAGCCCGGATCGGCCAGCAGCCGCATCCGCACGCCCTTCTGATGCAGGGCGGCCAGGGCATCGGTGAGGTTCTGCCCGGAGAACACGAATAGGGCCATGTCGAGTCGCCGCTGCACCCCCGCGAGCTGCTGCTCCAGCCACAGGAGGCCATTGTTGCCATCACGGCGGCGGTGGGGGGCGAACAGCACCGTGACCGTGGTGGTGCCGATCCGCACCCGTTGCTCCGGGCCCTGATCCTTGTCCAGCCCGAAGCGGCTGTCGGGAAGTCCGCCGGGACCATCGCCCCAGAGCCGGGCAAATTCGCCGGCGAACAGACTCGCCAGTTCGGGGCTGTCGAAGCGCAGCAGGTGGTTCACATTGCCCCGGGTGCTGGGGTCATCCAGATCGCCGTGGATGCAGGAGGGGCTGAAGTTGGCCGAGCCTGTTACCACCACGCGGCGGTCCACCACCATGAACTTGTGGTGCATCAGGCCGCTGCCTCGGCTGCCGTCGGCGGTGTCGTCGATCAGGGGCACCCCCCCCTGGCGCAGGATCCCCACCGCATCACCCTGGCCGAGGGCCGCCAGCTGGGCGACACGGTGGCGCTGGTGCGGATCCAGGGCCGCCTGGTCGTGAATGTTGAGGCTGCTCCACGGGGTGCTGTAGGTGTTCTCCAGCACCACCGCCACCCGCAGCCCGCGGCGCTGCGCCGCCACCAGCGCTTCAGCTACCCGGGGCAGGGAGAGCTCCTGCACAGCCACCAGGATCTCCCGCTGCGCCCCCTGGATCGCTGTGAGGATCAATGCTTCGAGGTCATCCCCCTGGCGCCAGCGCCCGCTGATCGGGCTTCGATAGCGCTGGTTGGCGCGCTGGTTGAAGGCCACCTGGATGCCGGGCGGTAAGGGCAGATCGGCGGCGGGCGCCCCTTCGATACGGGCCTTGGATGGGGCGCAGCCTCCGAGCAGCAGGGGCAGGGCCACGGTCAGGCCTGCGGTCAGGACTGACTGCAACATGGCGCTCAGGGGACTCCGCGGCTGCGTCGGTGCTCGCTTCGAGGCCTGCTCCGGTGGCCGCGCCGAATTGGGCTCCAGGCCCCCCGTTGCCGGCCGTCGTCGGGACGGGGTTGGGGGCCGGCAATCGTGGGCGGATCCTTCCATGCCCCCCAGGATTCCCGAGGGCGGACAGGCCAGGGACCTGTGGCGAGATCTGGAGGGCGAGCGACTGGAGCGGAAGTGCTGCGGCTCAGAAGCGGATCAGGTGCGGTGCAGTGGCTTGTTCAGTAGGGGTCTCGAGTGGAGCCCGTGCCGGAGACAATGACTGTGATCACACTGGCGCCCGCCACCGGCGGCTTCAGGAGTGTCCGGGCATCTCAGAGGTGCGCAGCATCGCCACAAACCAGAGCGAACCGATCAGCACGGCGGCCAGCACTCCGGCGGTGATGCTCACCCGCACCATCAGCAGCGACACCACGAGCGGAAACAGGAGCGAGCCGACCACGGGTGTGGCGGCCACCAAGGTGCGCAGGGTTGAGCTGGCAGGAGCTTGGGGGGCAGGCGCGGACATGGCAGGAAGCTTCAGGAGTGATACAGCAAGGGAGCGAGAAGGATCAAAACCATTCGGCCACAGCCTGGCTGGCGGGTTTGCTGTTGTCTTCCGGTGTGGAGCGGCGGAACTCGAGGGTGATGTTGCGCTTTTGCACCCCATCGGCGGCCACCGCCTCGATCGGGTAAAGCTGCTGGCCGTCGCGGAAGGGCACCTGGATGCGGAAGGTGCCTTCGGGGGTGAGGGGCACCTCCTCGCCGCCGATGGTGAGGCGGGCCGCCGGGTCGGTGGCGCCGTAC
>JAPLIE010000021.1 GCA_026389265.1 Cyanobacteriota bacterium | reverse complement strand
CGATTTTTCCACCCTGGAGGAGCAAATTGATCGCGGCTTTCCCGTTGCCTGCGGGTTCATTCACAAGGGGCCCGTGGAAGCCCCCTTTGGGAACGGTCACTGGCTGTGCGTGGTGGGTTACAATCCAAAATCAGTGATTGTCAATGATCCCAATGGCGATCTCGATCTGATTTCGGGGGTATACGGCAGCCGCGCTGGGGCCGGATTGCAATACAGTCGCAAAAACTTCGGCCGCCGCTGGATGGTGGATGAAACGAACAACTACGCCTACGTGCCTGGTCGGGGCTGGGCAATCATTGTGGAATCCGTCTTGGCCTGATGCCCCTGGCTGGATCCCCCACGCCGATGCTGGTCAGTAGCGGCAATAGCCCACCTCCCCCTTGAGGGGAGGTTTGCAGAGATAGCGAAGGGGAATCAGGATGCGATTACCCGTGCCGAGATTGGTGAGCAAGGTGTTGCCTTGGATCAATAATTCCCGACGCCATAGCCCGCCGTAGCGGTCTCCCCAATAGCTGGGCAGGCCTGGGCGGGCCGGTGGCCTGCGCTCGAGCTGAGTGCGAACTCCATCCACCCAGATAATCCGAAGACCATCTGCCGACTGCTCATCCCGGCAGCGGATGACTTCCTTGTTGTAGAGGCAATCTTTCCACTCGTCGCGGGCGATCTGGGGAGCCGCCTCTAGTGGGCTTTGGGTTTGGCTCAGTTCTCCCGACAGCACGGCTGGGGCTGCGGCGGCAAGCAACGCGGTAAGCGAGAGCGACAGGGTGAGCAAAGGCATCGAGGGACTGCTGGAGCGATCCAGTGAGTGGGGCCCAGCTCTTGGCTGGTAGGACTGCCGTCAGTACGTCAACTCATTGTAAAGCCTGCTGTTCGAAGGATCGACAGGCCAGGCCATCCAAGCCTACATAGTCACAAGCCTCTTCATTTAGTTTGGAAAGCAATCCTGGCGCTAACTTCCCAATCTTCACGGTAAGGCATGAAAATCGTGCAAGACTTCGTTGTTATAGCCTCAACCGCTCCTGCCACTCCTTTGTAACACAGTAAACACATCTTATACGGATCCAGATAAGATGCAGATGCGTTGGCCTTTGAATTGTAAGATCCATTGCAGCGGAGTGCCTCTGGCGCCTTGCACTCGGTCGAGATCTGCGCCTAAGCGGACAATCGAGAGCCCTCGGGGCGACTTGGGCGGATCCGATCAAATAGGAGTTAGCGGTACCCGGCACCGGATGAAACGGAGTAGAATTTGGTTTTAGGTATCTGGGTTGAGCGCAATGTCAGCCTTACTTAAGAGCATTGAGGAGCAGGCACGCGCCCTTAGCGCAGAGGATAGGGCAAGGCTAGCTGAGAGCATGCTTGAGTCACTCCACACATCCATCGCTGAGATCGAGGCTCTTTGGGCTGAAGAGATTGAAGAGCGTGTAAGTGCGTTTGACCGTGGCGAGATTCCTTCATACTCGGCCGAAGAAGTATTTGTTGAAGCTCATCAAACTCTGCAATGAAGCGCGCGCGCTTTGTTGCTCCTGCTAGAGCTGAGTTGCTTGCAGAAGTTGCCTACTACAACAACAAGGAGTTGGGGCTTGGTTGTCGGTTTCTTGCTGTCGTTGAAGATGCCACTGCTCGCGCCCTCGCTTACCCACTTACTGGCTCGCCGGTGTCGGAAAATACTCGGCGAATGTTCCTCAAGGACTTCCCTTTTGCGCTTGTGTATCGACCGGATGAAAATGGAATAGTTGTCTTTGCACTTGCTCATCACGCACGCCGCCCAAAGTACTGGCGGGACCGCATAGATGACCGCCAACAATGCCATTCACCAGAGCCGCCACCAGAGGGTAACCTCGATGTCTACAGCCCTCTGCGGCCTGGTGATGGCAAGCGTTGGACCAAGCCGATGCGCTGCAGATTCAACAGCCCAAGACTATCAACAAGCTGTCTATATTCGCCCGCTCAACACCATTGCAGATCCGGCTCCCAGCCCTACAGCGATGCCGGCTCAACACCAGTTACACTCCCTTTGAGGCAGTGAGAGCCATGGAGCAGGCACTTCTACCTACGATCGAGGCGAATCGCAAAGGGAATTTTAAAAACGAGCGGATATATCTCCTTTAGTAGGGGGCGCTGGGCGCCCATAGAGCCTCAGAGATGCGGGGCTTGTCCAACACAGGATAGAGCGTGGCTGCGTACGATCTATCAAAGCCGTTGACTGGACCGATGATGACTGGGACATTTCACTCAGGTAAAATGGAAACTGAAGTGCTCGGCAGTAATTGTTAGCGTGAGGGACAGATATGTTGTCAGTGACTATTCCGAATGGCTTATGCTACATGCTTCTCATTCTCCTTGTTTTATCTCCTATCTGTAAGGAGTTTGGCATGCACCTTGCGAAGTTCGTGGGCCTTGGAAATGCTGGAGGCTCAAACGTGCCGCAATGGCAACAACGCCAGATGGCCGTGCTAGTATTGCCACATGGCAAGACATACCGCACCGGCAACTGGGTCCTCAAGCCCTGATCAGGGAGGGGCGGCCTCAATCTTGCGTCTGCGGGCAACCAGCTTGGCCGAGCTACGCGATTCCGTTCGCAGTGGTCTGCCTTTCTCTGCGCTTGTGGCACTGACAAAACAACTCGAAATTTCTCCGCAGCAGTTCACAGCAGTTTTCGGAATCCCTCCTCGAACCGTTGCCCGCAGAAAGGAGGCGCGACACCTCAACCCCCAGGAGTCTGATCGCCTTTATCGTGTGGCAAGATCAGTTTCGCAGGCGGTCGAGGTTCTAGGCTCCATCGAAAAGGCCCGCGTTTGGCTGAAGACGCCCAACCGTGCATTGGGCAGGGAGATTCCGCTCGATCTTCTCGATACGGAGATCGGTGCGCGTCAGGTCGAAGAAGTATTGCTGCGCCTCAACTACGGAATTTTTAGTTGATGCGCGTCTGGAGGGTCTGCCGCAAGCCATACGTGGATAACGCCCTTGATGGCATCGGTGGAATATATACGTCCGGACGCTGGCACACGAAAGGGAATCCCATTGTCTACACCGCCAGCTCTGCGGCGCTCGCGGCGCTTGAGGTGCTCGTCCATGTCGATCCGCTCACGGCCCCGTCAGACTTGCACCTGCTCGCCATCGAAATCCCAGATGACCTGTCCACGGCAGTACTTGAACCGACAATGCTGCCGGGGGACTGGTCTACGGTGCCAGCTCCGGCTTCACTTCAAACACTCGGGGTGTCGTGGCTCACCAGCGGAGGGAGTGCTGTTTTGAGCGTTCCGTCTGCAGTCATCACGGTCGAGCGCAACTTCTTGCTCAATCCTCGGCATCCAGAAGCGCAACGAATACGCATCATCAGCGATGAGGCTTTCACGTTCGATACGCGATTCTTGTAAGGGGGAGCCAGCCAACAACGCCATCCACCTGGGCCGCCACCGCAAGCCTGCCTGCATGACGAATTACTCACTGCGGCCAGGTGATGATGAGCGTTGATGCAGAAGTGATCCTCCCACTCACTCCACCAGCCGCCGGAAGGTCTTCTTGCCGAGCTGCAGCACCTTGCCGGCCAGCTCCTGCGTGCCGCTGAATTCCCGGTTGGGATCGCTGAGCTTCTCACCATCGAGCTTCACGCCTCCCGCCTGGATCTGGCGGCGCGCCTCGCTGCTGCTGCTGCAAACGCCTACGGCTGCCAGGAGATAAAAGGCCTTCGCTGGAAAGTTCACCGTCGCCAGCGACGCCTCCGGCACCTCCGCCTCCGCGGCTCCCGCCCCGGCAGCGCCCGCCACCAGGCTGCCCGCATCGGCCTGGGCCGCCGTGGCCGCCGCCACCCCATGGCGGGCCGCCGTGATCGCCAGCGCCATCGCCTTCTGGCGCTCGCGCGGGTTCACCGGCAACGCCGCCAGATCGAGATCGGTGAGCAGGGTGAGGTAGTCGTTCACCACCGCATCGGGAACCTTCTCGAGCTTCGAATACATCGAGAGTGCATCCTCCGCCAGACCCACGGTGTTACCCAGGCTCTTGCTCATCTTCTGCACCCCATCGAGGCCCGGCAGGATCGGCAGCAGCAGGCCGAACTGGGGCCGCAGGCCGTGGTGGCGCTGCAGATCGCGGCCCATGGCCACATTGAACTTCTGGTCGGTGCCGCCGAGTTCCAGATCGGCCTCGATCGCCACCGAGTCGTAGCCCTGCAGCAGCGGATAGAGGAATTCGTGCAGGGAGATCGGCGTGCCGGAGCCATAGCGATTCGCGAAATCCTCCTTGGCCAGCATCTGACCCACCGTGCTGGTGCCGAGCAGGTCGATCACCGCCGGCAGGTCCATCGCTGCCAGCCATTCGCTGTTGCGCCTCACCTCCAGCCGGCCGGGGGTTTCGAAATCCAGCAGCGCCCGCGCCGGATCCTGCCCCAGCCCCAGCTGCACCAGATAGGTTTCGGCGTTGGCCTCCACCTCGGCGGCCCCCAGTTGCACCCGGGTGGCGCTCTTGCCGGTGGGATCGCCGATGCGGGCGGTGAAGTCGCCGATGATCAGCACCGCCGTGTGCCCCGCATCCTGGAAGGCCCGCAGCTTGCGAAACAGGATCGAGTGGCCCAGGTGGATGTCGGAGCCGGTGGGGTCGATACCGAGCTTCACCCGCAGCGGCCTTCCCTGGGATTCGGCCTCGGCCAGGCGGGCGGCGAGATGCTGATCGGCGACGTTCTTGGATGGATTCGAATCCGCTCTGGACCCAAGGGAAATGCCCATAGGGAACAGATCGGCCAGGCCGCGGCTCAACCAGGTGGGCAGGGTGGCGTCCCCCTCCGATGCGGCGGCGGCAGGGGATCGCTGCTGATCAACCATGGAGGACCGGGGCCGAGGAGCGCTGTGCCGCCGGATCGTAAACAGGTGCCCCCGAGCAAAGCGGACCCCTACCTCCTAGGGAGAGGCGAGCGCCATCGGGAGGGGGTGAAGGCTGAATGAAACGCTCAACGGATGGAGTGCCTTTCGGTGCCATGGCCCGGGCAGAACGTTGGCCCTGCTCCGAACCTGAGCCCCGTCGCTGCCATGGTGAGCCTCGACGAGCACGCAGGGGTGCGGCCGCTAGGGGGATGGCCACCCTCCGCCATCTGGCAAGTCTGGGCTGGGGCTGCGACGCGGGGCTGTGGGCTCAAGGCATCCGGTGGACACAGGCGTGGCGGATGGACTCGCGCCCTGAAGAGGGTGGCTCGCCTGCCCCCCAACCCTCAGCCCTCCTTCTCCAGCTGGCCCCTCATCCGCTCCAGGGTCTGGTGCATCTGCTGGAACATCGTTTCGGGCGTCATGCCGAATTGGCCCAGTTGGGTGCGCAACTGCTCCACCGTGAGCTTGGCCTGGAAATCCTCCGAGAGCTCGAAGCGCTTCATGAACACCCGGTAGCGGTCCATCATTTCCTCCATCCGCTCGATGTAGAGCTTCTTGCCCTCGCGGTCGAACTTGCCGTACTCACTGCCGAGCTGCATCAGCTGCTGATAGTCGCTGAACAGCCGCCTGGCTTCGTCCTGAACGATCTCGGAGTCGAAGAAGGCCATGGGCAGGCAGTGGCGGGACGCGGGGGGTTGGCGTGGACCTGATTCTGCTGAGCGGAATCGGGCTGGGCGAGTGCGGATCCACGCACGTGGAGGGCTTCAAGGCTCCGCTTGGTAGCGATCGCTGCGTCAGCCCCTGCGCCCCATGGCCACCTTGAGATACCCCCCACGGCAGACCTCGTGGATTTCACCCCCTTCCTCTCCCAGCTTCGGACCGACCACGCCCTAGCTGCCAACCAGCTGGCGCAGGTGAGTCAGATGTACTGCCTCGGCAGCCGCCTGTTGCTGAGCGCGGTGGTGCGAGCCGCGCCCTGGCCGGAGAGAATCTTGGCGGCCGTGACCACGGAAGAGGAAGGGTTGGCCAAGGTGGTGCGCCATCAGCCGGACCTGCTGGTGGTGAGCGAGGGCCTGGAACGGGGCTGTGGCGTGGAGCTGACCCTGCGGGTGAAGCGCGACCATCCCCGCACCCGCGTGCTGCTGCTGGTGTCCCGGAACGCCAGCCGCAGCCGGGCACGGGAGGCGATTGCGGCCGGCTGTGATGGCGTGCTGCGGGATGCGGGGCTGGGGGCCGGCGGCGAACTGGCCGCAATCCGCACCATCTGCCATGGCGGCCAGGTCATCGACCGCAGCCTCGAAGACCTCTGGCGGCAGCCGGTGGAAACGCTCCCCCGCCTCAGCCAGCGGGAGAAGCAGGTGATGGCGGCCGTGGCCCGGGGCTACAACAACCAGGAGATCGCCCAAGACCTGATCCTCAGCGCCGACACGGTGAAAACCCACGTGAGCCGGGTGCTGGTGAAGCTCTCGGCCCGGGACCGCACCCATGCCACCGTGCGCGCTCTGGAACTGGGCCTGCTGGAGTGGCCCGCCACCGGCAATCACCGCTAGCTTCAGGCCCGATGTGTCGGGAAGCCAGGCGGTGATGGCCAGGCGCCACTGGTTGGATCCCCTGGCCCGAAGGCTGTTGATCGCCAGCGGCCAGATCAAGCCGCCCGCCGCCGGTGTCGGTGGCGAAGGGGCCGGTAGGGGCGGTGCCGGTGGCTCGGGGGCCGAAGCCCTCCACAACGACATCGTGGAGCGCGACCTCCTGGCCCTGCGGCTGGCCCAGAACCCGGCCCTAGCGCTGCGCACTGCCACAGAGGCTGGGGGCGGCTACCAGGCTGCGGCCGCGAGCAGGTGGACCTGCTGATGCGGCTCCAGAAGGGAGGGGTGCAACTCAGCGGTCCGGAGGATCTGCGGGCCGTGCTGGAGCTTGATGCCGCCCTTCTGGCGAGCTGGCTGCCCCTGCTCAGCTTTCGCTGGTATAGCGAGCCACCGGCAACGGCCGGACCGGTGCCGGTGGCGGTGAACCTGGCAAGCGCCCGAGACCTTGCCGCCCTGCCGGAGCTCACGGCGGAGCGCTGCGCCCGGCTGCTGCGGGAGCGGGCCCGCGGATCATTCCGCGATCTGGCCGACCTACGGGACCGGCTGGGCCTCCCCCCCGCCGTGGTGGAGCAATGGATCGCCCGGGTGTCTTTTGAACCCGGAAGGCCCGGGCCCGATCTGCCGCTCGGCCCCCCGAAGGCAGCGGCTCGCGGCAGTGGGCCCGCGGCACCCCCTGGACCGGCGGCACCCTCGCCAGCGGCTCCCAAACCGCCAGCTCCCGGCCCATCGGCCCTCGGACCAGCAGCTTCGGGTCCAACATCTTCCGGTCCATCACCTTCGGGTCCATCCGTGGCGAAGGGAGGTGCGGGCCCCAGCCTTCCGCCCGGACGCCGGGATACCAGCCGGCGCCTCCGATGAGGGACACCATCGGCGGAGCGCGCCAGGGGGAACTCTTCCGCACCGATGCCAGCGGGGCCGGGGCCGCGCCCCTTCCCCCTCCCCTGCTGCAGGAGCAGGTGCTGGCCTGGCAGGGCCGGGTGGCGGCCCACCAGGGTCCGTTATTCCGCCGCGAGGCCGGCGGAGCAGCACCGGCCCAGGGGGTGCTCTTCGCGCCGCCGGCCGCCGGGGCCGAAGCCGCCGCCCGCGCCTTGGATCCGCTGCAGCTCGAGGCCCAGGGCCTCGCTTTCTGGCGCTGGCCCAGCCCGCCCCAGCGGGGGGCCGCCATCTATCTGGTGCTGGATCGCCCCGCCCAGCTCGAAGAACCCCTGCTCCTCTACGTGGGGGAAACGGGCCGCGCCGACCAACGCTGGAAGGGCGACCACGATTGCAAGAGCTACCTGGCCGCCTATGGCGAACTCCTCGCTAAAGCCGATCTGGCGCCCCGCCTCGGTATCCGCTTCTGGGGCGATGTGCCCGCCGACCTGCGGCCGCGCCGCGCCCTGGAGCAGGCCCTGATCCGCCACTGGCTGCCGCCCTTCAACAAGGAAACCCGGAATCGCTGGGCCACCCCCTTCACCGCCGATCCCGGCTGAGGAACCGCGCTGGCTACGATCGCGGGTCAGCCCGTCCGACGCCTCGCGCATGGAGTTCCGCTGCCTCACCGCTTCCATGGCCGATCCGGGAGCCCTGTTGGAGGCCTGGCAGGGAGACACCCTGGCGGTGGGCCTGTTCAGCGATCCGGACCATTCGGCTCGCGCCCAGGTAGAGAGCCTTGTGGGAGCCGGCCTGAGCGAGCTGCTTGAGCGCCGCCGCTTCAAGGGCAAGCCCGGCGAATCGGTGAGCCTGCAGCGACTGGAGGCCCGGCCCGCCACCGTGATCCTGGTGGGACTGGGTGAACCGGCCGGCTTCGATGGCAACGCCCTGCGGGCGGCCACCGCCAGCATCGCCCGCGCCGCCGCGGCCGCCGGCAGCCGCTCCCTGGCGCTGGCCCTGCCCGTGGAGGGCCTTGAGCCCGGCGCGGCCACCGCCGCCATGGCGGAGGCGGTGCGGTTGTCGCTGTATGCCGATCACCGCTTCCGCAGCGAACCGGATCCCCAGCCAGTGCCCGAGCTGGTGACCCTGCTGGGGCTACCGGAGGGCAGCGACGCCGCCCTCCTCTCCATCGATGGGCTCTGCGCCGGCGTGGAACTGGCCCGACAGCTGGTGGCCGCCCCCCCCAATGTGGCCACCCCCGCCGCCCTGGCGGATACCGCCGCCAACATCGCCGCCGACCACGGCCTCGAGCTGAAGGTGCTCGAGCGCAGCGACTGCGAGGCCCTCGGCATGGGCGCCTACCTGGGGGTGGCCCAGGGCTCCGACCTGCCACCCAAGTTCATCCACCTCACCTACCGCCCAGCCGGAGAGACGCGCCGCCGGGTGGCCTTGGTGGGCAAGGGGCTCACCTTCGACTCGGGCGGGTACAACCTCAAGGTGGCCGGCTC
>JAPLIE010000053.1 GCA_026389265.1 Cyanobacteriota bacterium | reverse complement strand
CCGAAGAGGCTCTGAAGCGTGGCGATGGCGGCCTCAGCCCAGTCGGCCAGGGCACGGCTGAAGGCGGCTTGGAGCGCCTCACCGGCGGGTCCGCCGGCGAGCTGGGCACCAGCGAAGCCACCGGCAGCCACCACGCCGGCGGCCGCCAGGGCCCCGATCGGCCCGGCGGCGAGCAGGGGGGTGGCCAGGTGCGCGGCGAGCCGCGCCCCCGCTAGGCCACCGGCCGTCTCCCGGGCCCAGCGGCTGAGGATGGCCTGGGCACCGTCTTGGTCGCCGCGTTGCAGGGCGGCGTGGGCATCGTTCGCGGCGATGGCCAGACCCAGCACCAGCAAGCCCTCATCCAGGCGGCTGAGCAGCTTGGTGGTCGCTACCCGCTCCAGGATCTGATCGGGGCGGTTGAGGGCCTGCTGCTCCGCTACCAGCAGCGGGCGGTAGCTCTGCAGCACCTGCTGGTGGTTGCGGAAGCGGTCGGGGGGCAGGAAGGTGCCGAGGGGGCGGTAGGTGGCCCCCTCCGGCAGGGGGAGCGGAGCCACGGGGGGCAGATCCGCGAGGAAGGGGCGGCTATCGATCTGGAGAAGCCCTTGGCGCAGGATCGGATTGCCGGAGGCATCCACGGCCACGCGGAGATGAGCCAACTCGATTTCGGAGTTGGCGGTGATCAGCTCGAAGGCCTGCTGCAGGTTGAGCCCACGCAGCACACTGATCGGAACCCCATCGATCCGCGTGACGCGGGGATTGGCCAGCAGCACCGCCAGTTCGCTCTGGGCGAACACGCCATCGAGCCGGGCGCCGGCAGCGAGGGTGAGCACTTCGCCGCTGGCGGCGGCGGCGAAGCGGGCCGATACCCGGTCCCAGATGCCATTGGGGATCCGATTGCCGTTGGCATCGCGGGAGCCGTAGAAGTAGGCGAGAATTTTTTCACGATCTCCAGAGAACAATTGGTCTAGCTTCGCAATTAGCAATTCATTGGCCGTGCTACTACCTCGCTGAACATCTAAAAACTTACCAATCGGAAAATTATTAATAAACAAAAGCTCGGAGTGATCAGCAGCCAGTGAGGCCGCCACATCAAACGATCTGATTGCGTATTTCCCTGGCCCGTCATTCAGGGTGAGCTGACCACTGAACAACATGGTTCGTCCACCCGACACCTCCACATCGATCAAATCGATCAGGGCAGTGAGCTGGTCAATCGTGTGCACGTCGGCCAGGCGAGCCATGGCCGCCTCGGCTGTGATGGCCATGGCAGAGGAAAGGGAAAGGAAAGAGTTCAGCCCGCTGCCCCACGAGCAACGGCCATGCAGCGATCATTCCCTGGGGCGGACAGACTCGGCTCGGTGGACGATCGTGGAACCTCGGAAAGCAAGGGATACCTGATGCACCAGGGTGCGGATGGATGGATCCACCGACACCAGGGCGTTAATGGAAGCAAATCCATCAACTCCTGGCGCTGCAGAATAAATGGATGTCACGAACCGAATCGAAATCGACCGACGCCAACCAGCTGATTCCATGCCAAGGCGGAAGTTCGATCGAGAAACGAATCCGAAATAGCTTAGAAACCGAAACGTACAATCCTCTCTGGCGTGTTTCGATTTTCTCTGCCATCCCGGCCATAAGCAACTAGCGCCTCTTGAAGCAAATCAATCACCCTTGATCGATCAATGCCACAGCAATCTGGAGGATCAATCCATAGCAGTTGATCCCAAGTGACAATAAATGGCCTCACATGCCAGTTTTTTGACCAAACACCAAATGTAAGTGCAAGTCGAAGCGTTTTGCCATCAATAAACAGACTAAAGCGTCCTTCCACTTCATCTCCCCAGGCTGGATTTCCATATTCCCCACCCCACAAATAAAGATCCCGCTCCTTGTCGCGGGTCCACCAATGGCCCTTGCCCTTCTCAAAGGGGAGGCCATAGGCGTCGATGTCGGCGTCGGAAACGACTTCGTTGACGAAGGCCACGGGCAATCAGCGGGGTAATGGGATGGCGGATGGAGTCCCCTCCAGTCGGCAGGGCCCTGGATCCATCATTCCCAGCCGCGCCCACACTGGCAAGCCGAGCAGCAGCCCAGCGCCTCAGCCCCATGGCTGTGCCCACATCACGGCCCCATGCCTCAGCCCACCGCCGCCCCCCGCTTCCGAAAGACCAAGGTGCGGTTATTGGCCGGCATCGCCTCATCCGCCAACGCCTCAAGGCCAAGGCTGAGCGCCTGCTCGTTCACCGCCTGGGCATCGCGCAGCCCCATGGCCGGATCGAGACTGCGCAGGTGGGCATCGAAGGCAGCATTGCTGGGCGCCGTGGGCACTCCACCGCCAAGAAAGGGGCCGTAGAGCAGCAGCAGGCCGCCGGGCGCCAGCACCCGCGCCGCGCCAGCCAGCAGGCAGGGCACCGAGGCCGCCTCCATGATGTGGGTGGTGTTGGCGCTGAACACCGCCTCGTAGGGACCCCGCGGCCACTGCTCGGCTCGGTCCACATCCAGCTCCTGCGGATCCGCCAGCTGGGCACCGGGGGCCAGGCCCTCGCGGCCCTCCAGGGCGATCCGCTCCCTGAGATCAGCCAGGTACTCGGCCCGGTCGCTGGGCTGCCACTGCACGCCGGCCAGCTGCCGGACGACATGCACGGCGTGTTGGCCGCTGCCGGAGCCCACCTCCAGCACCCGCGCCTGCGGCGGCAGCCACTGGCGCAAGACATGCAGGATCGGCTCCTTGTTGCGTTCGCAAGCCTCGGAGAAACGCACGGGCAGCGGCAGGACAGCTGCGCCATCCTGACCCCCCAGCTCCCGGGGCTCCTTCGGAGGCGGGCGCCTGCCTCTGAGCGGCGGCTATGCAGCAGCGGAGAGCCTTGGCGATCCATTCAGCCAGCTCAGCTCCTACACAGCGAACCCGGCTTTGGGCTGGCCGATCGGCTCGCAGACCAGGAACCAGGTTGTCGGCGGCAGCACCGGCTGCTCGAAAGCTGCAAGCAGCTGGATCGGGACTGAAGCGCCCGAGCCGAAAGCTCTTCCCACCGGCGATGAGCGCTGCGGACTGAGCGGTTAACAAGACGTTAAGACAGCTCGCCCCACAGCGGGTTCCCCGCCTTAACCTGTCGTTAACCACCCGCACCCCTCTATTGATCCAGCTCCTGATCGCAGCTGCAGCTGCTGCCGGCCTCACCGTGACCCACTCGGATCCCCGATGTGCCCAAAAACCCATGCTGATGGGTGGATGGAACCGCGAACAGGCCGTCGTCTTTCTCTGCGCCGCCAGCATCCAGGCCCAGGGAATGGATCAGGAAGAGATCCTCCGGCATGAGCTGATTCACGTGATCCAGGATCTGCACCAGGGCGCCCTATTGCCCGAGCCCCTGTTCTCGATCCTGGCTCGGGAAACCATCCCCTCCGGTGAAGTGATGGTGGTGATCGCCAGCGGGGACGATACCAACCGAGAGCTGGAGTGCCGCCTGCTCACCCGCATGCTCTCCACCCCCGTGGTGGCCCAGTGGCTCACAGAATCGGCCGCGAAGAACCGGCAAGGGGTGGTCATCCCTGTGGCCCTGGTGCCGAAGAATCCTTGAGTGGGGGGCCGTCCTGCCTTGAAGGCAGCGAGTCCGCCCTGCGGAGGGGCTGGGTCAACGGCATGGGAGTGATTCTCGGAAAGCTGCAGGAGCACCGCCGTGGTTTATGGATAGCATCCTTATAACGTTGGGAGGATTGAGATCCCGCCCATCCCTTTGTACATATTACTCTACGGCTACGATGAATTCACTAGCTGCCGTAGGTCATTGATACCGATCATACTGCTGATCGCAGCTGCATTTTCATCAGCTACCGCCGCGATGATGCCCGCGGAGCCAGCGGACGTGTGTGGGACTGGCTGCGAATCGGTTTTGGCCGAGAGCAGGTGTTTCGTGATGTGGCGAGTATTGGCGCGGGCAAATGGCGCCACAAGATAGAGGAGGCTCTGGCCACCAGTAAGGCCTGTGTGGCCGTCATCGGCCGCCGCTGGGCCGACGCCACCAACCTGCCACGCCTGCAGGATCCCAACGACATGGTGCGCCACGAGCTGGAGACAGCCCTGGCCAGCGGCGATCAGGAGCTTCTCACGGTGATCCCCCTGCTTGTGGAGGACGTCCAGCTGGCTCAGATCCCCGTTAATCAGCTACCGGAGAGCCTGCGGCCCCTGCTGGGTGATTGGAATGTGTTGGCCCTCAGCGAGAGCGGCTGGGATGACGACACGCGCCGCTTGATCGAAGCCATCGCTGCCGCAACTGGGCTGCCAGTGCATCCGGAGTTGGAGGAATGGATGGCGCTGATGAGTGGTGCTCAGCAAGGCCTCTCAATGGCGCGAGCCACAGAAGCATCTGGTGCCGTGGGCCGGCAGGGTGAAGAACAAGCGCTGGAGAGCCTGTTGCACCGTGCCGCCGGTGCCGATCCAGAGGAACGGCCAGCCTTGAAGGCAGCGCTGGCGGCACTGGCCAACGGCGACACGCTGCTTGCAGAAGCCTCGTTTGAGCAGGAGGTGGAAGCCAGCCGGCGGCTCAGGCTGGCGGCAGAGCGGTTAGCGGCCAGCGAGGGCCGCCGGGAAGCGGATGCCGCCCGCAATGTGGCCAGCCTGGCGGTGGTGCGGGGTGATCTCTGCAAGGATGTGCGTTACTTCCAGATAGCACTGGAGGCCAATCCCGAAGATCTGGTTGCCGCGATGCAACTGGGCTATGCCTGGATCAGCGCTGGAGAACTGGATCAAGCAGGCACTGTGTTCACTGCGCTGATCCTGCAGGCCAAGGCTGCCCAAAATCCACGCCTGGAAGGCTGGGGGCTCAATGGCCGGGGTGATGTGCTGGTGGCGCAGGGGGATGGCCCAGGGGCGCTGGCGGCCTACCAGGCGGGGCTGGCGATCGCCGAAGGCCTTGCGAAGCGCGATGCGGCGAACACGGGGTGGCAGCGCGATCTTTTTGTGAGCAAAGCCAAGATTGGTGATGTGCTTGTGGTGCGAGGTGATGGGTCAGGCGCACTGGCGGCCTACAAGGCGGGGCTGGCGATCGCCGAAGACCTGGCGAAGAGCGATCCGGCGAACACGGAGTGGCAACGCGATCTCTCGGTGAGCAACAACAAGATTGGTGATGTGCTGGTGGTGCAGGGTGATGGGCCAGGGGCGCTGGCGGCCTACCAGGCGGGGCTGGCGATCGCTGAAGACCTGGCGCAGCGCGATCCGGCGAACACGCAGTGGCAGAGCGATCTCTCGGTGAGCAGTGGCCGCATTGTCGATATGCTGCTGCAGCAGGGTGATGGTTCACGGGCACTGGCAAGCGTCAAGGCGGGGTTGACGATCAGAGAAAGATTGGTGAAGCGCGATCCGGCGAACACGCAGTGGCAGCGTGATCTTTATGTGAGCAACAACAAGATTGGTGATCTGCTGGTGGCCCGGGGGGATAGTCCTGAGGCACTGGCGGCATACCAGGCGGGGCTGACGATTGCCGAAGGCCTTGCAAAGCGCGATGCGGCGAACACGGGGTGGCAGCGCGATCTTTTTGTGAGCAAAACCAAGATTGGTGATGTGCTGGTGGCGCAGGGTGATAGATCAGGCGCACTGGTAGCCTTTAAGGAAGGTCTAGCGATCGCCGAAGGCTTGGCGAAGCTCGATATCGCGAACACTGAATGGCAGCGCGATCTCTCGGTGAGCCATGACCGCATTGGCGATGTGCTGCTGTCGCAGGGTGATGCTCCAGGTGCACTAGCGGCCTACCAGGCGGGGCTGACGATCGCCGAAGGCCTGGCGAAACGCGATCCGGCGAACATAGAGTGGCAGCGAGATCTCCCCATCAGACAAAGCAAGTTAGCTGATGTTCTGATGGCACAGGGTGATGACGTTGCAGCGCAGAAAGCCTATCAAACTGTGCAGGCAGTGCTGACAACACACGAAGGCCTGGCGAAGCGCGATCCTGCGAACACGCTGTGGCAGCGCGAACTCTCGGTGAGTCATGACCGCATTGGCGATGTGCTGCTGGCGCAGGGTGATGCTCCAGGTGCACTAGCGGCCTACCAGGCGGGGCTGACGATTAGAGAGGGCCTGGCGAAGCGCGATCTGGCGAACACGCTGTGGCAGCGCGATCTCCTCATCAGCCATTGCAAGGTAGCTGATGTCCTGATGGCACAGGGTGATGGCTCTGCAGCACTTAACGCCTATAAGGCTATACTGGTAACCATAAAAAAAATGGCAGAGCGCGATCCGGCGAACATGCAGTTGCATCGCGATCTTTTTGTTGCAAATACCAAGATTGGCAATGTACTGGTGGCGCAGGGTGATGGGCCAGGGGCCCTAGCGGCCTACCAGGCGGGTCTGGCGATCGCAGAAGGCCTTGCGAAGCGCGATCCGGGCGACACGGAGTGGCAGCGCGATCTCTCGGTGAGCAATATCAAGATTGGTGATGTGCTGGTGGCGCAGGGGGATGGGCCAGGGGCGCTGGCGGCCTACAAGGCGAGGCTGGCGATCGCCGAAGGCCTTGCGAAGCGCGATCCGGCGAACACGGGGTGGCAAGTGGATGTAGCCGTATCCTGCGCCAAGCTCGGTAGCCTTGAATCACTTGTGACAGTGCAGCAACGGAAGGAGTATCTTTCCCGAGGCCTAAAGCTGCTTTCAGCACTCAAGCAGGCAGGAAAGTTGCACGCAAATCAGGATTGGTTGGGTTGGTTTGATAATGCGCTGCGTTCACTAAACTAAAATACGATGCGTTTGCTGCTACACCTAAGGTCCTACGAACAAGCCCCTCGTATGAACAGGCCTCTACCAACCATCTGCTACACCACCTCAGGCTCCCTGCCTGCCACTATGGGCAGCGTTGGGTGGACTCAAAGCCTGGAGGAATACATGACGCTTCTCTGCGGATGGCAAGTATTTGGTCTCGTGCCTGCGCAAGGTGCTTTCGACAGACCATCTAAACCGTCCACCAACTGACACACGCCTAGCAAAGCCCCTGCAGCGCAATGGGCACTGGAGACAGCAAGCCAGAGATTTCGTGTCTAACACGGAATAAGAAGGCAGTGTTGACAGCTTATACGGATCCGGCTACAATTAGGAGGAGCTTAGGACTGTTTCGATAACATCACACACTTCCTTGGTGGCCCGCACGGTACAACGCACATGTTTGTTGTGCCGCCAAAGCAACGGGTAGTCCTTTGATCTACTTGTCATGTTTACATACAAGTGGCAACTTATTAAATGGAGACTCAATTGAGAACTCGACTTCTATTCGCTGTCCTTGCACTAGCCACTGTTCCTGTTTTGATGGGAATGGGGGGCACGCCACCATTGCGTGACATTCGATTCTCTGTCTCATCAGTAACGCTTGACGGTCCAGAAACCATTCGGAATGGTGGGTCCGCAATTTACACGCTTTCTGCAGGAATTGTTCGAGATGGCATTGCCCAGAACGCTGTGATCCGTGGCACGCAAGGACCACCACCTCCTCGAATCCGTCCTTCTATTATGTCTGGAAATACGCAAATAGCTCGCATTGAGGTCAATATACCTGCCAACACTAACACCATAACGGTGCCGCTTAGGTTGTCTTGCGTCAACAATGAGGTGCGAGGTGCTTTGGCTGGCACTGGAGCCGGCGGAAAAATTCTCTGGTGGGATAGCCCTGCCGAGGTTCGTGGCCACTTAAATGAACGCGACTCTTCCAGACGCTTGAGGATTCTCTGCAGAAATACTTAGAGCAGTCTCTCACCAAGCCCTAGCTCTTCGCTCTATCTGAGCACCAACGCGCCATATTTTTGGCTCCAGCTTAGCTTGAACGTTAGACTTCATCTGTCATGATGTCTACCATGCTGCCGCACAAGCGAGTTACCAGGTCAGCAAAGCACATTCTTGCCGCAGTCGTATTTAATGAAAGCAGCAAAGCAACATTGCAAGAGACACAGGGAACTCTCCTGCCTTGCATGGGCTTCTATTACGTCTGCTTTCACTCTGCGGTTTCAATGCTTTGGCTATGCGAATCGTTGCCCGAAGAAAAGATGACTCGACTGAGGCACAGCCAGCTTCGATCATTTGTCGAAACCCATCTCTGTAAAACACGGAAACTAGAACGCGGTTTCTTGGATCTGTACGAGCAACTCCAGGATCTCCGCGAATACGCTAACTATAACTTTGGATCAAAGGCGCCGAAGTACGAGTACCCTCAGATGAAGCAGGTTATTGAGGACGAAGCCAAATCAACGCTGCTTCAGAATCGTGAGGTACTCGTCACCGAACCACAGGCGCGGGACCAGCTCTTTGAAGTTCAGGCAGGTATTGGAGACGACATCGGAGACGATCTCATCAAACTTCACTCTGGGCCGCTTGTAGTGAAGCAAGTTTGGGACTACCTTTTGCGGAGTTCACTTACAACCTGAGACCTAGCCTAGGGTCAACCGGGCGCACTACAGCCAAGGGTCCTTGGCTCCGCGCAGCATTTACCTCTACGTTAGACCATGTGAGTCGTTCAATTGATGAATTGACGCTTTGTTATGGCTTGGCATCTAGGTTTCGAAGCTAAAGTCCAGGCGGCAAGGTATTCAGGTCGATTCACCAGTAGTTACACACCTAGTTTACCTTTAGATCAAACCATCACAAGCACTCTCAATGACACGATTTGGCCTTTTCTGTCCACCCGCTATCGGACACTTGAACCCGATGTGCGCTATCGCCCTTGAACTTCAGCGGCGTGGTCACATCGTTATCCTGTTTGGGGTTCCTGATGCTTTAGCAAAAGTATCGAATCTTAACCTCACAACCCAGGAAATTGGTACATCTGATTATCCCATGGGAAGCATCGACTCTGCTTACAGAACTCTAGGAAAGCTAACAGGGAAGGCAGGGCTTAAATTCTCTATTGATTTTTTCAAGCGGGAAACACAAATGTTTTTTCGCGAGGCACCACAAGCAATCCGAAAAGCAAAGATTGATGTACTCATCATCGATCAAATATCCTCATCAATGGCAAGCGTTGCCGACTACCTTGGCTTGCCTTTCATCACGGTGTGCAATGCAATGCTGATCAACCGTGAGCCAGGCGTGCCTCCCTACTCAACTCACTGGGCTTACTCAACAACACCTTGGGCTCGCGTGCGTAATCGATGTGGGAACGCACTGGTCGATTTCCTCGCCCGCGATTTATGGCAAGTGATTGTTGAGCAGCGCCGCGAATGGAACTTGCCTCCATACCAAAAGCGTAAGGATGCCTTTTCACCTTTGGCCCAGGTGTGTCAACTTCCAGAGGCTTTTGACTTTCCTCGTGAACACCTGCCAGATCATTTTCATTATATTGGGCGCTTTCAGGATCCAGCGGGAACAGAACCCATTAGTTTCGATAATACCGACTTTCCTTTTGAGCGACTGAATGGCAAACCCCTGATCTATGCTTCATTGGGAACACTACAAAACCAGCGCCCTGAAATTTTTGAATGTATTGCCAAATCCTGTTTGTCATTGGATGTTCAGCTTGTTATCTCGCTAGGAAATCCGAAGGCGCCATTAATTGAGCTTCCTGGCAATCCCATCATTGTGCCATTTGCGCCCCATCAAAAACTAATTGAGCGTTCACAAGTTGTTGTTACCCATGCAGGGATGAACACCGTGCTGACCGCCCTCGGTTGTGGCGTTCCGCTTGTAGCGATTCCGATCACCAATGAACAACCCGGGATTGCCTCAAGGCTGGCACGAACAAAAGCCGGGAAAATGTTGAAACTTAGTGAGCTTAGCGAAATTTCACTTCGCACAGCGATTTCGGAGGTTCTTTCAGAATCAAGCTACCGTAATCATGCTCAGCGAATGCAAAAAATCATTCAAGAATCAGGTGGGGTCGGCCAGGTTGCCGATATCTTCGAAAAAGCTGCTCAAACACGACAACCCATGACGAGGCGATCAGCCAACCGGCAGTAAACTATACGCACAGCTTTGTCGGTCCCCGCACCGGCCCGAACGACTACCTCATCTAAGCATGGCTATAGCTACCACCGCTGCCGATCCCCTCCCCTCCTGGAACGATGGCGCCGGTAAACAGGCGATCCTCGCCTTCATCGCCAGGGTGACAACGGCTGGATCCCCCGACTTCCTGCCATGGGCAGAACGCATCGCCGTGTTTGATAACGACGGCTGTCTTTGGCCGGAGAATCCGATGCCGTTTCAGGCAGCCTTTGCCATCGACGAACTGAAGCGCCGCATCCTTGTTGAGCCCGCGCTTGCTGCCGTTCCCATGGTGCAGGCCGCCCTGGCCGGCGATCTTGGCAAACTACTGGAAGGCGACCACTTCGATGGCCTGATGCAGATCCTGGCGCTCACCCACACCGGGATGACGACCGACGAGTTTCGTGTCGCCGTGGAGGCCTGGCTCGCCTCGGCCAGACATCCGCGCTACGGCAGGCCCTATGACGAACTCACCTACCTGCCGATGCAGGAACTGCTGAGCTATCTGCGGGCCCATGACTTCAAGAACTTCATCGTTTCCGGTGGTGGCGTCGACTTCATACGCGTCTGGGTGGAACGTGTGTACGGCATCCCTCCGGAGCAGGTTGTGGGCTCCACGGCCCGGACGACATACGAGCTACGCGACAGCGGCCCGGTGCTCACGAAAACCCTCGACTATTTGTTCGTGAATGACAATGCAGGCAAGCCAGTGGGGATTCATCAGTTCATCGGCCGGCGACCGGTCATCTGTTGTGGGAACAGTGATGGCGACCACGCCATGTTGCAGTACACCACGATCAACAACCCCCGCCCTAGTTTCGGCCTGATTGTGCACCATACCGACGCTGAACGCGAATATGCCTATGACGCCAACACGAAGAGCACCGGCAAGCTTGTTGCAGCCCTTCGCGAGGCCCCCACACGCGGCTGGGTCGTGGTGGACATGAAGCAGGACTGGAAGGCCATCTTCGAAACCGATTAGGGCTTCAATCCAGCGGCGCGTTCCAGCAGCGCAGGGCCGGAGATCCGCCGTAGTGGCTGAGCACATTGAGGGTGGCGGTATCGAGCAAGAAGCGACGGCCCTCGCTGGGCGGTAGATCGATCCAGCGGGCCAGCAGCACCCGCAGCAGGTGGCCATGGGCAAACACCAGCGCTGGTCCATCACCACTCCGCAGCCGGGCGATCACGCGATCGACCCGCTCCCCCACCTGGGCGGGAACCTCCCCGTCGGGGCAGCCATCGCGAAACACCAGCCAGCCCGGCACGCGGGCCTGGATCTCGACCGTGGTGAGGCCCTCATAGGCGCCGTAGTTCCACTCGACCAGATCGCCATCGAGCACCAGACGATCCGCAAAGCCGGCCAGCTCGGCCGTGCGGCGGGCCCGCTGCAGCGGACTGCACAGCACCGTGGCGAAGGGCACCGGCGTCAGCAGGGGCGCCAGACGGCGGGCCGCCTCCTCACCCTGCGGCGTGAGGGGGATGTCGGTGGCGCCGGTGTGCTGGCCGCTCCGGCTCCAGGTGGTCTCGCCATGGCGCACCAGCACCACATCGGCGGGCTGCAGCTGGAGGGCGTTCATCGATCTCTCGGAAGCGGCCCCCGCTGTAGCCAGCCAAGGGGAGGCGCGCCGCAGCCTGGAACACCCGGCTGTATCCGCCGTGCGGGGAGCGGATTCGGGGAGCGCATCCGGTGAGCGCATCCGGGAAGCGGTCAGCCCTCCACCTTCACCGAAACGGTGGAGACGCGCTGGGCCTTGGGAGCCCGCACGCTCAGCAGACCGTCGCGGTAGGTGGCCTGCAGCTGGTCGCGGTCGATGCCGGCGGGGAAGCGGAAGCTGCGGCTCCAGGTGCCGTAGCGGAACTCGCTGAGCAGCAGGCCACGGCCGGCGGGCTCAGGAGCCGGGACCGGAGCGGCGCCCTCGGCGGATGCCGGGGCGGCCTGGCGGGGATTGCGGCGCTGGGCGCTGATCACCAGGGAGCGGTCGGTGGCCTTCACATCGATGGCCTCCTTGTCGACCCCGGGCAGTTCCAGCACCAGCTCGTAGGCATCCTCGGTTTCCTGCACCTCGGCGGCCGGCACGCGCTCGGCGGATTGGAGCTGCTGCTCAAGACGGTCGAACAGATCGAAGGGAGAGGTGGTGCGGAGGGACAACATGGTTCGCATTGGCGAGGGTTGGGCGGGGTCCGTGCCCCGGTGAAATCACTGTCGGGGGTTTGGACCCAGGCCCGGGTCGTGCCAACCGCCCCTGGAGATTCGGCCCTCACCACCCGGTGCGGCGAACCGGACCGGGTGGTGATGAGAACCGTCAGCCGCGTGGAGGCACCCCCCGGAGCCGCGCGTGGCGTGGTGCAGGGTGCGCTGGCTGGCTGGTGACGGGGATGGCGAGGCCGGCCCAGTCGATGACCCATGCCCTTTCGCTCGGGCGGGCACCGATGCCCGCGCCGGCCCTCACCACCGTGCTGCAGCGGCCCTGGGAACTCAGCCGCAAGGAGCAGCCCTCGGGGATCCACTGGTGCCCTACGACCAACGGCGATCACGATCGTGAATCGCGAAGCGCTCGACGACGATGACCTGCTCTTCCGCACCCAACCTTCCGCTCAGTGTGGCCAAGGGCCTGGCGTTGTAAGGCAGGCCGGCGGCATGCCCAGACCAACGGCAAGGAGATCCCTACTGAGCTATGCCATCCCCCTTAGGCTAAAACGACCCTGCCGCCGGGGCCATGCCGCTTGCCCCACCAGCTGCCACAGCCCCTTCGGTTCCCACCGCGCTCGCGGCTGACGGCCTGCCGCCGCTGCTGCTGCCCCTGGACCTCAAGCTGACGCCGGATCAGTTTGAGCTGGTATGCCAGGCCAACCCCGAGGCGGTGCTGGAACTGACGGCTGATGGCCAGCTGATCGCCATGACCCCCACCGGCGGAGACACCAGCTCTCGGAACAGCCTGCTGATCGCCCGGTTGCAGATCTGGGCCTTGGGCCAGGGAACCTGGAAAGTGTTCGACAGCTCGGGAGGCTTCCGTCTGTCGGATGGCTCCGTGCTCAGCCCGGACGCCTCGGTGGTGCGGCTGGAACTCTGGCAGGCGCTCACGCCTGAACAACGCCGCGGCCTTCCACCCCTATGCCCCGATCTGGTGATCGAGTTGGCCAGTCCCTCGGATCAGGGTCCGCGTGGATCCGAGGCCCTGCGCCGCAAGATGGCCACCTACATCGCCAACGGCGCCCAGCTCGGATGGCTGCTGTTCCCGGAGCAGCGGGCGGTGGAGATCTGGAAGATCGATGGGGAGGACGACGAACCAGCCCCCCAGCGCCTAGAAGCAGCGATGCGTCTGGAGGGCGGCGCGTTGTTTCCGGGGCTGGTGCTGGAGCTGGAGGAGATCTGGGCGGGCTGAACGATCCTCGTGGATCGCCACTCCCAGGACTGAATTCTCAGTGGAGTGCCATGGCGATCTTGAGTCGCTCCTGATGATTGAGGATATGGTCGAGGTCATTGGCGTCCTCGCCCACATCGATCTGCACCCAGTTCACCTCACCACTGAAGCGGTTGCTGCTGTAATCGGAGGTTACGCTGCTGCCGGATTCAAAACCAATATCGAGGGTTTCGTCAGCCGTAAAGACGAACGGTTCGGTTTGCTCGATCCGACCCTCACCAACCTTGTTGCCATCCAAGTACAAGCTCAGGCCACCACCCTTGGCGATGCCGTTGCCATCGTAGGCAAATTCCACGCGAACCTGATGACGGCCAGGCGGGATCGGCTGCCCCTCCACAATGGTGGTGGTGAGGCCAAAGAAGTTGTAGGCGTAGCGAAGCTGACCCGCCTTGGCATAGAGCGCCCAGCCACCAATGCTGCCGCCCACGGCAACGATCACGCCATCGGCACCCTTGGCCGGCACCTCCAGTTCGGCCGTGATCGCATGGGAGGCATTTTTGTAGTCGATGATCGATCCTTCGCTGAGGCGGCCCATACCACCAAACAGGAGTTGGCGCTTGCCCTTGGCGAGCTGGGGGCGACCGGCGAGGGTGGCATTGGCCCGCTCGGCGAAGCGATCATCCAATGGCAGAACGTTGTATTTGGTGGCCTCGATCAGCCAAAGACGCTGCAGCTCCTTGAGCTTGGCTGGCTGTTCCTGGGCTAGATCGCGGGCCTGACTCCAATCGCTATTGGTGTCATAGAGCTCCCAAACGTCGTCATCAAAGGCGGGAAGTTGAACGGCTCCGGTTTTCCAGGGGGTGAGGTGACGGGTGACGGCAGTCCAGCCCTTGTGGTAAATCCCCCGGTTGCCAATCATCTCGAAATACTGGGTTTCATGCCGCTCGGCTGCATCCTTTTCATTGAAGGAATAGCGCATGCTCACGCCTTCCAGCGGTTTCTGCTGCACCCCATTGACGAACAGGGGTTGCGGCAGTCCGGCCGCCTCCAACACCGTGGCGGCCAGGTCGATCACATGGTGAAACTGGCTGCGCAACTCCCCCTTGGCCTGGATCCCAGCGGGCCAGTGCACGATGGTGCCATTGCGGGTGCCGCCAAAATGGGAGGCCACCTGTTTGGTCCATTGGTAGGGCGTGCACATGGCATGGGCCCAGCCGACGGCGTAATGGTTGTAAGCCTCGACACCGCCGAACTGGTCGATCCGTTCGCGCAGGTAGTCGGCTGTTTCCAGATGGCCGAAGCCCTGGAGTGTGATCATCTCATTGAAGGTGCCTTGCAGCGACCCTTCTGCAGAGGCACCATTATCGCCAAGAATATAATAAATTAGGGTGTTATCCAGGATTTCAAGATCGGCCAGGCCGTCCACAAGCTGGCCGAGGTGGTGGTCCACATGTTCCAGGAAACCCGCATACACTTCCATCTGCCTCACCAGCACAGGCTTCATGTCGTCGGCGATCTCATCCCAGGCTGGGATTTCGCCATGGCGCTCGGTGAGGAGGGTGTCGGGTGGCACTACTCCGAGTCGTTTTTTGCGCTCCAGGGTTTCCAGGCGGAGTTGATCCCAGCCCTGATCAAATTTGCCTTTGTATTTGTCGGCCCACTCGGCCGGTACGTGATGCGGAGCATGGGTGGCGCCGGGGGCCCAGTAGACGAAAAACGGCTTATCGGGCGTTAATGATTTTTGTTGCCGCACCCAGCGCAGGGCCTTGCGGGAGAGGTCTTCAGTGAGGTGGTAGCCCTCCTCGGGGCTGCGGTCTGGCTCCACCGGTGTGGTGCCCTCATAGAGAGCAGGTTGATATTGGTTGGTTTCGCCACCGATGAAGCCATAGAAATACTCAAAGCCACCGCCGCCGCTGGGCCAGCTGTTGAACGGCCCCACCGGACTGGTTTCCCACACCGGCACCTCATGGCATTTGCCGAATTGGGCTGTGGCGTAGCCATTGAGCTTGAGCACCTCAGCCAGGGGGGCGCAGGTATTGGGGCGCAGGGAGTTGTTGCCCGGAGCCGACGTGGCCATCTCGGTGATCGCCCCAAAGCCCACCGAGTGATGGTTGCGGCCGGAGAGCAGGGCCGCTCGGGTGGGGGAGCAGAGGGCGGTGGTGTGAAAGCGGTTGTACTTGAGGCCCTGGGCCGCCAACCGCTCGGCGGTGGGGGTGTGCACGGGGCCGCCGAAGGCGGAGGAGGCGCCGAAACCGACGTCATCCAGCAGCACAACCAGCACATTAGGCGCGCCGGCGGGAGGCCGCAGGGGCTGAATCGGCGGGTAGTGGGTGTCGGGATCCTTGGCATCAAAGGTGGTCAGGCCCTGGTGCTCCCGGTCGGGAATGGGAAGCACAGTCCGGGGCAGATCCTGCTCTGGGGCCATGGGACTGAAAAGGGGACCCAACCTTAGGCAAGGCGGACGCCATGGCCTCTCAGCAGCAGGGGCCGGCCTGGGTTTCTCGGTGCTGGACCCAGGGAGGGCTGCAGGGCGGGTCCTGCGTCAGGCTCAGGGTCCGTCCGGGGGGCCTGCACTCGGTCTGTAGTGGCTTGCTGGGACGGACTAAGGGGCTTCTGGGGGTGGTGATGGGGAACCAGGCCGTTGTCCTTGTCGTTGATCGGGGCTGACGACGCTGACACCCTGCGTTCACAGCCCAGCGCGCCGATCTGCCAGCCTTTCCCCGATCGCCTCCCGGCGGCCGACCCCTGCCCCCGGCTACGCCGGCCCCTCTCCCTCCGCCCTCCCAGACGCCATGCCCGCCCAGCCCAGCCCCGAGGTTCTGGTGATCAGCGCCAGCCATGGCGAGAACCTGGCCCTGGCCGAGCGCTTCGTCGCGGCGGCCCGCCAGCAGGGCGCCGAGGCCGCCGTGCTGGATCTCACCAGCGTGGATCTGCCCCTGTTCACCTCCAGGTTGAAAGGAGCAGCCGCACCCGCGGCCCTGGCCGGCCTACAGGCCCGGCTGGTCGCCTCGCCCCGCTGGGTGATCTGCGCCGCCGAATACAACGGCTCGATCCCGCCGGTGCTCACCAGCGCCATCGCCTGGCTCTCGGTGCAGGGAAGCGATTTCCGCGCCCTGTTCAACGGCCGCCCCGTGGTGATCGCTACCCACTCCGGCAGCGGCGGCCACACCGTGCTCACCGCCCTGCGCCTGCAGCTGGCCCACCTGGGCGCCCAAGTGGTCGGTCGCCAGCTGGTGAGCAACCGCAGCTATCCGGCCGCCGACGACTCGATCGCCGACCTGATCAGCCGCCTGCGCCACTTGTCTGCCCAGCAGCCCTAAGCCCATCCCTCGCTGGCACGGCTACTGAATGCTTCGTCTGCTAGCTCTGCTGCATCTTTACTGCGCGGCGACCTCCGCCACGATCCGGTAAGACTCCCGCTCATCGGAACAGCAGAAGTCGGCGTAATAGCGCTGGAGCACGATGTAGGCCTCGTCGTAGCTGGCGAACAGCTGGCCGGCGATGGCATCGCTGAGGCCGTCACCACCCAGTGCGGCGAACCGGACCGGGTGGTGATGAGACCCGTCAGCCGCGTGGAGGCACCCCCCGGGAGCCGCGCATGGCGTGATGCAGGGTGCGCTGGCTGGCTGGTGACGGGGATGGCGAGGGCGTAGGCGCTGGGTGGGGGGATGGCGATGAGGTTGAAAAGAAGTCTGGACTTAGGTAATCAGGTCGTAGCGCCTGCAGAAAACTACCTATCAATGCAGAACATGCATAAGCCACTGGAAACACCAAGGCATTCTCGCTTAGCCTGATCAGGCTAAGGTTGTTCAGATTCATCATGCTTTCTTCACCCGGTCGATGACCCATGGTCCTTCGCTCGGCCAGCGACTTTCCCCCATCTCCCGCTCCCGAGGCTCTTGAGGGCACCTATCAGGAATGCGGTGCGGCGCTCGTGTCCGCCAACCGCTCTAGGGGTGCCCTGAAGGCTGAAAGCGTTCGGCGGGGGCTGGTGATTGCCGAGCTGAAGCGAGAGCTGGCGCAGCTGGAGACGGATCTGGGCGATGAGGCACGCCGGCGCGTGCTGTTCCTGGTGGATCGGGAGGAGCTGGGCATCCAGGCCGGCGATGCCTTCAAGGAAACGCGGATGGAGAGCCTGCAGAGCTTCGCCGACATCTACGGCATCAAGGAGCTGGGCGAACGGGTGGTGGAGAGCGACACACGCGTGCACATCGCCACGGTGCAGGCGATGGTGCAGCGGCTGTTGCTGGGGGATGAGGAGGGCCGCCCCACGGTGGACAGCTACGACCTGATCGTGGTGGATGAATGCCACCGCGGCTACCTACTGGATCGGGAGCTGAGCGATCGCGAGCTGCGCTTCCGCGATTTCAACGACTACGTGTCGAAGTACCGGCGGGTACTGGAGATGTTTGATGCCGTGAAGGTGGCGCTCACCGCCACCCCGGCGCTGCACACGGTGCAGATCTTCGGCCGGCCGGTGTTTGTGTACAGCTACCGCGAGGCGGTGGTGGATGGCTACCTGGTGGACCATGAACCGCCGATTCGGATCAGCACCAAGCTCTCCAGCGAAGGCATCCGCTGGGAGGCGGGCGACGAGGTGCAGATCCTGGATCCGCGCACGGGCCTACTGGATCTGTTCACCACCCCGGATGAGCTGAAGTTTGATGTGGAGGCCTTCAACCGCGAGGTGATCACCGAACCATTTAACAGGGTGGTGTGTGAGGCGCTGGCCGATGAACTCGATCCGTTTTCGCCTTTCAAAACACTGATCTTCTGTGTCAGCAATGAACACGCCGATCTGGTGGTGCTGCTGCTCAAGGAAGCGTTTGCGCAGCGCTATGGCAGTGTGCCGGATGAAGCGGTGGCAAAGATCACCGGCAGCAGCGACAAGCCCGCGCAGCTGATCCGGCGCTTCAAGAATGAGGCCTTTCCCAATGTAGCGGTCACCGTAGACCTGCTCACCACCGGCGTGGATGTACCGGAGATCTGCAATATCGTGTTTCTGCGCCGCGTGAACAGCCGCATCCTCTACGACCAGATGATCGGCCGCGCCACACGCCTGTGCGAAGCAATCGGCAAAGACAGCTTCCGCATCTTCGATGCGGTGGACCTGTATGACGCATTGCAGACCTTCACCGACATGAAGCCGGTGGTGGTGAACCCCAAGATCCCCTTCTCCCAGCTGCTGGAGGAGCTGCAGAGCACCGAGGGGGAGGACTGGCAGCTGGTGCGCGAGCAGCTGATTGCCAAATTGCGTCGAAAGCAGCGGCATCTTAGCGAAAACGCCGAGGCCCGCTTTCGCTTGCTGAGCGGCGAGGAACCCGCTGCTTTTATCAGCCGCCTGCAGCTGCTGCCGGAGCCGGAGGCCAGGGGCTGGCTGGGGCGGATCGAGGGGCTGGGCGAGCTGCTCGATGCCCAGTGGGAGGTGCGGGCCGAACCGCAGTTCCTCTCCGAACACGACGATGAACTGCGCGCCATCGAACGGGGCTACGGCGAGGCGAAGCGCCCGGAGGACTACCTGGAGGGCTTCAGCGCCTTTGTGCGTGATCCGGGCAACGACCTGCCCGCCCTCACCACGGTGCTCACCAAACCCTGGGAGCTGACCCGCAAGGATCTGCGCGAGCTGAAGCTGGCGCTGGATCAGCGGGGCTACAGCGAAACCACCCTGGCCACGGCCTGGCGGGACACCACCAACCAGGAGATGGTCGCCTCGATCATGGGCTGGATCCGCCAGGCGGCGCTCGGCGATCCGCTCATGCCGTATGAGCAGCGGGTGGAGCGGGCGCTGCAGCGGATCCTGGCTTCCAGGAGCTGGAGCAAACCGCAGCGCGACTGGCTGCAACGCATCGCCAACCAGACCAAGGCGATCACGATCGTGGATCGCGAAGCGCTGGACGACGACGTCCTGCTGTTCCGCCGCGAAGGCGGCGGCTGGCCGCGCCTGAACAAGCTGTTCGGGGGCGAGCTTGATGGCGTGCTGCAGCAGTTCCAGCGGGAGGTGTGGGCGGCCTGAGGTGTCGCCCGGGCTCAGGGCAACACCCTTTGGGCCAGGGCGTTCAGGCGCCGATCGCTGCTGATCAGGCTGGCCGCTTCCCGCCGGGCCAGGGCCAGATAGAGACAGTCGTAGACCGGATGGTTGAGGTGGCAGGCGAGCGCCAGGGCCTCGGCCTGCAGGTGGCGATCCGGCTCCAGCCGATCCACCAGCTCGCGGGCCTCGGCCAGCAGCTCCTGAGGGTCGAGATCGTTGAGCCGATCTGCCCGCTGGAGTTTCCAGAGGGTGTTGGCCAGCTCGGTGAGCATCAGCTCCGGAGCCAGCACCAGCGCGGCCCCACCGACCCGCTCGGCCAGATCCGCGGCGGCGGGGTCAGCCAGGATCAGCCGCACGGCCGCCGAGGCATCGAGCACGCAGGCCAGGGCCATCAGCGCTCGCGGTCGGCGCGGATCAGATCCTCCGGGGTCGGATCCGCGCTCAGGGCAGGAGTGATCGGGCCCCGTCGGGAGATGCGATCGAGCACCTGGCGGCGGCGTTCACGGGGATCGCCGCCGGCGATGGCCTCCAGATCAGCCAGGGCCTGCTGGCTGAGACTGCGCTTGTGGGTCTGGGCGCGGTGCTGCAGCAACCGGTGAAGCGGTTCCGGCAGGTCGCGGATCTGCAGGGATGGCATGAGGCCCTCAAGCACCGATCAACTGTAGGCTTCATGCATGCGTTGTGCATGCAGATAACTTGTCCGCTGGATCAGCGAACCCGCTTAGGCTTAATTCATTGGCGACTCAGGTTCATCGACGACCCAGGGGAGTTGACGATCGCTCCACCTGCTGCTGCCCCAGCTGCATCCGAAGCGGCTGGCAACGGGCTGACGCCGTTGCTGCTGCCGCAGGATCTGCGGCTGACGCCCGAGCAGTTCGCCCTGGTGTGCGACGCCAACCCTGACGCGGTTCTGGAACTGGCGGCCGATGGCCAGCTGATCACGATGACTCCCACCGGAGGCGAGACCGGCGCTCGCAACTACAACCTCGGCCTGGCCCTGGGGTTGGCCGCGCGCCAGTGCTCGTTGCCGGTGCAGTTGTTCGACAGCTCCACCAGCTTTCGCCTCGCCGATGGTTCGGTGCTCAGCCCCGATCTGGCCCTGGTGAAGCTTGATCGTTGGCAGGCGCTCACCCCTGAGCAACGGCGCACGTTCCCACCCCTCTGCCCCGATCTGGTGATCGAGCTGGCCAGTGCTTCGGATTCAGGCCCCCGTGGCGCCGAAGCCCTGCGCCGCAAGATGGCGCTCTACCAAACCAATGGCGCCCAGCTGGGCTGGCTGTTGTTCCCGGTGCAGCGGGCCGTGGAGATCTGGCCGGCCCGCCCCAAAGCCGGCGAGCCCACGGCACCGCGGCGGCTCGAGAACGCCACGCGCCTGGAGGGTGGCGACGTGTTGCCGGGGCTGGTGCTGGAGCTGGAGGAGATCTGGGCTGGCTAACCTGCCGCCATGGGATTGATCCGCGGCACGTTCTCGCTCAGTAACCCCACCCGGCCCGATCTGGCGCCGCTGGAGGTGTCGGCCCTGGCCGACAGCGCATGGATGTGAACCCCGAGAGCCCGAGCATGCCGTTGAGCTTGGCCGTTGAGCTTGGCCAGTGAGCCGCTGCGATCCTTCGGCTCAAACCCGCCACCTGATCTAGTCTCGGTATCGACCACGGCGAGAGGGTCCCATGCGCGCCAAGCTGTTCCGCAACGGCCGCAGCCAGGCTGTGCGGTTGCCGGCCGAATTCCGCTTCGAGGGCACGGAGGTGGAGGTGCATCGCGATCCCGAGAGCGGCGCGGTGGTGCTCACGCCGGTGCGGGCTTCGGCGAAGGAGTTGCTGGAGCTCAGGGATGTGCTGCTGCAGGAGCCTGGATTTCGGGAAGAACTGGATGCCTTCTTTGAGGGCTTGCATGACACCAGTGCTCCAGAACCGGTGGACTTTCCCTGATGGCTGCAGGGAAGAGGAGGTTGATGCTGGACACCAACGCCGTGAGCGCCTTTCTCCAACGACGCTCGCCACGCCTGGATGGCTGGGTGCGTGAGCAACGTTGTTGCCTGTCGGCGATTGTGGTGGCCGAGATCCGCTACGGCCTGGAGAAGCGGCCGACGGCGACGCGGTTGCGGGCGCTGGCGGAGTCCACCCTCGACACCCTGGAGATCCTGCCCTGGACCGAAGCCTGCAGCAGGATCTATGGCCGGCTACGCGCCGAACTGGAACGCCATGGCAAGCCGCTGGCGGCGCTGGACCTGCTGATCGCTAGCCATGCCCTCAGCGAAGGCTGTGTCCTGGTCACGGCGGATCAAGCTTTTGCCCATGTGGACGAACTCACCCTGGAGGCCTGGTGATGGCCACAAGCTCCCCCGGCAACAGCCACACCCACGACATCGTCGGCAAGCTCTGGAACCTCTGCAACGTCCTCAAAGACGACGGGGTGACCTATCACCAGTACGTGACGGAGCTCACCTATCTGTTGTTCCTGAAGATGGCCAAGGAAACGGCCCAGGAGCAGGGGATTCCCGAGGAATGGCGCTGGGATGCCTTGGAGACCCTCGATGGTCCCAGGCAGATGAAGCACTACCAACTGCTGCTGCTGGAACTGGGCAGCAGCGAGAGCGGCAGTTCGCCGCTGGTGCAGGAGATCTACAGCAACGCCAGTTCGTTCATCAAAAAACCGGTCACGCTCACGAAATTGGTGAGCGAGATCGACAAGCTCGATTGGTACAGCGCCCGCCAGGAGGGGCTGGGTGATCTCTATGAGGGCCTGCTGCAGAAGAACGCCGAGGAGAAGAAATCGGGTGCCGGCCAATACTTCACGCCAAGGCCCTTGATCGATGCGATGGTGGCGGTGATGCAGCCGCGGCTGGGCGATGTGATCCAGGATCCGGCGGCGGGCACCGGCGGCTTTCTGATCGCCGCGCAGCACTGGATTCGCGAGCAGCAGGATGTGTTCGAGCTGGATGAGGCGCAGCAAAAAAGGTTCTACGAGCGCACCTTCTTCGGCATGGAGCACGTGCAGGACACACACCGCCTGGCGCTGATGAACCTGATGCTGCACGGGCTCGATTCACGGCCGAAGCAGTACGGCATCTGGTATGGCGACACCCTCAGCGAGGACGTCAATCCATTGCCGCCAGCCACCCTCATCCTGACCAATCCGCCGTTCGGCACCAAGAAGGGTGGTGGCATGCCCAATCGGCCGGATTTCACCTTCCCCACCAGCAACAAGCAGTTCTGCTTCCTGCAGCACATCTATCGGGCGCTCAAACCCGGCGGCCGGGCGGCGGTGGTTCTGCCGGACAACGTGTTGTTCGAAGGCAACGTGGGCAAACAGATCCGCGCCGATCTGATGGACAAGTGCAACCTGCACACCATCCTGCGCCTGCCCACCGGCATCTTCTACGCCCAGGGCGTGAAGACCAATGTGCTCTTCTTCACCCGTGGCACGGGTGATCGGGGCACCACCAAGGAGGTGTGGGTGTACGACCTGCGGGCCAACATGCCGGCCTTCGGCAAGCGCACCCCGCTCACACGCGAGCACTTCGCCGAGTTCGAGGAGGCCTATGGCCCCGATCCCCTGGGCCTGGCGCCGCGCACCGCCACGGGACCGGAGGGCCGCTGGCAGTGCTTCCACCGTGAGGAGATCGCCGCCCGGGGCGACAGCCTCGATCTGGCGTGGCTGAAGGATGATTCGGCTGAAGACAGCGCCGACCTACCGGAGCCGGCGGTGTTGGCCCAGGAAGCGATGCTGGAGCTGGAAGGGGCACTGGAGGATCTACGGGCGATCCTGGCGGAGCTGGGGGAAGAGGCGGAGGAGTTGGTGTGATGGAGGGGCGGGAGTTGCCGGTGGGGTGGGAGTCGTGCCTGCTTGGCGATGCGCTCGAATACGGCAAGACAATCAAAGCCGAACCAGAGACCATTGGCGATGATGCCTGGGTTCTGGAGCTCGAAGACATTGAAAAAGACACATCCAGGCTAGTCCAAAGGCATTACTTCTCTGAACGCAAAAGCAAGAGCACCAAAAACACTTTCTTCGCGGGAGACGTGCTCTACGGGAAGCTGCGTCCGTATCTGAACAAAGTTCTGCTTGCTGATGCCCCTGGCTATTGCTCAACCGAGATCATCCCCCTCTCGCCTGGCGAACATCTCACTGATGGCTATATCTTTTACTGGCTCAAGAGCCCTGAGTTCCTCGAGTACACATCAGAAGTCAGCCATGGTATCAACATGCCAAGGCTTGGCACTGAGGCAGGACTAAAGGCGCCATTAGTTCTTGCCCCTCTAAACGAACAACGCCGCATCGCCGCCAAGCTCGACACCACCCTCGCCGCCGTCGATGCCAGCCGCCAGCGACTCGATGGCGTGGCGGCGATCCTCAAGCGCTTTCGCCAGGCCGTGCTGGCGGCGGCGACTTCGGGGGAGTTGACGCAGGAGTGGAGGGAGGAGAGGGGAGCCGATGTTGACTGGCCAGATGTACAACTTGGAGACCATGCCGAAGGCCTCAACTACGGGACGTCAGCCAAGTCGCAGAGCGAAGGCGAGATCCCTGTTCTGCGTATGGGCAACATCCAGGCAGGCGAGATTGACTGGCAAGACCTTATCTACACATCTGACTTGTCCGAGATTGTCAAGTACATGCTTGACCCCGGCGACGTCCTGTTCAACCGTACCAATAGTCCTGAGCTTGTTGGTAAGACCGCGATTTATCGTGGAGAGCAGCCGGCCATCTACGCGGGCTATCTAATCCGAGTCCGCTGTGCACCTTCCCTTGATCCCGAGTTCCTGAATCTCAGCCTCAATAGTCCTCGGGCCCGCGATTACTGTTGGCGAGTCAAGTCGGACGGTGTCAGCCAATCCAATATCAATGCCAAGAAGTTGGCTGCTTATCCATTTCAGTTGCCGCCGATCGAGGAGCAGCAAGAAATCGTCCGCCGCGCCCAGCACCTCTTCACCCTCGCCGACCAACTCGAAGCCCGCCTCACCGCCGCCCGCAAGGTCGTCGATCGCCTCACCCCAGCCCTGCTGGCCAAGGCCTTCCGCGGCGAGTTGGTGCCCCAGGACCCCAACGATGAACCGGCGAGTGTGTTGCTGGAGAGGATCCGGGCGGCCCGCCAGGCGGAAGCTGCTACAGGAAAACCCTCGCGGCGTGGTCGGCGCCAGGCTGCAGCCAACCCGGCTTCGAGCCCTGTTGTTGCCGCCCCCGTCACACCCGATCGGCTCGCCACGCTGCTGCGCGAATGCGGCGCCCTGAGCGAGCGGGCGTTGCTGGCGGCATCGGAGCTGGATCCCGCCAGCTTTCAGGCCCAGCTGGCCCACGAGCGCAGCCTCGGCGCCATTGGCAACGCTGACGACGACGGCCAGGAGCTGCTGGAAGCGGTGGGCTGAGCCCCTGCGCTAACAGCCCTGCGTTCACAGCCCAGCGCCGATCTGCCAGCCTCTGCCCAGCCCCGAGGTTCTGGTGATCAGCGCCAGCCATGGCGAGAACCTGGCCCTGGCCCGGGCGCTTCGCCGAGGCGGCCCGCCAGCAGGTCGCCGAGGCCGCCGTGCTGGATATCACCAGCGCCATCGCCTGGCTCTCGGTGCAGGGAAGCGATTTCGCGCCCTGTTCAACGGCCGCCCGTGGTGATCGCAACCCACTCCGGCGGCTGCATCTTTACTGCGCGGCGGCCTCCGCCTCGATCCGGTAAGACTCCCGCTCATCGGAACAGCAGAAGTCGGCGTAATAGCGCTCGAGAACGATGTAGGCCTCGTCGTAGCTGGGGAACAGCTGGCCGGCGATGGCATCGCTGAGGCCGTCATCACGCAAGATCACATACCGGGTCATGGGGGGCGGGTCATGGGGTGCTGAGGATCAGTAGTAGCGGCCGGGATATTCGCCCGGATGATCGATGCGCGTCACCCGCACTCCCGCAGCCGACTGGCCGGAGAAGCGCAGGATGTCGCTGCCGGATACCGAAAAGCCCAGATCCTGAGCCAGCCGCGCCACCTCATCGGCGGTGATCGCCTCCTCCACCTGCCGCCTCAGGGCCGGGTCGCGCTGCACCCGCGAGAGGAACAGCCGGAACTGCTCGAACGTCATTCCAGGCTCCAGGCACGCGTTCACCCTACGGGGGGTGCGGCATTGATCGCCCCCGCCCAGCGCCCGATGCCGCAACCGTGCAACCGGGCACCCGGACAACAGCCCGATGGCATCGAGCCCGGCGGGATCGCATCCGCCAGGCGGTCAAGGGGGCGGCAACACCCCTGCTGCCCACCAGCCACCTGAGGGGATCAGCACCCCGCCCTGAGACAATTCATCCCTGCCCACCCGAGATGAGTGAGTCATGGCCGTGCTCGGGAGAGGGGCGATCCTGGAGGCGATCGAGCAGGGCGCGATCACGATCACACCCTTCGATCCCGAGCTGGTGGGCCCCGCCTCGGTGGACCTCACCCTCGCCCCCAGCTTCCGCGTGTTCCGCAAGGTGCACGCCGTAATCGAAGTGGGCGAGGACACCGACTACCGGCAGCTCACCGACAAGATCACCGTGCCCGACGGCGATCACATCCTGATCATGCCGGGCGAAACGGTGCTGGGCATCACCCGCGAGCGCCTGCGCCTGGGCCCCGGATTGTGCGGCTGGCTCGAGGGTCGCAGCCGCTTCGCGCGGCTAGGCCTGATGGTGCACATCAGCGCCCCCTTCATGGGCCCCGGGATCGACAGCCAGCAGGTGCTGGAGATGAGCAACTTCGGCCCCGCTCCCCTGGCCGTGCACTCCGGCACCGCCATCTGCCAGTTCGTGTTCCAGAAGCTGGAGGGCACGGAAAGCTACGCCGGCCGCTTCGCCGGCCAGACGGAAGACTCCTTCTGAGCGGTGCGCAGCAGCCCCTGGCGCAGCTCGGCGCCTGGGTGCGGGGCCTCAGCCATCCAGCCGCAACCAGGTGACGGCATCGCGGGCCGCCTTCTCCTGGCCCTGCCGGTGACCCAGGGCAAAGCAGCCGGAAGCCGCCAGCACCAGCGCCAGGGGTGTGGCGCCGTGGGCGTCGGCTCGTGGCTCATCAGCCCCCAGCGGCGCCTGGGGAGCCCAGAGGGAACTGGCCACCGTGGCCAGCAGGAAGGCCCCGATCGCCTGGGTGGTGAGGCCATAGAGAAAGGGGATCAGGGTGCGATGCCGGCGGCCGTGCCAGAGCAGCAGGGGCAGCCCCAAGACCGGCAGGGCGCAGCCGGCGGCCCAGAGCCAGCGGCGACCAGAACCCTCGCTGAGCCGCAGGCGCATGGCGGCCTCCTGGCGGGCCCGCAGCGTGGCAGGAAAACGAGAGGTCAACGCTCACTCCCGCCGCGGGGCGCCGCGCCGCGCCGCCAGCACCGCCTGCACCTGGCGCCACTCCACACCGTGGTGGGCCAGGGCCACCTGCAGATGGAACACCAGATCGGCCGCCTCGCCGGCAATCTCGCTGGGGTCACCGTCCTTGCAGGCCATCACGAATTCGGCACTCTCCTCGCCGATCTTCTTGAGGATGCGGTTGTCGCCGCCCTCGAGCAGCTTGTTGGTGTAGCTGCCGGGCTCGGGATGATCGCGCCGGGCCTCGATCACCCGCATCAGCTCCGTGCAGGCATCGGCCGGAGGGGGAGCGGCGCCGGGCCCACCGCCGCTGGGAGCGGGGCCCTGGTCGTAGAAGCAGCTGCGGGCGCCCGTGTGGCAGGCCACCTCCCCCACCTGCTCCACGCTGAGCAGCAACACGTCGGCGTCGCAGTCGTAGCGGAGGCCCCGCAGCTTCTGGAAATGGCCGCTGCTGGCGCCCTTGTGCCACAGCTCCTGGCGGGAGCGGCTCCAGTAATGCACCTCCCCCGTGGCCAGGGAACGCTCCAGGGCCTCCCGGTTCATCCAGGCCACCATCAGCACGGCGCCATCGAGCCAGTCCTGGACCACGGCCGGGATCAAGCCGGCTTCGTTGAAGCGCAGGGCCGCCGCGAAGGCGGAATCCGGCAGGGGGGAAGGAGCACCTGAGGGAGCCCCTGAGGGAGCCCCAGAAGCTCCAGATTGAGCACCAGAAATCGGAGACGGCATCGATCGGATCAGGGGAGGGGGGGAGGCGATGGGCCGACGACCCCGGGTGTTGCGCAACGTGGTGGTGGTCCGCCGCACCGTAACCAGGGACGGGCGGCTCAACCCACCGCACCGCATGGACACCCCGCAACGACATGCCGGGCCAGCAGCCACCGGCGAAGGCAAAGGTGAGCACCAAGGCCGCGAGACAGCCGATGACACAGTGCTTCACCAGCCGGCCGATGCCCCGGGGAAGCGCCAAAACGGCTCCGCTCCTCGGTACGGTTTGGGCATGGATGCCCCAGCCGCCCACACCTGTAGCAAGCGCTTCAGCGGCTACCCCTGCTGCCACCGCCAGTGGCGCCACAGCGGTCACTGCCGCTTCGTGCATGGCTACAGCCGCAGTTTCACCGTGTGGTTCGCCGCCATCAACCTGGATCAGCACGGCTTCGTGGTGGATTTTTCCAGCCTCGGCGAGCTCGAACGGCGCCTGGCTGAACAGTTCGACCACACCTTCTTGGTGAACGCCGACGACCCCCTGTTGACCACCTGGCAGTCGCTCCATGAGCAGGGTGCCCTCGACCTGCGCGTGATGGCGAACGTGGGTATGGAAAGCACCGCCGAACTGGTGTGGGGCTGGGCCAATGCCCTGCTGCGCGAGCGCGACGGCGGCCGCAGCTGCTGCTGGCGGGTCGAGGCCCGCGAAAACGAGAAGAACGCCGCCTCCTACACCGCCACCCCCGCCTGGTTCATCCGCACCTGATGGCAGTGCGCTGCGAGGTCGCCTTGCAGGACAGACCCTGCAGAGCTGAACGGTGGCGGTCCGATCAGAGCGAGGTCGAATCACAAACGGTAGGGGCTGCGCTCCGGTTCCCCACCCTTCAGCGAGCCTGCCCGCGGGCCAGGGAGGCCTGGAACGCTGCCACGAGCTGGCGTGCATTGCCCCGTTGCACCGTGGCGTAGGGCCCGAGGGGATCAGAGGCCGTGGGCGGAGGGGCCCCGGCAAAGCCGGCCTCCATCGGATCGAAGGGCACGGGCTCCAGCCCGAGATCGCGGCCCAGGGCCTCGATCGAGCCGGCGGACTCGCCCGGTTCCTGCACCAGCGCCCTTGGGCCGGGTGGAGCGAGGAGCGCCAGCGCGCGCCGCAGGTCGCCTGGGCTCGGGCTGACCTCCGGGGTGGCCACCAGGCCCTCGGCCCGCAGGCCGTAGCGATCGGCGAAGGAGGCCATGAACGCATGGGGGCCCACCACAACCCCACCGCGAAAGGGGGCCAGCTGGGCGGCCAGCTCCCGATCCAGGTCCAGCAGGGAGACCCGCAGCGCACGGGCGTTCGCGGTGTAGCGGTCCCGGCAACCGGGATCGGCGGCAACCAGGCCGTCGCGGATGGTCTCCACCTGAACGAGCGCCCGCCGGGGATCGAGCCAGATGTGGGGATCAGGGCGCCCCTGCACCAGCACCGGAGTCACGCCCCGGCTGCTGTCGATCAGCCGCAGGGAGGGATTGGCCACCGAGCGCAGCAGGGCCGGCAGTTCCGGCTCCAGGCCGAGGCCATTGATCACCAGCACCCGGGCGCGGCCCAACCGCACCAGATCGGCCGGGGTGGCGTGCAGATCGTGGCTGTCGTGGGCGCCGGAGACCAGCGGCTCGACCCGGGCGCAGCCGACCCCGCCCCCCTGGGCCAGCAGGTTCACCGGCGCAGCCGTGGCCAGCACCGGCAGGAGGTCGCCGCCGCTGCGGCCCGCCGGCGTGCCCCGCCCCAGCGGCTGCGGCGTGCAGCCCGGCAGCAGGAGCAACAGCAGCGCGGAGCGGAGCAGCAGGGCGGCGGCGCTGGACTCCCCAGGAAACCGGTGGCGCTTACGCTCATCGGTGCGGCCGGTACGGACGGTGCAGGCGGTAAGGGCGGTAAGGGCGTCGGTGCGGGCGGTGCAGGCGTCAGAGCAGACGGCGGAGCGGACCGCGGAGCGGACGAAGCGGGCTGTGGGGCGGGCTGCGGGGCGGCCGGGGAGGAACCAATGGGGCATGGCCGGGGGTTGGTGATCCATGTCTATCGTCGTGGCAGGGCGTCGGCCCTGGCGACCCTGCGGCCGTTGAGCCCCCCCTCCCGATGACCACCACCCGCCCCCCAGCCCCGGCCGCTGCTGCCTCCGGCACCCAGGTCGCCGCTGCCTCCGGCACCCAGGTCGCCGCAGGCGTCGATGCCGTGATGGAGGCCCTGCCCACCAGCTTGCCGGTGACGATCCTCACCGGTTTCCTCGGCGCGGGCAAGACCACGCTGCTCAACCACATCCTCACCAACCAGCAGGGCCTCAAAACGGCCGTGCTGGTGAATGAATTCGGCGAGATCGGCATCGACAACGACCTGGTCGTTGCCACGGGTGACGACATGGTGGAGCTCAGCAACGGCTGCATCTGCTGCACAATCAACGGCGAGCTGCTGGAGGCCGTGTATCGCATCCTGGAGCGGCCCGAAAAGGTGGACTATCTAGTGGTGGAAACCACCGGACTCGCCGATCCGCTGCCGGTGGCGATGACCTTCCTGGGCAGCGACCTGCGCGATCTGACCCGCCTCGATTCGATCATCACCCTGGTGGATGCCGAAAACTTCGGCCCCGAGATCCTCGAGGGCGAGGTGGCGCGCTCCCAGGTGGTTTACAGCGACATGATCCTGCTCAACAAGTGCGATCTGGTCGACGAAGCAAGGCTGGCGGCGGTGGAAGCGGAGCTGCTGGCGATCAAGCCCGAGGCCCGCATCCTTCGCTCGGTGAAGGGGGAGGTGCCCCTACCTCTGCTGCTCAGCGTGGGGCTGTTCGAGAGCGACAAGGTGGTGGACCAGCAGAGCCACGAGGCCTGCGACCACGACCACGGCGTCTGCGTGCATGAGTCCGAAACCGGACACGACCACGCGCATCATGGCCACGGGCACGATCACGGCCATGCCCATGGGGCCCATGATCACGACGGGCAGGATCACAGCGCCTGCGACCACGATCACGGCCACTGTGAGCACACCGGTGCCGAGGGCCCCGGTCATGGCGATGCGGCCCACGCCGATCACAGTCACTCCGATCCCGGCCACGCCAATCCCGGCCACGAGGGTCACCACCACGGCCATCGCCATGATCACGTCCACCATCACCACGATCACGATCACGGCGCCCATCCCGACCACCAGACAATCGAGGGCTTCACCTCCCTCTCCTTCGCCAGCGAGGGCCCCTTTGCGCTGCGCAAGTTCCAGAACTTCCTCGACAACCAGATGCCCCAGGGGGTGTTCCGCGCCAAGGGGATCCTCTGGTTCAACGAGAGCGAGCGGCGCCACGTGTTCCACCTGGCCGGCAAGCGCTTCTCGCTCGACGACAGCGACTGGAGCGGCCCCCGCAAGAACCAGCTGGTGCTGATCGGCAAGGGCCTCGACCACCCCACCCTGCGCCGCCAGCTGCAGGCCTGCGTGGCGAAGGATGCGGGCAAGGGCTTCGGCTGATCTTGAACTTCCCAATCCGGTCTGTAATTGAACGGCACTGCATCCCTAAAATTCCAGCCTGATAAGAGCCCCCAACATCAGCGTGAACCTTCTCCCTTTTCTAGCAAACATGAGAAGGAATCATCCAGCGTGGGCTTCCTGGCTTCTAACGAGTGAGATTCGCCCTCAGGCCGGTTTTGCAGCTGCTAATCGCCTTCTTTTGATGGGATTTCTCCACTCAGCCCTAGATCGCTCACGGGCCTCCTTTCTAGTGACCACCCAAGATGAGGCCCTGCAGGAACTGGCACGCACCCGTCCCGGAATCCTGATCGTCACGGAGCAACTGGAACAGGGATCGGGCCTGGCTCTTGTGGCCCAGGCCCGCGCGGTGGTTCCCGATATCCGCACCGTGCTCATCGTGGATGACAGGCACGACGATCTGGTGGAGGCTGGCCTGTCCACGGCGGATGCCGTGTTCAACCAGGCCGATTGTTTTGAACCGGACCAGCCGGTCATCACCCTGTTCCGCAAGCTGGCGCTGAACCAACGTTTCCGCTCCCGCTCCGTGCTGGCGGCCATGGCCGAGCGGCGGACCCATGCGGAGCAGTGGCGTGAGCCAGCCCCCCAGCTCACGCCGCGGGAGATGGAGATGGTGCAGCTCATGGTGGACGGACTGAGCGATCGCCAGATCGCCGAGAAGCTCGGCGTGGGCTACGAAACCGCGCGCAGCCACAGCAAGAGGCTGCGCCAGAAACTCGGTGCCAGCACCCGCACCCAGGCGGCAAGCAAGCTGCTCAAGCTCGGCCTGGCGAGGATTGTCAGCCGCTAGCCCCTCAGCTACCACCCAGCCATCATGTGGTGACGATTGTTCATGACAGGTTCACGACTGAGGCGTCTTCGGCTCATAACACCCACGGCTGCTCCGATGGCTTCCACCCAATTGGGTGAAATGCAGCCCCCGGCAAATCTGAGCGCATTCTCTTGAGGCATCGTTGCAGCAGCTATTGCCCACACACTCCAGCCGCCTACGGGTCTACCGAGTGGATGTCCGGGCAACCGGGCAGACTGAGTGCAGCTGGGCAACATTTAATCTGCCTGCATTCATGACTTCCTCTTCACCAGAATCCGAGCAGACCCGCCTCTCAATCAGCCTTTCACGCCAATTACACAAACGCTTGAAACTCCATGCCCATGAGAGTGATTCCACACTTTCAGCATTGGTGGTTCAGCTCATCAAAGCCGAAATCTCTCGCTCTGACCAGAGCCCGCTGCCGGTGCCTCCACAGCGCCCGACATGAAGCAACCGCTACGACACCCCTGTTCACCCCCGCTAAGCTAGGTACCACTGCAGGGCCGGGCATGAACGAATTCCTCCTCACCTTGGTTGCCATAGGACTGCTCGGCTACGTGGTTTGGCTGGCCTTCGGCTCCGACGACGACAACGGCGGCGGCGGTCTTATGGCTCCGGTTCTTGTCCCGGTCCGGGTTCGGAACCATCGCTGAGCAGCGGTGTAGCTTACCGTCAGGCCAGCGAGCGGCTCCTTGCCGAGAAGCTGATCCAGCAATAATTGATCCACAACCGGCAGAAATGCGGTTATTTCATTCGATTGTTCTCCAGCTCAACGCTCTCCCCCCAGCGAACCTGTTTAGCAGCACTGATTCAAGGCGACCTTGGTTTTTGAGTTTAGCGACTGCCACGATGTGACCAAAAGCACAGCGTCCCGGTCCATTCGTGCGAAGTGCGCTGGGCGATCTGCCTAGGTTCCTGGAACATTGCCGCCTCCGGTCCCTCGGATGCCCGCCCCGATTCGTCACCGACCTGCTCCTGCAGCAGTACCCGGAGTACCCCCCGCATCGCCGCGGCGCCTTTTCCGCCGGCAGCCCTGGGCCCTGGGGCTTGGGCTGATTGCCCTGCTGGGCGGCTGCAGCCAAGGGCGGGCCCCCTCCGCCGGCCCGATCAGCCTGGGGGTGTATTCGGGCCGCCACTACAACACCGACCAGGCCCTCTACCGGCGCTTCACCGAGCAGACCGGCATCCAGGTGAAGCTGCTGGAGGGCAAGGACGACGCCCTGATCGAACGGGTGCGAACCGAAGGAGACCGGACTCCTGCCGACCTGCTGGTGCTGGTGGATGCCGCCCGGCTGGTACGGGCCGCCGACCAGGGCCTCTTCCAGCCGGTGAATTCCGAGGCCATCCGCCGGGAGGTGCCCGCCGAGCTGCGTGATTCGGCCGGTCGCTGGAGCGCCCTCACCCGCCGGGTGCGGGTGGTGGTGGTGAACCCGAAGCAGGTGGATCCCGCCTTGATCCGCACCTACGCCGACCTGGCCCGCCCCGAGTTGAAGGGCCGCCTCTGCCTGCGCAATGGCCGCAGCGTCTACAACCAGTCGCTGGTGGCCGACCAGCTGATCCTGCGGGGCGAGGCCGAAACCCGCCGCTGGCTCGCCGGCCTGATCGCCAACCTCAAGCCCCCCTTCTTCAGCTCCGACATCCCCCTGGCGAGGGCCGTGGCCCGCGGTGACTGCGGCGTGGGCGTGGTGAACAGCTACTACGTGGCCCGCCTACTCTCCGGCGAGAGCGGCGCCGAGGACAAGGCGCTGATGCAGGGCGTGAAGGTGCTGGTGCCCGATCCGGCCCACATCAACGTGAGCGGCGCCGGCGTGACCCGCCATGCGCGCCATCCAGAGGCAGCTCGCCGCCTGCTGGAATTCCTGGCCTCACCGGAGGGCGGCGGGACCGGCTACGCCCAGGCCAACCATGAATATCCCCTGGCGGGCAGCGGCACCGATCCGCTGCTGAAGGGCTTCGGGCCCGTGCGCGGTGATGGCGTGCCGATCGAGCAACTCGGTGCCCGCAACGGCGAGGCCGTGGAGCTGATGCGGGTGGCCGGATGGCCCTGAAGCCTGCGCAGGGGCGCGGAAGCGTACCGGAAGCGCCCGTTGCCCCATCAAGCCAGGGAGAGTCCAGCTGCGGGCCGCTCTGGCGTGACGGCCCAAGAACGGGCTCCGCATGGCGGAACAGCCTCGCCGCCGGCGTCCGCATAGGCCCGGGCCTGAGCCTGGGGGCCAGCCTCAGCCGGGGCCGCTGGCCCCTGCTGCTGCTCCTCCTCCTGGTGGCCAGCCTGGCCCTGCTGCCGATCCTGGGCCTCGGCCCCTACGCCCTTCTAGGGGGGATCGGGGCAGGCGCCGGGGGTGAAGCCACTGCCGGGGGAGAGGCTGCCGGGGATTCTGGCTCCCTCTTGGTTCCTGGGATGCTGGCCGGACTCGGCCTCGGTACCGGCGGTGGCGAAGCCCTCGCCCACACCGCTGCTCTGGTGCTGCTTGTGGGCCTCGGCGGCGCCCTGCTCGGCACCGCCAACGGCTGGCTCACCTCCGCCTGCAGCTTTCCGGGGCGCCGCCTGCTGCGCATCGCCCAGCTGCTGCCCCTGGCAGTTCCCCCCTACCTGCTGGCCGCCACCCTGATCGATGGGGGCAGCCGCTTCGGCCTGCGCCTGCACGGCGATCTCTGGGCGGCGGCGGTACTGGTGCTCGGCACCTACAGCTATGTGTTTCTGCTGGCCACCGAGAGCTTCAGCGCCGGCGGCCAGCGCCAGCTCGAGGCCTGCCGCAGCCTCGGGGTGGGTCCGTGGGGCAGCTTCCGCAGGGTCGCCCTGCCGATGGCCGCCCCCGCCATCGGCGCCGGCGTGGCCCTCTCCGGCATGGAGGTGGTGAATGAGCTGGGGGCGGTGGAATTGCTCGGGGTGCCCACCCTCTCGGGCACGATCCTGCAGCGCTGGCAGAGCGATGGCGATCCCCGCGGCGCCGTGGGGCTGGCCCTGATCACCCTGGTGTTTGTGAGCCTGCTGGTGGCCTGCGAACGCCAGCTGCGCCGTCGCAGCCGCCGCTGGCTGGCCGGTGGCGATAGCGAGGCGGGAATGCCCTGGACCCTGGCCGGCTGGCGGGCCCTTCTGGCCCAGCTGGTCACCCTGATACCACCGGCCCTCAGCCTCGGGCTGCCCCTGGCCTGGATGCTGCTGAGCCATGACCAGCTCCAGGGGGCCGATGGCGCGGATCTGGCTGCCCTGGGGCTGCGGAGCTTCACCCTGGCCCTCGCCGCCGCCCTGCTTACCCTGGCGGCGGGGCTGGTGCTGGCCCTGGGCCGGCGCTGGTTCCCCCAGCCCTGGCTGGGGCGCCTCGCCTTCCTGGCCGGCATGGGCTACGCAGTACCCGGCGCCGTGCTGGCCCTGGCCCTGCTGCTGCTCGGCGCCCCCCTGGGGGTGGCTCCCCTGCTGCTGCTGCTGTGGGGCTACACCGATCGCTTTCTGGCTGTGGCCCGCCAAGGCCTCGACGCCGCCCTTGAGCGGCTTCCCCCCAGCCTCGATGAGGCCGCCACCGGCCTGGGCTGCACCTGGTGGGCCGTGCTGCGCCGGGTTCACCTGCCGTTGCTGCGGGGGCCGCTGCTGGTAGGCGCCCTGCTGGTGTTCGTGGATGTGGTGAAGGAGCTGCCGCTCAGCTTCGCCCTGCGCCCCTTTGACTCCGACACCCTCTCGGTGCGGGTCTACCAGTACGCCAGCGATGAACGCCTCGGGGCCGCCCTGATTCCCGCCGCCCTGATCCTGGCCCTGGGACTGGTCGCCTCCCTGGCGCTGGTGCCAGGACTGGAACGGCGGAGCCGGAACCCTGCGCCGGCCAGCGAAGACCGGCAGCCCTCATCCGCCGGGCGCAAGCAGCACCACGGTGCCCTGGGCGGCCTGGGGAGCTGAGATTCTGCGGCAGGGCCCGATCAGGGGGCTTGGGGGGCTGCCGAACAACACCCACGGCTGCGATCCAGGGCCCTTGAGCTTCGCGTGTGAGGAGCTTGGATCGGTTGCCGGCCCCTGGCTCTGATGGCGAGGTGCCCCACGACAGGCCCCGGGAGGGTGGCCTGGGATTGGCGGAGGTTTTCTCTCTGATGCAGAAGCCTTCTCAGGCAGCAGCCTTCTCAGGCCGCCAGCGGCGCCGATTCCACCAGGGCCGGTGCGAGCCTGAGGCCGACTTCGCCGCTGGGCACCTGCAGCAACTCCTCGCGGCGGATGCGCGAGAGCAGCCGGGTGGTGGTGACCCGGGTGGTGCCGATCAGCTCGGCGATCCGCTCGTGGGTGAGGCGGAAGGGTAGGTCGCACCAGTCGCCGCAGCGGCGGCCCAGGCGCCGCACCAGCAACCCCAGCAGGGCATGGAGGCGCTGTTCGGCGCTGCCGAGGTGGCGGATGCGCAGCAGCTGCAGGGTCCATTCATTCACCGGATCGAAGCCGTGACCTGCCAGCGGCTCGGCGTCACTGCGGAAGAGCAGCGGCGTGAGCGCCTCCACGCAGACCCCCTCGCTGCAGAGGCGGTCGGTGCGGAGCTGGTCGCCCGGCTGCAGGAAGGCCAGGGTCATGCCTTCGGTCTCCTCGCAGGGGCAATACACCCGGGCGATGCCTTCGAGCACCTCAAGGCAACTGTCCCGGCTGCCCCGGGCGGCGGGATCCAGCAGCACGGCCTGGCCGGCGGGCATGCGCAGGACGGCGATGGGCTGGTCGGGCAGGAAGCGGAAGGACATCGAGGGGAGGGCGGCGCGGGAGGCCCTATTGCGAATGACTCGCAACCTAAACAAGACCCCGGTCTTTTTGCAAGTTGCTCGCAACAAGCTCAGCTGCGATCAAGGCCGCATCACTTGAGGATCACCACATCCACCCCCGGCGAGCGCCGCCGCACCAGCACCCCCACGTCGTGCTCACTGCGATGCAACTGCAGATCGATCTCCTCCTCCCCAAGCCGCAGCCCGCTGATCTCCAGCAGGTTCACCGGGAGGGGCAGCACGGGATTGCGAAAGCGAACCTGCACCCGGTCGCTGTCGGGATCGCGGCCGATCGCCATGCCGGTCATCGCCTCCAGCAAGCCGAACACACTGCCGCTGGCCCAGGCCTGGGGGCTGCAGGCCACCGGATAGAGCGTGGGTCCCTCATCGTCCCGGCGGGGAAAACCGCAGAAGAGCTCAGGCAGCCGCAGCATCGGCATCGCCCGGGCCGTGTCGAACAGACCGCTGAAGATGCGCATCGCGTCGGCGGTGCGGCCGTAGCGGGCCAGCCCGAGGCCGATCAAGGCGTTGTCATGGGGCCAGACCGAGCCGTTGTGATAA
>JAPLIE010000167.1 GCA_026389265.1 Cyanobacteriota bacterium | reverse complement strand
CCTCGATGCCAACTGGAACTTGCAATCCACCAGCGGCGCCGATGGGTTCAACACACCCAAGGCCTGGGAGCTGGAAACAAGCTTCCAGGTGGATGGCAACCGCGATGGCATCATCGGCGCTCCCTTCACCACCTTGGAAGCCCAAGGCAGCACCAAGCTGCTCAAGCGCGGCGATGGCATTGCCTTCGTGGAGACCGGCGCTGGCATGCGGCAAGAGATCACTGTCCCCTGGGGTGTCAGCGCGACCGGCAGCGACAACAACGAGTGGGAGATGCTGGCCGCTGAAAAGATCGGCGACACCAACCAGGTCCTCTGGCGCAACAACACCTCCAGCTTCCTCCACCTCTGGAACCTCGATGCCAACTGGAACTTGCAATCCACCAGCGGCGCCGATGGGTTCAATACACCCAGGGCCTGGGAGCTGGAAACAAGCTTCCAGGTGGATGGCAACCACGATGGCATCATCGGCGCTCCCTTCGAAGATGATGCCTTGATCTTGGCCAATCGTTTGGATGAGGGCTTGGTTGGTGCCTCGGCGGCTGGGATCAAGGGCCTGACATTTTCTGGGGGCAATGGGGTCGGGAATACCCTGGCGCCCACGTCGTTCTTCAAAGGCGCCGGGATGGATGGAGCGTCCTTTGGCGCGGCAGCGGGGATCTTCGTCAACACGTCCAGTGGTGATGTGTTCTATAACGATGCCAAGGAGGCGGGCAGTTATCTGATCGCCAGGCTTGGAACTGCAGGCGTGGCGGGAATTTCCGCCAGCGATTTCCTGCTTGGCTGATCCATGCGCGCTGATGGTTTCCATGACCACTGACCCCAGCTGAGGCGTGTCAAACCGCCGGAGGGTGCCAACGTCGCAGGTGTGATCTGGGCACCCTCCCAACAAGGCTTTTGGTTTGCAATGTTCATGCCCCGATGCTGAGCAGGTAGGCCAGACGGTTCAGCTACCGCTCCAGGGGGTTGGCACAGACCCAGCTGGCGGGCCCAGGTCCCCGCCATCTCCCCGGCCTCCAGGCTCAAGCGGATCGACGCGGCTCGAATCCGATTCGCCCGCAGCAAGGATCGGCCACGGTCCGCAGCAGCCCCGCCGCCAGGGCGCTCCTGCGCCTGCAGGTGGCGGGAAGTGAACCATCGCGGAACGGGCGCCGGCGGATTCTCCCCAGCCTGGAAGCCCGCGATTCCTCACCCGCCAGCCCCGAAGGCTCCAAGGCGCCGCAGCCACGATCGGGATGGGAAGCTCCAGGAGGTTGGAGCAGATTTTCGGACCATGGCCTCGGGCCCGAGCGAGCGCCCTCGATGGGTCGCTGCAGGCGGGCCTGGCGAGGCTGGCGCCCGCACCGGTCCCTGGCTCTGGCCTGGCTGGCAATCCTCTTGCCGCTGGGCTCTCCCGCCCTGGCAGGCCGGCCGGATCCCGCCGGCGCCGCCCTCTCCCTCTGCGTGATCACGCCCCGGATCACCGACCCCGGCGGCCCCCTACCGGCGGCGCTGGTGGCGGTGAGCCGGCCCACCCTCTTCGTGGTGGAACCCCTGAGCGAGCTGCAGATCCTTGAAGGAAACCGCCTGCTGTGGCGTCAGGGCACGACGGCCGGCAGCACCCGGCCAGCGGCGGGGGCCCGATTCGGAGCGCTCCCCAGCGGCACGATCGAGGGTCCGGTTCCCTGGCCCCTGGAGCCGATCCGCCCCTGGCAGGCCCTCACCCTGCGGCTGCGGCCGCTGGAAGGCGGTGCAACCGCCTACGCCGTGGTGCGCCTGATCGGCTCCCCCGCCGGGCAGCTCGCCCGGGGCGACGCCCTGCTGGCCAGCCTCGGCCGCGATGCGCACCGCTGGCGCCTGGCGGTGGAGGCGGCGATGGAGCGGGGTGATCTGCCCCTGGCCTCAGCCCTGCTGTTCGCCTTCGAGGGGCCCGGCGCCGCGGATCTCGATGCCCTGCGGCTCGCTGTGATCCGCCGCAGCTGTCAGCCGGCGGATGGCCCACCGCGCTGAGCCCCGGCGGCAGCCGCGATCGGCCAGGTGGCTTCCCAGTTGCCCCGGGCCTCAGCAGGGCCTGAAGTCTGCCAGCGTGAAATCCCGCTCCATACCAGCCATGAGCCTCGGCACCTCCGCCAGCGCCAGCGCCCCAGCGCCCGTCGATGTCAGCGCCGGCGTCGCCAGGGCGCACGGCGCCGGCCCCAGCGCAGCTCTGGCGGTGCCGATCAGCACCATGCGGGCCGCAGTGAGCCGCGGCGATACCCGGCCCCGCTCCTGGCGCACCGACCAACTCAACCGCCTCGGCCGCCTGCTCAGCGAGCACGAGGAGGAGGTGATGGCCGCCCTCGCCGCCGACCTGGGCAAACCGGCCACCGAGGCCTACTTCGAACTCGTGGCGGTGCGCCATGAGCTAGCCCACACCCGCCGCCATCTGGCCGGCTGGATGCAACCGCAGCGGATCGGCCTGCCGGCCTGGGCCCAGCCGGCCAGCGCCCGGGTGGTGTGCGAACCCCTGGGCTGCGTGCTGATCCTCGGTCCCTGGAACTACCCCTTCCAGCTGTGCCTCCATCCCCTGGTGAGCGCCCTGGCGGCAGGCAACATGGCCGTGCTCAAGCCCTCCGAGCACGCCCCGCGCACCGCCGAGCTGATCGCCCGCCTCATTCCCCGCCATTTCGCCCCGGAAACGGTGCAGGTGGTGCTCGGCGATGGCCAGGTGGCGGCCGCGCTGCTGGAGGAACGCTTCGACCACATCTTCTTTACCGGCGGAGAACGGGTGGGATCGCTTGTGATGACCGCCGCCGCCCAGCAGCTCACGCCGGTGACCCTGGAACTGGGCGGCAAGAGTCCCGCCATCGTGCTCGCTGACGCCGATCTCGAGGTCACGGCGCGGCGGCTGGCTTGGGGCAAGGGCCTCAATGCCGGCCAGACCTGCGTGGCCCCCGACCACCTCCTGGTGGTGCCCGAGATCCGCGAGTCCCTGGTGGCGGCGCTCAAGCGGGAGTTTGAGCGTCTTTATGGCCGCGATCCCCTCACCAGCCCCGACCTCGGGGCGATCGTGAACGAGCAGCGTTTCGGCCACCTGAGCGGCCTGCTGGAGGGCGCCGCCGGCCGGGTGTTGGCGGGCGGCCAGACCGATCCGGGCCGGCGGCGGATCAGCCCCACCCTGATCGCGGTGGAGGATCCCGATCACGATCCCCTGATGCAGGAGGAGCTGTTCGGCCCCCTGCTGCCCCTGGTCACGGTCGCCGACCTGGAGGAGGCGCTCCAGCGGGTCCGTCTGGGTGCCAAGCCCCTGGCGCTCTACCTGTTCAGCCGCAGCCGCGGGGCCCAGGAGCGCCTCCTGGCCACCACCAGCTCGGGCAGCGTGGCGTTCAACGATGTGGTGGTGCAGGCCGGGATCGTGAACCTCCCCTTCGGAGGCGTGGGAGCCAGCGGCATGGGTGCATACCACGGCGAAACCGGTTTTCGCACCTTCTCCCATCGCCGCAGCGTGGTGGCGCGCCCCTTCCGCTTCGACCTGCCCTTCCGCTACCCCCCCTACGGCAACCGACTCGCGCTGCTGAAGCGATTGTTGGGTTAGCCGTTGCTGCAGGGCTGCGGCGTCCAGACCCGATTCCGGGAAACTCATCCGCAGGGGGGCTGGGCGAGCCCTTGCGGGACCTTTAACGTGCCGCCATTGCCTGTTCGGGTGCCCATGCGCCGCTCCCTCGCCGCCCTCGCCCTTGCCCTGGTGTTGCCGCTGCCGGCCCTGGCCGGAACGATCACGGTGAAACCGGGCGAAACCCTCTCGGAAATCGCCGACCGGCTCGGCATCAGCATGAAGCGGCTGATGGAGCTGAACGGCATCAGCAAAGCCGACCACGTGGAGGTGGGCCAGAAGCTGAAGGTGCCCGGCCCGGCGGGCTCCAGCACCAGCGCCTCAGGAGGTGGCGCCGTGGCCACCGGCCGGTTGACCGTGCGGGAGGGCGACACCCTCTCGGACATCGCCGTCCGTCAGGGCATGAGCCTCAACCAGCTGATCGCTCTCAATGGTCTCAGCCGGGCCGACCACGTCGAGGTGGGGCAGACCCTCAAGGTGACCGGCAAGGTGGCGACAGCCCCCGCACCAAACCCGTTCCGCAAGGGCGCCACCATGCACGTGGTGCGCTCCGGCGAAAGCCTCTCGGCGATCGCCGAAGGCTATGGGGTGCCAATGAGTCGCCTGGTGGCGATCAATGCCATCAACGATCCCGACCACGTGGAGGTGGGCACCCAGCTCAAGCTCAAGGGGGCACCAGCGGCGCCCCGGCCCCGCCCCGTGGAGGCTGCCGCCCCCCGGCCGACCCCGGCTTCAGCCCCCCGGGAGCGGCCGGTCCAGGCCGCCGCTCCCCGGCCGGAAGCCGTCGCGGCAGCCGAAGTGCCGAAGGCCAGCCAACCGGTGGTCACCCAGGCGACCGCCATCGCCAGCAGCATCGCCCCAGCCAGCGCCGCCGCCTGGCCAGCCGCCTCGTCGACGACCGCCAGCCAAGCCAGCGCACCAGCCCCTGCGGTGGCAGCTCCGGTCCGCGCGACCCCAGTGGCCAGAACCCCGATCGCCGCTGCCACGGCTGCCGCCAGCACCCCGATCGCAGCCATCACCCCGGTGGCGGCTGCGGTGCCCACACCCCGCCCGAGCACGGCAGCAGCGAGCCTCAATCCCCGCCCCGTGGCCCCTCAAACCAGAACAGCGGCGGCGACCGCCACCCAGGCCAGCGCGCCAGCCACTGCGGTGGCTACCAGCAGCTGGCGCCGCTACGGCCCCCTCCAGGTCGACTGGTCGAACTGGCAACCGATGGGCGGCAGCCTGGTGGCACCGATCCTCAATGCCAAGGGCGACACCCTCTACTTGGCGATCAACTGCGGCGCCCGCAAGATGAATGCCACCAGCGCGGCCGGCGACTGGCGCACCTGGGATGATCCCCAGGCCGACTTTGAGCGGCGGCTGGTCAACGATCTCTGCAGCAGCCGGGGCTGATCCGAATCAGGCCCATTAAGGCTCGGCACTGATCCGTAGGGCCTAGCGGGCCCCGCAGCAAACCGGACCCTTCAAGCCGCCCAGTGCAGGGGCCAGGGATCCCGCAGGTAGTGCTCGGCAACAGGACGCAGCCAGAGCCTCTGGGAACCGTCGTCGCTCTCGCTGAGCAGCTCTTCTTGAACAAGGCGGCGGGCGAGCCAGGCCCAGCGCTCCTGGTCGAGGCCGGAGCCTGCCGCCAGCTGTTCGGCGAGGCTGCGCAGATCCCGCCCCCGGCGAGCCTCCAAGGCCTGGAGCACCATCTCCACCTGAGCCGACCAGTCGGTGGCGCGGGAGTCCCGCAGGCAGTTGTCACAGCAGCCGCAGGGGGGCACCAGTTCCCCGACCGCCAGCAGCAGGGCCTGCTCCCTGCAGTTGTCTCCCTCCGCCACCGCCTCCATGCGGCGCAGTTGCCGCTGGGCCTGTTCCTGACGCAGACGTTCCGCCTCCTGGAGGGCCTCCGGTCCCAGCTGCCCCGAGGAGCGGATCGCCCAGCCCAGGCTCACCCTGTCGGCCGGATCGAAGAGCACCAGGCAGCGGGCCGGCAGGCCATCGCGACCGGCGCGGCCGGACTCCTGCAGGTAGCCCTCGGGACTGGCCGGCAGATCGAGATGGAGCACCAGACCCACATCGGGGCGATCCACTCCCATGCCGAAGGCCACGGTGGCCACCAGCACCGGCGTGGGGTGGTCCTGGAAATGCTGCAGCGCCAATTGGCGGCTTTCGGGATCGAGACCGGCGTGATAGGCGATCGCCTCGATGCCGGCCCCCCCGAGCCGGGTGGCCCATTGCTCCACCGAGCGACGGGTGCGCGCATAGATCAGCACGGCGCCCCTCGCCCCACGCACCGCCTCCAGCACCTGGGGCAGGGGATCGGCGGGCCGCAGGGCCATGCCGTAGCTGAGGTTGGGGCGGCGGGCCGAACGCACCTGCACCAGCGGGCTGCGGAGTTGGAGCAGGCGGATGATGTCGGCCCGGACCTGGGGCCCGGCCGTGGCGCTCAGGGCCACCAGGGGCACCCCGGGGCAGAGGGAACGGAGCTGGCCCAGACGCCGGTAGTCGGGCCGGAAATCGTGACCCCAGGCGCTGATGCAGTGGGCCTCGTCCACCGCCAGGGCCACCAGCTGACCCGCTTCGATCACATCCTCAAGCAGCTGGCGGGTGGCCTCCGCCTGCAGCCGCTCCGGGGCCAGATAGAGCAGGCGCAGGCGGTGATCCCGCAGGCGCTCCAGCAGCTGGCGGCGCTCCTGGGGGGGTAGCCCCCGGTGCAGGCAGGCGGCCGCGATGCCACGGCGCTGCAACTGGCTCACCTGGTCCTGCATCAGGGCCACCAGAGGTGAGACCACCACCACCAGCCCCTGGCGCACCAGGGCCGGCAGCTGATAGCAGAGCGACTTGCCAGCCCCGGTGGGCAGCACCGCCAGGCAGTCACGGCCGGCCAGCAGCGCCTCCACCACGGCCCGCTGGCCCGGCCGGAAGCTCTCCCAACCAAAGTGTCGCTGCAGCGCCTGGGCGAGCGGATCGTCCGGCACCGTCAGCCCCCATCCCTGGTGTACCTGGCACCCTACCCGCGCCAGGGGTGGCGGCGCCTGAGGTGCCCCCCGGCGGCCAGCGGGAACCTCAGCTGGAGCGCTCCCGCCGTTCCGCCCGACCCGCGGGGCGCCCGACAACCGCTCCTTAGTCGAAGGGCTGCTCGGCGAGGAGCGGCAGTTGCAGCGCTGCGTCGAAGCGATCAGCGAACTGGCCAGGCCCGAGGCCCTGATCGCCCCGGCCCGGAGTCAAAGGGCCCGGGGGGTCAGCGGGGAGCCCCATCGCCGCCTTCCCGCGAGGGCAGCGGCGTGTCCCGCGAGGGCAGCGGTGGCGCCTCCAGGCGGTCCGGGGCCTCCTCCACGAGCTGCAGCCGCAGCCGCTTGCCCCCCGCCAGCTCGCCGAGGGACACCCGCAGGGTGCTGCCGCTGAGGCTCTGGAGGGCGGTGAGCAGCTCCCGGAGGTGGGGGGTGCTGCTGCCGCTCTCCACCCAGAGGCGTTCCTGCAGGCCACCGAGCCGGCGCCAACTGGTGTGGAGCTTGAGCACGGCGCTCTCAAGGGCCTGGGCCTGACCCACGGCATCGGCCAGGAGACCCAGGGCATCCAGCCGCTGCGCCTCCTGGAGAGCCTTCTCGAAATCCAGGTGCCCCTGCTGGAAGGCGCGCACGGCCAGGCTGGCCTCAGCGGCGCGGTGCAGCCAGCGGGCCGTGTGGGTCACATCCTTCACCCGCTCGAGCTCGGGATCGTCCCGCAGCACCCGGCGCAGATCGTCCTGCTGCTCCTCCGGGAGGCGGGCCAGCTCCTTCACCAGGGGGGCCACGGCCCGGGGGGGCAGCAGGTTCTCGGCGGTGCGTTGGCGGATCTCCTCAGGCAGCAGGGGGCTGGTGGCGGCCAGAAACTCATCCGAGAGCCGCCGCACCTGCTTGCGGGTGATCGGCAGGCCACCGTTGGCGGCCTCACTGATCATCTGCTGCACCTCCGGCTCCGCCTGGGCCGTTTCCAGAAAGGCCCGCTTGGAGAACTGATTCACGCTGTCGGGCTCCAGCAGCCCCTCGCCCACCAGGTTGTCGGCCGAATCGGCCAGCTGGATCAGGGTGTAGGCGCGGGTCTTGCTGATCTCCCGCTCCCGCAGCCATTGCAGGAACCCTGTGCCCCGTCCCTCGCCGCCCCGCTTCTCGCGGTCCCGCACCGCCCGCAGGATGCGGCCGCGCCAGATCTCGGTCTGAAGATCAAAGCGGTCGCACACCGCCCAGGCTTCCTCCAGGCGAGCCAGAAACTCCATGGTGCTGATGTCGTCTTGCCCGGGATCGGGCAGATCGAGGCTGAGCATGGGAGCCTCGGTGGAGACCATGGGAGCGCGGCAGGAAGGGAAGGGGATGTTGCCACGCCCTTTCGTAGCAAGGTCCCCCTCCGCCCCCCCTCACCACCGCAACCGTCCCGAAGGCGGGAGATGGCCCTCAGGCCGTCAGGCTTCCGCCGCCAAGTGAGCACAGCCTTTGCCAGGCCTGCCGCCTGACTGCAGGTCCTGCAATGACCGTCATTCACTCGTTATGCCCAAGCCAGCCATCAAGCCCCAGGTCGGCATCATGTCGCTGTCGAGTGTTGTGATTCAGCCAGGCATCCTTCAAGGGCACCACAACGGCGCAGGCCACACAGTCCTCGGTGACGAGCCGGCGCAGCCCGAGGACAGCCGCCGCCGTGCCCCCCCCGATCCGCTGGCCCCGGGAAGGAACAACGCCTCCAGTTCAACCAGGGCTGCGGAACGGATGGCAAACGACGAATCGTGACGTCCCCGAGTCGTAGGCCGCCCAACACCGGTAGGGTCAGGCCGAAAGCCACCCGATCAAACGCAGCAGCGATGGCCATCTCCCGCGGCGACAAAGTGCGCATCAAGCGCCCCGAGTCCTACTGGTTCAACGACGTGGGCACCGTGGCCTCCGTCGATACCTCCGGCATCCGCTACCCGGTTGTGGTGCGCTTCGACAAGGTGAACTACACCGGCATCAGCGGCACCGAAGGCGGCCTCAACACCAACAACTTCGCTGAGAGCGAGCTCGAGAAGGCCTGAGGCCTCCGTCCATAGCCTTTCGGCATCGAGCCCTCAATACCCGACGACCTCGCCGTGCCTGAATTGCCCGAGGTCGAAACCGTTCGCCTGGGTCTGCAGCGTCAGACCCAGGATTTTTTGATTGCCAGGGTTGAGGTTCTTCGTAACCGGGCGATCGCCGCGCCCCCCGATCCGGCCCTGTTTCGCCTGGCTTTGGAGGGTTGCAGGATCGAGCAATGGGGCCGCCGTGGCAAGTACCTATTGGCGGAGCTGCGCCATCCCGATGGTCAGCCGGCGGGGATCTGGGGGGTGCACCTGCGCATGACCGGCCAATTCCTGTGGCTTGAGGCTCCCGAAGGGGCCGGGAGCGGCCCAGGAGATCCCGATCCCGGTCAACACACGCGCGTGAGGATCTGGGAGCAGAGCGGCGCAGAGCTGCGCTTCATCGACACCCGCAGCTTTGCCCAGATGTGGTTCGTACCGCCCGGGAGAGCCGTGGAGAGCGTGATCACCGGGCTGGCGAGGCTGGGACCGGAGCCGTTTGAACCTGGCTTCAGCACCCCCTACCTCCAGGGAAAGCTGCAAGGATCCCGGAGACCGATCAAGAGTGCGCTGCTGGACCAATCCCTGGTGGCGGGCATCGGCAACATCTATGCCGATGAATCCCTCTTTGCCGCCGGAATCCTCCCCCAGACCGTCAGTGGCAGACTGGGAAGCCAAAGGCTGGAGCGGCTGCGGGGGGCGGTGGTGGAGATCCTGCAGACCAGCATCGGGGCCGGTGGCACCACCTTCAGCGACTTCCGGGATCTCACGGGCACCAACGGCAACTATGGCGGCCAGGCCTGGGTCTATAGGCGAGGCGGCCTGCCCTGTCGCCGCTGCGGAACCCCCCTGATGCGCGATCGGCTTGCCGGGCGCAGCACCCATTGGTGCCCCTGCTGCCAGACGTGAAAGTCCTGTGACATTCGCTGGGGAGGTGATGCCGATGGGCCGCCTCGGTGAGGCCTTCGGTCAGCCAAGGGTGGGCTGCATCGAACACTTTCGGTGGCTTAACCGCTCGCCGCCTAGCCTGTTTTTTGCCTGGGGAGCCGCGCTCCGTGCCGATTTTTGCCCCGTGCGCACCGAACCGCCGTGCCCCCCGTGCCCTCGCCAAACAGCAACGCCGCCGCCACCTTCTCCTTGGAAGGTGAGAGTGGGAGGCCAGCGGGTGAACCGAACGGCCCCGAACCAACCGAGGGAGTCCGTGGGCCTGGGCTGAGCCAGGGCGAAGAAGGCAGGCTCAGGGAGGAACTCTGCGCGGCGATGGCCGCCATTCATCAGCGGGGGTGGTGTGATGGCACCGGGGGCAATTTCAGCTGCGTGCTCTTGCGCAAGCCCCTGATGCTGCTGATGGCGCCCAGTGGCGTGGACAAGGGCAGGGTGCAGCCGCAGGAGCTGATCGTGGTGGATGGCGAAGGCCAGGTCTGCCTTGGAAGCGGCAGGGCCAGCGCCGAAACCCTGCTCCATCTCGCCATCGTGAAGGAAACGGGGGCTGGTGCCGTGCTCCATACCCACTCCCAGGCCGGTACCTTGCTATCCCAATGGAGCTGGGAGTGGGCGGCGCGATCCTCGCTGGCAGCGCAAACCACCAAGGCAGCCTCGGAGTTCCAGGAGGAACGAGATGGAGTCCAGAAACTCCAAACGAGAACGGGGTCTCGATCATCCCAGGCCGAGGCAGGGGGCTTTGAGGAGGCCGGTGGTGAGGATGGAGTCGCCTATCTCGAGGTGCGCAACCTCGAAATGCTGAAGGGCATTGCCGGGATCCGCACCCACCGGAGCGAGGTGCGGATTCCGGTTCTGGCGAACGACCAGGATCTCGCCAGACTCAGCCTCAGGGCCGCTCCCCACCTGGGCAGGGCTCCCGCAGGACTGCTGATCGCCGGCCATGGCCTTTATGCCTGGGGGCAGGAGCTGAGCGAGGCCCGTCGCCATCTGGAGATCCTCGAGTTTCTGCTGGAGCAGCGGTGGCGTCAACTCCTGCTGGAGTCCCTGGTGGAGCGAGGCTCGGGCTCAGCGCCAGCCAACCTGGGGCAGGGAGGCTAAAGCGATGCAAGAGATTCTGTGGGAGGGGGTCAGCCATGTGCTGCTCGACATCGAAGGCACCACCTGCCCGGTCAGTTATGTGGCCGAGACCCTATTCCCCTACGCCAGCGCCAACCTCGCTCCTTACCTAGAGACCCATCAGCAGGAGGCCAACATCCGAGCGTTGATCCAAGAACTCGAGACTCTCTGGCAGCAGGACACCGATCAGGAGGCCAGGAATCTCCTCATCCACTCCGAGCAGTGCGCCCAGCAGAGTGGCGTGGGGAAGATCCTCCCCTACCTGAAGTTTCTGATTCGCTGCGATCGCAAGGTGACACCATTGAAGGATCTTCAGGGCAAGATCTGGGCAGAAGGCTATGCAAGAGGTGAACTGGTTGGTCCCCTGTTTGACGACGTGCCCCCAAGCCTGAGGCGATGGCAGCAGAAGGGCCTTGTCCTTGCCGTGTATTCCAGCGGATCGATCGCAGCACAACAGTTGATCTACCAGTACAGCAACCACGGCGATCTGCGCTACCTGTTTAGCTACTGGTTCGATACCCATACGGGCTCTAAACACAAGCCCAGCAGCTACAATCTGATTGCTGAGGCAATGGGATGCGCACCCCAGGCCATCCTGTTTGTAAGCGACTCAGACTCTGAACTCCAGGCAGCTAGCCAGAGTGGGCTCCAGGTCGTCTGCAGCCAGCGCAAAACAGACAAGGTGAAAGAACTCAGTACCTACTATCCGACCATCAACGACTTCCACGAAATCCTCCTCAAGCTCCAGCACTGACAAACTTGATTCCATGCAGATCGGATTGAGCCCCACTTCGGCTCAACAACTAGACACAGGAACTCAACTCACTGCCACAGCATCTCAGGCCTACAGGCACAAAAAAACCACCCCTAAGGGTGGTCTTTTGATCGTGTCCTCTCGACACGTTTCCACCTCATGATCGATATCAGAGGTGGTGGGGAAAGTTTTACCTGGCATCGCGCTATTTTCGCAGGGGGCTGCCCCCCAACTAT